>NZ_JBMDIW010000023.1:0-85015 GCF_057808875.1 Caulobacter sp. FG7
GGGCGCCGCCGGCTCGGCGCGTGACCGGGCCACGGGCGCGGCCGGTCGCGCCACAGGCGTCGCCCGCAACGCCGCCGGCTCGGCCCGCGACGCAGCCGCCTCGACCAATGCGACCGGCGACGGCGCCCTGACCGGCGGCGGTTCGGTCAGCCGCGACGGCGCCTCGGGCTCGGCCAATGGTTCGGGCTCGCCCAGCGCCTCGACCAGCAAGGGCGGCGCCGGCCAGTCGGGTTCGCTGGGCCTGTCGGGTTCGGCCTCGCGCAGCGGCGTCTCGGGTTCGGCCAATGGCGCCGGCTCGGCCGACGTCAAGACCGGCAACAACTAGGCGGCTCCGCTCTTCAGCGGGCCCAAAGAAAAAGGCGGCGTCCTCGCGGGCGCCGCCTTCGTCTTGTCTGGCCTTGGGGCCGATCAGCTGTCGAGGAAGCTGCGCAGCTTGCGCGAGCGGCTCGGGTGCTTGAGCTTGCGCAGGGCCTTGGCTTCGATCTGGCGGATGCGTTCGCGGGTGACCGAGAACTGCTGGCCGACTTCTTCCAGCGTGTGGTCGGTGTTCATGCCGATGCCGAAGCGCATGCGCAGCACGCGCTCTTCACGCGGGGTCAGCGAGGCGAGCACGCGGGTGGTGGTTTCCCGCAGGTTCGACTGGATGGCCGCGTCGATCGGCAGGACCGCGTTCTTGTCCTCGATGAAGTCGCCCAGGTGGCTGTCTTCCTCGTCGCCGATCGGCGTTTCGAGCGAGATCGGCTCCTTGGCGATCTTCAGGACCTTGCGCACCTTCTCCAGTGGCATGGCCAGCTTTTCGGCCAGCTCTTCCGGGGTCGGCTCGCGGCCGATCTCGTGCAGCATCTGGCGGCTGGTGCGGACGATCTTGTTGATCGTCTCGATCATGTGCACCGGGATGCGGATGGTCCGCGCCTGGTCGGCGATCGAGCGGGTGATGGCCTGGCGGATCCACCAGGTGGCGTAGGTCGAGAACTTATAGCCGCGGCGGTACTCGAACTTGTCGACGGCCTTCATCAGGCCGATGTTGCCTTCCTGGATCAGGTCCAGGAACTGCAGGCCGCGGTTGGTGTATTTCTTGGCGATCGAGATCACGAGGCGCAGGTTGGCCTCGACCATCTCCTTCTTGGCCTGACGGGCCTCGCGCTCGCCCTTCTGCACGGTCTGGACGATGCGGCGGTAGTCGTCGATCGGCACGCCGGTCTCGGTGGCCAGGGCCGCGATCTCCTGGCGGATGTCGCTGACCGAGCTGGTGTCGTTCTCGACGAACTTGGTCCAGCGCACGCCCATACCCTTCACCTGGTCGACCCAGGTGGGGTTCAGTTCGGAGCCGAAATAGGCCTTGAGGAACTCGCCGCGGCTGATGCCGTAGCTGTCGGCCAGGCGCAGCAGGCGGCCTTCCAGGCCGATCAGGCGCTTGTTGATCGCATAGAGCTGCTCGACCAGAGCCTCGATGCGGTTGTTGTTCAGCTTCAGCGTCTTCAGGTGCTGGATGATCGTCGCCGACAGGCCCTCGTAGGCCTTGCGATCGGCGTCCGACAGATCCGTGCCCTTCAGGCGGCTGCCGACCAGCTTGTCTTGCAGCTTGCGGAAGGTCTCGAACTCGCTGGCGATGGCGTCGAGGATGGCCATGACGCCTTCGCGCAGTTCGCCTTCCATGGCGCTGACCGTGGGACCGGCGCCGTCGTCGAAGTCGTCGTCGTCCTCGCCTTCGCCCTCGGGCTTGGCCTCACCGGCTTCCTGGTCGACCGGCTCGGCCGGTTCGCCGTCGTCATCCTCGGCGGCAGGCTGGGCCGCGCCGCCGTTGATGGCCGCGTAGGTGCCTTCCAGGTCGATGACTTCACGCAGCAGGATGCGGCCGGTCGAGAGTTCCTCGCGCCACACCATGATGGCTTCGAAGGTCAGGGCGCTTTCGCACAGGCCGCGGATCATTGTGTCGCGACCGGCCTCGATACGCTTGGCGATGGCGATTTCGCCCTCGCGGCTCAGCAACTCGACCGAGCCCATTTCGCGCAGGTACATGCGCACGGGGTCGTCGGTGCGGTCGTAGGCGGCCGGCTTGTCGCTGGTGATGACCGTGGTGTTCTCGTCGCGGGTGGCGACCTCGCCGCCCTCGGCGTTCTCGGCGTCTTCTTCGGCCTCGACGACATTGACGCCCATCTCGCTGAGCATGGCCAGCGTGTCTTCGATGGCGTCAGGGCTGACTTCTTCCGAAGGCAGCACCTTGTTCAGCTCATCCATCGTGACGTAGCCGCGGGCTTTCGCCTGTTTGATGAACTTCTTTACGCCGGCGTCGGTCAGGTCGAGGAGCGGACCATCACCACCGGTGGCTTCGGGCGCTTCGGTCTCGGCCGTGGAATTGTTGCTCATCAAGCTCTCCGAAATCGGCGCCGACCCCTTCGTGGCGGGGGCGGGCCGAGAATGCCTCAACATGTCGCCGGCCTTCCGCGGATCCTCGCGAGTTCGGGCCGTCGACTGCTTCCTCAAGGGTTAGGACCCCGCTGCGCAGGCGCTCCAAGCGTCCAGCAGGATCGGCGAAAAAATTTTCGACGTTCTGTGAACTAACGCACGAAAGGCCACGGGGTAACGCTCCGCACAAAAAGGGCGGAGGGTGGCGGCTTCGAGCGCGGCGTTCATGAACGTCGATCTTTCGATCGGCGACCGCTGGGACCTGGCGCGGCGAGGATGACATCCTGTTTCAAAGAGGGCGCGCGCTGTGCGTTGGCGGCCCGATCGATGTCAAATCAGCTGCGTGGCAAATCCTTGAGTCGGCAAATGGCCGTGGGTGACGCCTGTGTCAAGATGGCGACAGGCGGGAAGCGCGGTTTCTTTAGGTTTCGGGGGCGGCGTCAGGCCAAATGGAACCTCCCCCTGTGGGGGCGGCGATCGCGTCAGCGATCGGTGGGGGGGATGACTTTCCGGCGTTGCGGCGGCTGAGAACGTCCCCCTCCGGCCCTCCGGGCCACCTCCCCCAGAGGGGGAGGATCTTGGGCGCCCGGCCCTTTACCCTCCCAGGCGCTACGAAAAAGCCGCCCGGATCGCTCCGGGCGGCTTCTTGCGTATCGAGGACGAGGCCTTGGCCTTACGCGTAGCTTTGCAGCGGGCGCACGTCGAGGGACTCGGCCGGGGCGCCGGCGATGGCCTGGGCGGCGGCGAGGGCGCCGGCCGAGGTGGTGTAGTAGGGCACCTTCATCATCAGCGCCGTGCGGCGGATGTCGAAGCTGTCTTCCAGGGCCTGCTTGCCTTCGGTGGTGTTGAACACCAGCTGCACGCCGCCGTTCTTCATAACGTCGACGATGTTGGGACGGCCTTCCAGCACCTTCTTGACCAGTTCGACCTCGACGCCCTGCTCGGCGAGGTAGCCGCGGGTGCCGACGGTGGAGATCACCTTGAAGCCGGCCGCTTGCAGCAGCTTCACCGGCTCGACGATCCACGGACGGTCGCTTTCCTTGACCGACACGAACGCGGTGCCCGAGGTCGGCAGCTTCACGCCGCCGCCCAGCTGGCTCTTGGCGAAGGCGCGGGCGAAGGCCGGGCCCAGGCCCGTTTCGCCTTCACGGATCCAGTCGAGGCCCATGACCTCGCCGGTCGAGCGCATTTCCGGGCCAAGCACCGTGTCGACGCCGGCGAAGCGGGCGAACGGGAAGACGGCTTCCTTGACCGCGATGTGGTCGTAGGGCTCGTCCTTCAAGCCGAACTCGGCAAGCTTGGCGCCGGCCATCAGCTTGGCGGCGATGGCGGCCACCGGCTGACCGATGGTCTTGGCCACGAACGGCACGGTGCGCGAGGCGCGCGGGTTCACTTCCAGCACGTAGATGCGCGGGGCGTCCGAGTGCGGCTCCTCGATGGCGAACTGCACGTTCATCAGGCCGCGCACGTTCAGCGCCAGGGCCATCTGCACCGTCTGGCGCTTCAGTTCCTCGACGGTTTCGGCCTTCAGCGAGAAGGGCGGCATCGAGCAGGCCGAGTCGCCCGAGTGGACGCCGGCTTCCTCGATGTGCTCCAGCACGCCGGCCACGAACACGCTCTCGCCGTCGCACAGGGCGTCGACGTCCACCTCGGTGGCGCGGCTCAGATAGTGGTCGAGCAGGATCGGGTGCTCGAGCGAAATCTCGCCGGCGCCGGCGATGTAGCGCTCCATGGCCTCGTGATCACGGATGATCTCCATGCCCCGGCCGCCCAGCACGTAGGACGGACGCATCACGAACGGGAAGCCGATCTTGTCGCCTTCGGCGCGGGCCTCGTCCCAGCTGCGGGCGATGGCGTTTTCCGGCTGGGCGATGTCGAGGCCGTTCAGCAGTTGCTGGAAGCGCTCGCGGTCTTCGGCCAGGTCGATGGCGTCGGGGCTGGTGCCCAGGATCGGCACGCCGGCCTCTTCCAGGGCGTGGGCCAGCTTCAGCGGGGTCTGGCCGCCGAACTGGACGATGACGCCGGCCAGCTCGCCGTTGCTCATCTCGACATGCAGCAGTTCCAGCACGTCCTCGGCCGTCAGCGGCTCGAAGTAGAGGCGGTCGGAGGTGTCGTAGTCGGTCGAGACGGTCTCGGGATTGCAGTTGACCATGATCGACTCCACGCCGATCTGGTCGAGCGCGAAGGCGGCGTGGCAGCAGCAGTAGTCGAACTCGATGCCCTGGCCGATGCGGTTGGGACCGCCGCCCAGGATCACGGCCTTCTTGGCGCCCGACGGCTCGCTTTCGCACTCGGGAACCTGGCCCAGGGCGCCGAACTCGTAGGTCGAATACATGTAGGGCGTCGAGGCCAGGAACTCGCCGGCGCAGCTGTCGATGCGCTTGAACACCGGGCGCACGTTCAGGGCCTGGCGAGCGGCGCGGACGGCCTTCTCGGTTCCGTTGGTCAGCTTGGCCAGGCGCGCGTCGGAGAAGCCCTGGGCCTTCAGCTCGCGGAAGCCTTGGGCGGTCTTTGGCAGGCCGCCGGCGCGGACCAGGCCTTCCTGGCGGACGATCTCGGCGATCTGGCGCAGGAACCACGGCTCGTAGGAGCACGCGGCGTTGACCTCTTCCACGGTCAGGCCGTGGCGGAAGGCCTGGGCGATGACGCGCAGGCGGTCCGGCGTCGGCACGCCCAGGGCGCGGACGACGGCGGCCTTGCCGGTGTCGGGGTCATCGGCGCCGTGGATCTCGACTTCGTCGAAGCCGGCGAGACCGGTTTCCAGGCCGCGCAGGGCCTTCTGCACGCTTTCCTTGAAGGTGCGGCCGATGGCCATCACTTCGCCGACCGACTTCATGGCCGTGGTCAGCAGGGGCTCGCTGCCCGGGTACTTCTCGAAGGCGAAGCGCGGGATCTTGGTGACGACGTAGTCGATCGACGGTTCGAACGAGGCCGGGGTGGCGCCGCCGGTGATGTCGTTCTGCAGTTCGTCCAGCGTGTAGCCGACGGCCAGGCGCGCGGCGACCTTGGCGATCGGGAAGCCGGTGGCCTTGGACGCCAGGGCCGACGAGCGCGACACGCGCGGATTCATCTCGATGACGACCATGCGGCCGTCGGCCGGGTTCAGGGCGAACTGGACGTTCGAACCGCCGGTCTCGACGCCGATCTCGCGCAGCACGGCGATCGAGGCCGCGCGCATCCACTGGTATTCCTTGTCCGTCAGGGTCAGGGCCGGGGCGACGGTGATGCTGTCGCCGGTGTGGACGCCCATCGGGTCGATGTTCTCGATCGAGCAGACGATGATGCAGTTGTCCGCGGTGTCGCGGACCACTTCCATCTCGTATTCCTTCCAGCCCAGGACGCTCTCTTCGATGAGCACCTCGGTGGTCGGCGACAGGTCGAGGCCGCGCTCGACGATCTCCTTGAACTCTTCGAGGTTGTAGGCGATGCCGCCGCCGGTGCCGGCCAGGGTGAAGGACGGACGGATGATCGCCGGCAGGCCGACGAAATCCAGGCCTTCCATGGCTTCGTCCATGGTGTGTGCGGCCTTGGAGCGCGGGCTCTCGAGGCCCAGCTTGTCCATGGCGTCGCGGAACTTCTGGCGGTCCTCGGCCTTGTCGATGACCTCGGCCTTGGCGCCGATCATCTCGACGCCGAACTTCTTCAGGACGCCGGCTTCCTCGAGGGCGAGGGCGGTGTTCAGCGCGGTCTGGCCGCCCATGGTCGGGAGGAGGGCGTCGGGGCGCTCCTTCTCGATGATCTTGGCGACCATGTCGGGGGTGATCGGCTCGATGTAGGTCGCATCCGCCACGTCCGGATCGGTCATGATCGTGGCCGGGTTCGAGTTGACCAGAATGATCCGGTAGCCCTCGGCGCGCAGGGCCTTGCACGCTTGCACGCCCGAATAGTCGAACTCGCAGGCCTGACCGATGACGATCGGGCCGGCGCCGATGATCAGGATCGAGGAAAGGTCGGTTCTCTTGGGCATGGCTAACTCGCGCAAAGACACGGTCGCGCACATCCGCGCGCCCGCTGTCGACCATCTTGCAGGTTAAGCCGCCCCTTTAGAGACGGAGTCAGGCGGGCGCAACCCCAGAGTCGGGGAGTCTGGAAAAGCGCTGTTAGCGGTGTGGCTTAGCGTCCGCTCTTGGCCGGCGGCGCGGGGACGACCCCGGGACTTGGCGGGGCCTCTGCGGGAGCGGCCGCCAGGCTCCAGGCCCAGCCGGCGACGGCGCGGTCGTAGCCCATGCGGTAGAGCGCCTTGCGGTTGCCTGCGGCGAAGTCGAGGCCCGAGGTGTCGGCCTCGGCGGCGTCGGGAATGGCGCTGTAGAACAGCTGTCCGCCGTTGCGCTGGGCGAAGCTGGCGCTGGCGGCCAGATGCGTGCGGATCAGGGCCTTGCTCATGGTCTGCCACGAGCGGCCGACGATCGACAGGGCCCCGCCCTTGGTGAAGCCGAAGACGCCGCCGACCTGGCCGTTGACGACGACGAAGATCCGGCCCGGCTTGGCCGTGCCGCGATCGGCGGTCCACAGCAGGAGCGACTCGGGGGCGACGAAGAACGGGATGGTCACCCCGCCGTCGACATGCATCTCCGACAGCCGCCGGCCGTGGCCCTCGACCTGGATCAGGGCGGGCGGGAAGACGCCGGGAATGCTGGCCGAGGCGACCAGCACGTCGCGGAACAGCTCGCGCGAGGCCTCGTCGCCCTTGGTGGCGATGGCGCCCATGTCCCAGATCACCGTCTCCTCGGTGTCGAGATTGGTGGTGGCGATCAGCAGGCGGCGGCCGCGGGCGTGCTCGGCGGCGATGGCCTGCATCATGTTGGCGTCGGCGTACTTGTCGACCAGGCCGCTCAGCGCGCGGCTGTCGTAGAAGCTGGGATGGAAGAGGACGCCGAGGCCGCGCGGCTGCAGGATCCGGTCGGCGGCGTCGCCGGTGTAGACCTCGGCCAGGCGCGCGTCCCAGGTGGGGCCGAGGAAGGCGAAGGGGGCGGTCAGTGCGCCGGTCGAGACGCCGGTGACGATGTCGAACTCGGGCCGCTCGCCGGTCTTGGTCCAGCCGGTGATGACGCCCGCGCCATAGGCGCCGTTGGAGCCGCCGCCGGAGAGGGCCAGGACGTCGAAGGTCTGCTGGTGGCGGGCGCGGTTGCGGGCGGCGTCGGCGAAGCGGATGCCGGCGGCGCCGTCGCTGGCGTTGAAGCGGATGTCCGACAGGCCCGACGGCGGCGGTCCGGCCAGGTCGCTGGCCTTGAAAGCGTCGCGCGATACCGAGCCGCAGGCGGCCAGGGTCATCAGGGCGAGGGCGGCGAGGGCAAGGCGGATCGGACGCATGAGGAGCCGGCGGTGTTCGAACGGCGCGAACCTAGGCGTGGCGCGGGCTCGCGTCCACTCAATGGCGCGATTGTTCAAAATCGAACGCCGGAACGCAAAACGGGCCGGCGCTGGGCCGGCCCGTTCGCGGATCGCTTGTGCAGCGGGGCCTTTTAGGCCGACTGCAGCTGGCCGGCCGAGACCTTGCCGCTGCGGCGGTCTTGCTCGAGCTCGTAGCTGACCTTCTGGCCTTCGTTCAGCGAGGTCATGCCGGCGCGTTCGACGGCCGAGATGTGCACGAAGACGTCGTTGCCGCCGTCTTCAGGCTGGATGAAGCCGAAGCCCTTGGTGCCGTTGAACCATTTCACGGTGCCGATAGCCATTGGGGTAGTCCTTTAGATCATAGTGTAGGGCGCCTCGCGGCAGCGTGCCGAAAGGCGATCAATTTCGTTGGAGGTCGGAGGGCTGGCCCGAGGCTTCTTTCTGAAAGAAGCATGGAATAGCGGATCGAGCGGCAGCGAATTCGATGATCGTCTTCTAGAAGGTCGAGGCGCGAATAGCAAGCGGAACATCGATATTTTATTTTTTGAGGGCGAAGCGTCACCTTCGAAGCACTTTGAGCGTTGTGGTTATCGACGTCGCTGAATTTGGATGGAGCGAGACCATGACGCTGATCGATCGCATTCCGAGCCTCAAGGACTCGGAGCTGGCGCAATTGCTGAGCAACGTGCGCCGCCTCGACGTCAGCGGAACGCCGGAGGAACGCCGGCGGGCGGCCGAGGTTGCGCCGCATCTGGAACGCGAGGCCTCGCGCCGTCGTGAGCGGGTGCTGCTGGCCCGTCGCGCGGCGACCACGCGCTTCTAAGGCCCATGGCGCGGCCGCCGCGCGCTTCCAAAGGAGGAACCTTAAGCATCGAAATCGCCTTGATCGGTTCGATATTGCGAGTCACTCTCAATAACGACCTTGAGTCCTGGAGGCGATCATGGTGTTGCGGATGACGGGGACACGCTGGCTGGCCCTGATGATGCAGGCCGAGCGGGCCGGCGGTGAAGACCGGCCCGACAGCGAGTGGCTGATGTACGGACCCTCCGAGGAGGACGACGAGGGCGAGATCATCGCGGGCGAGTAGGGCGGCGGATCCCCCTCCGGCCCTCCGGGCCACCTCCCTCAGAGGGGGAGGATCTATTGGCGCCGGCGCTTCCTTAAAGATGCTCCCCCTCTGGGGGAGCTGTCGCGAAGCGACTGAGGGGGTTACCCCGGCTCGAACGCCAGCGTTCGCGCGAAGAACGGCAGGGCGCGGGTTTCGACGCGGCCGTCGCGCGTCCAGTGCCGTTCGCCCCACCAGCCGCGATACTCCTCGGCCTCGTTGGGCACGCCGAACTCTTCCAGCAGGCCGGCGAAGGTGCGGTTGGCGACCACGTGGTCGGCGTTGCCGTCGAAGCGGCCCCAGTCGAACATCAGGCCGCGCAGGCTTTTCAGGTCCGCCGCATGGGCCGGCAGCAGGCGGTCGAGCAGGAAGGCGTTCTGCAGTTTGGCCGTCAGCACCGGATCGGTGGCCAGGCTCTCGCCCCGGCCGCTGGCGGGCAGGTCGGCATAGAGCGGGGGCTTGTCGCGATTGGGCAGGAAAGCCTGGTACATCCCCAGGAACACCCGGGAGAAGCCATCGTCGCCGAGATCGTCCAGCGATCTGGCCGCGGCCAGCCGCTCGAAGTTGGGCCGCGAGTTCATGGTTTGCAGCCCGACGCCCGTGCCCACCGGATGCAGGGCGTAGACCGAACCGAACACGCCCGGCGCGACCATGACCGTGCGGATCGCGCCATAGCCGCCCATCCGGTCGCCCAGCAGGCCGCGCGAGGCGGGGGCGGGCAGGGTGCGGAACCGGCCGTCGACGGCGGCCACCAGGTCCTTGGCCAGAAAGCCCGTCCAGTCGCCGGTCACCGGCGAGGTCGCGTAGAACGAACTGCCGGCCGGGGTGGAAAAGTCGGCGCTGACCAGGATCAGCGGCGGGACCGTTCGGTCGGCGATCGCCCGGTCGAGCACGGCCTTGGCGCCGTCGCGGTCGAAGATCGCGCGATGGCCGTCGAACAGGTTGGGCAGGAAGTAGACGACCGGATAGCGCCGCGATCCCGCCTCGTAGCCGTCGGGCAGGTAGGCGACGACCTTTCGGATCGGCGAGATCTCGACCTTGGCGCCGTCGAAGCGCCTGGAGGCGATCTCGAAATCCACCAGCCGCCCCTCGGCCCGCGCCGCCAGGGGCGCGAGCGCCAGCAGGAACACAACGCACGACCACAGTACGCCACGCATCGCACCGCCCCCGTCGCAGGTGTTGGGAGGGCGATGGTCGCCCTATGCGTGTGTCGGATTTGCGGCGACGCTCAGGTCAGCGCCTTGCGGGCGGCTTCCCAGTATTGGGCGCCGGTGATCAGGGTGACGATGGCGGCGACGCCGAGCAGGCCGTGGACCGTCCAGGAAACCGGCTCGATGATCGCCGGGTCCTGCGGCAGGTTGAAAGCGCCCCAGGAGACCACGACCAGTTCGCCGCCGATGGCCACCAGTTGCAGGGTGGTCTTCCACTTGGCCAGCAGGGTGACGGGCAGCTTGATCCCCTTGCCGGCGCCGACCTCGCGCAGGGCGCTGACGGCGAATTCGCGGAACAGGATCAGGCCGGCGGGCAGGATGACCAGAGGGTTGGGGCCCAGCGCCATCAGGCCCAGGAGGGCGCCGCAGACCAGGATCTTGTCGCCGATCGGATCGAGAATCGCGCCCCAGATGCTGACCGCGTCGAGCTTGCGGGCCAGCCAGCCGTCGAAGAAGTCGGTGATCGCAGCGATGGCGAAGGCCCAGAACGCCCAGCGTTGCAGCGAGAACTGCTGGTCGCCCGTCAGGCGTTCGCTGAGCCACGGCACGCCGCCGGCGGCGGCGGCCAGGGCCACGAACATGAAGAGAGCGATGACCAGACGGGCGGAGGTCAGGATGTTGGGCAGGGCTTTCATGGCGCCGTTCTAACGCATGAGCGCGCCAGAGGGCTATGGCGCATGCGCGGTTGTGGCCAAGCCGGTTTCCTTACGGGGTGAAGACCTCGCCGTTGTCCATGCGCACGTCGCGGATGGCGCGATAGACGTCTTCGGCCGCCCGATCGCCTTCGGGCAGGAAGTTCAGCAGCAGCGAGCGCCGCCGGGCGCCGGACACGTTGCGGGTGGCCCCGTGCAGCAGGTCGGCGTCGAACACCAGGATGTCGCCCGCCTCGCCCGCCAGGGTCTGGGACAGGGTTTCGTCCGGATCGCCTTGGTCGAGCGGCCGGGGGACCACGCGGGTGGCGCCGTTGGCCGGGCCGTAGTCGTCGAGAAAGATCATGGCCGAGACGGCGCGCAGGCCCGCGCCGTCTCGGTGCAGGGGCTGGTGGCCGCCGTCCGGCAAGGGTTCGCGGCCCTCGACCTGGGCCAGGAAGAAGGGGCCGCCCAGCATTTGTCCGGCGACCGCCAGCAGAGCCGGCAGGCGGCAGGTCTCGCGCACTGTGGGATCCAGGTCGACCTGGGCGTGGCGCCAGCCGGGCGCCTTGGGTGCGGCCCACTGCTCGCCGCCGCCGACGCCCGCCTCGAAGGCCGCGCGCAGAGGGTCGCGCCAGGCCTCGGGCACGGCGCCGCGCAGCAGGAGATAGCCGTCGTGGTCGAGAAGGGCGGCCTGATCCGCGGCCAGCGAGCCGACCTTGGTCGGCGTCAAAGCGGTGCACATCGAGATTGCGTAGAACTCAACCCCAGGGCTCGCAAGGGCGACGGACACGTAAGGCGTCGCGGGAAAAATGGGCGGCGGCGGTGGTGGCGCTGGGGACCGGGCGGTCCCAGATAGGATGCGGGGCGCATAGTGTAACACCAAGTGGAGTAGAGCCTCATGAGCACGGAATTCGCGAACAAGGTCGCCCTGGTCACCGGCGGCGCCTCGGGCATCGGCGAGGCGGTGGTGCGCGAACTGGCGGCCGGCGGCGCCAAGGTGGTGATCGCCGACTTCAACCTCGACGCCGCCGAAAAGCTGGCGAAGGAAGTCGGCTCGGCCAGCGCCTTCAAGGTGGACGTGGCCGACCCCGCCCAGGTCGAGGCCATGGTCAAGTTCGCGGTCGACACCTACGGCGCCCTGCACCTGGCGGTGAACAACGCCGGCATCGGCGGGCCCAACCTGCCCACGGCCGACTATCCGCTCGACCAGTGGAAGCGCGTGGTCGATGTCGACATGAACAGCGTGCTCTATTCGATGAAGTACGAGATCCCGGCCATGCTGGCGGCCGGCGGCGGTTCGATCGTCAACATGGCCTCTATCCTGGGCACGCACGGCTGGGCCGGTTCGGGCGCCTATGTTGCGTCCAAGCACGCGGTGGTCGGCATGACCAAGACGGCGGCCATCGAGTACGCTCCGCAGGGCGTGCGCATCAACGCCGTGGGCCCCGGCTTCATCGAGACGCCGCTGATCCATTCGGAAATGACCGACGAGGCGCGCGCCGGCCTGATCGGCCTGCATCCGGCCGGGCGCCTGGGTCGCCCCGAGGAGGTGTCGGCCCTGACCTGCTTCCTGCTGTCGGACCGCGCCTCGTTCATCACCGGCAGCTATCACCTGGTGGACGGCGGCTTCTCGGCCCGCTGACGGACCGGCCCCGCCGTTCGTGCGGCGGGGCAATCCTCTTCCTTGAAATGAGGCTCGCGCGAAGAAAACACATTGGTTCGCGCGAATTTCCCGTTTGGGTCGGGTGATTTTCTTCTCTCGGATGGTTGACGTGGCGGACGGGCGCAGCCAAGCCGTGGTCAAGTTTCCGAGGACGCCATGACCGCCAGCGCCGCACCGACCAGCAATTCTTCCCGCCGCGTGCTGATGGCCAGCCTGGTGGGCACGGCGGTGGAGTTTTACGACTTCTACATCTACGCCACGGCCGCCTCGCTGGTGTTCGGGCCGCTGTTCTTCCCGTCGCATTCGGCCTCGATGCAGCTCCTGGCCTCCTACGCCAGCCTGGCGGTGGCGTTCTTCGCCCGGCCGGTGGGGGCGATCGCCTTCGGCCATTTCGGCGACCGCATCGGCCGCAAGTCGACCCTGGTGGCGTCGCTGATGCTGATGGGCGGCTCGACCCTGCTGATCGCCTTCCTGCCGACCTACCAGATGGCCGGATGGCTGGCGCCGGCGCTGCTGTGCGTGCTGCGGTTCGGCCAGGGCTTCGGCCTGGGCGGCGAGTGGGGCGGGGCGGCGCTGCTGGCCGTCGAGAACGCCCCTCCCGGCTGGAAGGCGCGCTTTGGCATGTTCCCGCAACTGGGCGCGCCGGTGGGCTTCATCGCCGCCAACGGCCTGTTCCTGATCCTTGGCCTGCTGCTGAGCCCCGAACAGTTCATGGCCTGGGGCTGGCGCCTGCCGTTCCTGGCCAGCGCCGTGCTGGTGGGCCTTGGCCTGTGGGTGCGGCTGAAGCTGACCGAGACCCCGGCCTTCGCCGCGGCCCTGGCCCACGAGCCGCCGCCGGCCGTGCCGCTGGCCGAGCTGCTGCGCCTGCACTGGAAGGAGACGCTGGGCGGCACCTTCGCGGTGGTCTGCTGCTTTGCGCTGTTCTACCTGAGCACGGCCTTCGCGCTGGGCTACGGCGCCAAGACCCTGGGCTACGACCGCCAGCTGTTCCTGGGCGTGCAGTTGTTCGCCATCCTGTTCATGGCCGGCGGCATCGTCGCCTCGGGCTACTGGTCGGACGCCACGACGCCGCGCCGGGTGCTGATGGCCGGCTGCGCCATGACCGTGGGCGCCGGCGTGCTGCTGCCGGTGATGATGGGCGCCGGCTCGCTGGCCCTGATCTGCGCCTTCCTGTCGCTGGCCCTGTTCGCCATGGGTTTCGTCTACGGCCCGCTGGGCTCGTGGCTGCCCGAGCTGTTCCCGGCCCGGGTGCGCTACACCGGCGCCTCGATGGCCTTCAACATCGGCGGCATCATCGGCGGCGGCCTGACGCCGATGGCGGCCACCTTCCTGGCGGCGCAGGGCGGGCTGGTTCCGGTCGGGATCTACCTGGCGGTCGCCGCGGCGATCAGCTTCGTGGCCCTGGTGCTGCTGAAGACGCGCACCGACGCGTAAGGCTGGCGATAACGATGGTTTCTTACCGGGTGACAGGGCTGACGCATCGCGTAAGGTCGCGTCATCCGGGCAGGGGAGCATGGGCATGGCGGGGCTGACGAACGGCGCGATCCAAGGGGCTTTCGGCAACCTCCTGGCCGCCGCCGCGTAAATCCGCCCATGGCGTCCACCCCTTCCGAGACCCCGGCCGGATCACACCGGGGCCTGCGCAGTTCGGTCCGCGGCCTGCTGGTGCTGCTGACCGTCAGCCTGCTGGTGCCGGCGCTGGCCGCCACGGCCCTGCTGCTTGAGCGCTCCAACCGCCAGAACCGCGACCAGCTGGAAGAGCAGCTGCTGGCCACCGCGCGGGCGCTGTCGGGCGCGGTCGACCGGCAGGTGGCCGAGGGTGTTGCGGTGGCCGAGACCCTGGCCACCGACCAGGCGCTGCTGAACGGCGACTGGAAGAACTTCTACATCCGGGCCAAGCGGGCCACCGGCAACCGGCCCGGCTGGGTGGCCGTGACCGCCGCCGACGGCCAGCAGGTGGTCAACACCCTGGCGCCCTGGGGCGCGGCCCTGCCCAAGACCCCGCCGCCGGCCTACATGGTCGCCGCCCGCGCGGCCGGCCGCACCCAGGTGTCGGACCTGCGCATGGGCGCCCTGGCCCAGCGCCACGTGATCACCGTCGGCGCGCCGGTCGACATCAAGGGGCAGGCCTATGTCGTGTCCTACGTGGTCGAGGCGGCCAGCTTCACCTCGGTGTTCCGACAGCAGCGCGCGCCCGAGAGCTGGGTGGCCACCATCCTCGACAACCAGCGCAAGGTGATCGCCCGCTCGGTGCGCAACGAGCGCTTTACCGGGGCCAGCGCCTCGCCGGACATGACCCGCAACCTGGCCCGCTCCAACGAGGGGATCAGCAAGAGCGTGTCGCTCGACAACGTGAAGACCCGCGTGGCCTACAGCCGCTCGCCGCGCACCGGCTGGACGCTGGTGGTGGCCATCCCCCGCGCCGACGTCGCCAAGGTGGGGGTGGCGGCGGCCTGGGGGACGGCGGCGATCTTCCCGCTTTTGCTGCTGCTGGGCGTGGGCATGGCGCTGTTCCTGGCCAATCGCATCAACCGCGAGGTCGTGGGGCTGGTCGAGGACGCCGGCGCGATCGGCGAGGGGCGGCCGCTGGACCCGAACAAGCGCGGCGGCTTGGCCGAGATCGCCGTGGTGCGCGAGGCCCTGGTCGCCGCCTCCCACGAACTGGAGGCCCGCGAGGCGCGCCAGGCGGTGATGATCAACGAGCTGAACCACCGGGTGAAGAACAACCTGGCCACCGTGCAGTCGCTGGCCCGCCAGACCTTCGCCAAGCTCGACGCCGACCAGGTGCGGATCTTCACCGAGCGGCTGGTGGCGTTCTCGGCGGCCCACGACCTGCTGACCCGCACCGGCTGGAACGAGGCCGACCTGACCGACGTGGCGGCGATCTGCGTCAAGGCGCACGGCGAGGGCATCGACGCCTCGGGGCCCAAGGTGGCGCTGAGCCCGCACGTGGCGGTGTCGCTGTCGATGGTGCTGCACGAGCTGGCCACCAACAGCGCCAAGTACGGCGCGCTGTCGGCGCCCGAGGGACGGGTGAGCCTGCGCTGGAGCCTCGACCAGGACGCCCGGCAGCTGCGCCTGACCTGGAGCGAGCGCGGCGGCCCGGCGGTCAGCGAGCCCGAACGGTTCGGCTTCGGCGCGCGGCTGATCGAGAACCTGACCCAGCGCGAGCTGAAGGGCCGCTCGCGCTTCGACTTCCACCCCGACGGCCTGGTGTTCGAGGCCTGGCTGCCGCTGGCCTCGGTGCAGCGCTGGAGCAACGACTTCTAGAAAAGGGCCCGCGGAGGACCTTCGCCCTCCGCGGCGAGGTTAGCCTCAGAGCGCCTGCTCGATCCAGCCGGTTCCGCTGGCCGGCTTGCCCTGGAAGCTGCCCTCGGCCGAGGCGATCCCCTCGTAGATCGAGCCGGTCGGCAGCGGGAACTCCTGGTCGGCCAGCAGGGCCTTGAAGTTCAGCACCGCGTCGAAGCCGGCGATGTCGAGCTGGTAGTCGAGATAGTAGACCACGCCGGAGGCCGGGCTGGTCCACGGGCGCTCGGCGGTCATGACGCCGGGCACGACGTACATCTGGCCTTCCGGGTCCTGCAGGGTGACCTCGCAGACGACCGGCTCGCCGGGATTGGGCCGCTGGTTGCCGCCGGCCAGCACGTAGTGGTTCGACAGCGACCAGCCGTTGTCGAGTTGGGCGTTCTGCAGGATCCACTTCACCGGGTTCTGGGCGGTGCCGAAGAAGCCGTACTCGTGGTCCATCCAGGTCTTGCCCTCGACCTCGAAGATCTCGCCGTCGATGGTGATCGTGCCCGATGCGGCGATGTTGGTCAGCGAATAGTAGTAGTTGCCGGTCTGCAGGTGCGAGCCGCTGGCCGGCGGCAGGATCTGGGTCACGCCGGTGCCCCAGACCACGAACGGCGCGCCCTTCTGCGACATGGTCAGGTCGAAGACGATCTCGGTGTCGGTGGCGTCGTCGGTCAGCTTGGTGACGACGGCCATGTTCTGGGTCGGATCGCCCCAGGCCGCGTCCATGGTGATGAAGGTGTGCACGGCCTCGGCGGCGGCGCCCGAGCCCTTGCCGTTGATGACGATGTGCGGCGGCGAGGTGTAGCCGCGGCCCGGATTGGTCAGCTGGATCGACAGGATGGCGCCGGTGGTCGGGTCGATCAGCGGCCAGGCGATGGCCTGCGAGCCGCCGCCGCCGGTCACGGTGACCGTGGTGGCGATGGGATCGTAGCCTGAGCCAGGATTGGTCACCTTGATCGCCGTCAGCCGGCTGTTGGGGTCGCCCAGGCGCACGCGCCAGTCGCGATTGACGTCGTGCTCGGCCCAGGTCGCCGGGTCGTAGCCGGCAGGCGGGGTGAAGGTGGTGGTGCGCTGGTAGTGCTTCTGAGTGGCGACGTCGGTCAGCATGATCTGCGAGAAGCCGAAGCCCCGGCCCTGGAACGAGGCGGCGTTGATCTCGAAGCCGAACACCCGGTCGCCGGCCTTCAGCGTGCCGATGTGCCACCACCACTCGGTGGGGGCGTCGCGGTGCAGGTAGTGGTCGGCCGGCAGGCGGATCACAGACAGCTCGCGCGGGATCGGCTGCGGCGCGTCAGTGTCGGCGCACGCCTGGGCGAGCGGGCGCGCGAAGCCGCGGCCCCGCAGGAACGGCAGAATGGTCATGTCGGTGTTTCCCCCAAACGGCTCCGGCGCGGCGCGTTAGTCGCGCCACGTGGCAGGTTGAATGCTTTTCCAGAGCGGCCTGAGGTTGCGTTCGGCGACCGATGTTGTCAATCGCGCCGGCCCGTTTTGGGTAGGGGGGTCAGCCCTTGCGGAAGAAGGCGTGGATGCGTTCGGCCAGGGCCTGGCTGACGCCGTCGACCTTGACCAGGTCCTCGATGCTGGCCCGGCCGACGCCCTTGGCCGAGCCGAAGGCGTGCAGCAGGGCCTTCTTGCGGCCCGGACCCACGCCCTCGATCTCGTCGAGCGGGTTCTTCTTCAGGTCCATGCTGCGGCGGGTGCGGTGGGCGCCGATGGCGAAGCGGTGGGCCTCGTCGCGCAGGCGCTGCAGGTAGTAGAGCACCGGCGACTTGGGCTCGAGCATGAACGGCGTCTGGCCGGGAATGAAGAACCGCTCCAGCCCGGCGTCACGGTCGGGGCCCTTGGCGACGCCGATGACCGTGATGTCGTCGACACCCAGGTCGGCCATGATCTCCAGCGCCGCGTCCAGCTGGCCCTTGCCGCCGTCGACCAGCACGAGGTCGGGGCGGTTGGCGTCGTCGCCTTCTTCCTCTTCCTTGACCAGGCGGGAGAAGCGGCGCTTCAGCACCTCCTTCATCATGCCGTAGTCGTCGCCGGGCGTGAGCTCGGTGCTCTTGATGTTGAACTTGCGGTACTGGCCCTTCATGAAGCCTTCGGGGCCCGCCACGATCATGCCGCCCACGGCGTTCGTGCCCTGGATGTGGCTGTTGTCGTAGACCTCGATACGCTCAGGCGGGGCGTCCAGCTTGAAGGCCTCGGCGACGCCGGCCAGCAGCTTGGTCTGGGCGCTGCCCTCGGCCATGCGGCGGCCCAAGGCCTCGCGGGCGTTGGTCAGGGCGTGGCCGACCAGGTCGGCCTTTTCGCCGCGCTTGGGCACGGCGATCTCGACCTTGCGGCCGCTCTTCAGCGCGAAGGCCTCGCTCAGGAGATCGGCGTCGGCCGGCTGGACATTGGCCAGGATCAGACGCGGGATCGGCTTGTCGTCGTAGAACTGGCCCAGGAACGCGGTGATGACCCGCTGCTCCTCGGTGACGCCTTCCTCCTCGTCCTCGGCCGCGCCGGTGATGCGAGGGAAGTAGGCGTGGTTGCCCCAATTCTGGCCGGCGCGGAAGAAGAACACCTGCACGCAGGCCTGGCCGCCCTCGACGTGCAGGGCGACGACGTCGGCCTCTTCCACGGTCTCGGGGTTGATCTGGCTTTCCTGGGCGACGGCGGCCAGGGCGCGGATGCGGTCGCGCAGCCTGGCGGCGCGCTCGAACTCCAGCTCTTCGGCGGCCTCTTCCATCTGCTTGGCCATCGACGCCATGACCGCGCGGGACTTGCCCCGCAGGAAAGCCTCGGCCTGGTCGACCAGGGCGCCGTAGTCCTCCAGGCTGATCAGGCCGGTGCAGGGGGCGGCGCAGCGCTTGATCTGGTGCAGCATGCAGGGCCGGTCGCGCGTCTCGTAGACGCTGTCGCTGCACGAGCGGAGAAGAAACGCCTTCTGCAGGGTGTTGAGCGTGCGGTTCACCGCCCAGGCGCTGGCGAAAGGTCCGAAATAGTCGCCCTTGGTCGTATGGGCGCCGCGGTGCTTGCGAAGCTGGGCGGCGTCGTGGTCGCGGCGGATGAGGATCTCGGGGAAACTCTTGTCGTCGCGCAGCAGCACGTTGAAGCGCGGCTTCAGCTGCTTGATCAGATTGATCTCGAGCAGCAGGGCGTCGGCTTCGGTGCGGGTGGTGACAAACTCCATGGACCGCGTGGCGTCGACCATGTGGGCGATGCGGTTGGTATGGAAGCGACCTTGCGCGTACTGCACCACGCGCTTCTTCAGGCTCTTAGCCTTGCCGACGTACAGCACCTCGCCTGCGTCGCCGATCATCCGGTAGACGCCAGGCGCGTCGGGCAGGCGCGTGACCTCGTCCTTGATCAGGGCGGCGCCGGCGAGCTTCGGCGGTTCGGAGGGGGAGGGGATGTCGGCGGTGGTGTCGGTCACGAGGCAGATATAGGCGAGTCCGGCGGAGTCAGCGACGTTCGAGGCTGTGATGAACCGTCGCGATGATGATGCGGTCCGGCTCGACGCGGTAGCGGATGATGTAACCTCGGGAGCCGAACGGGACGAAGAGTTCGCGACCTCGAAATCCGGCCGCCTTTCTGCCGCGCTCTGGAAGCTCTTCCAAAGATTTCATCGCCGCGAACAGCGCAGGGCCGACTCTTAAGGCAGCCATTGGCGCGCGCCCGGCAAGCCAGAGCTCCAAGTATCGAATGTCGCTGTAGGCGCGAGGCGAAACCTGGACAGGTTTCATCTTGGCGGCGGTGGTCCGTCAGGCTTGCCCCAGCCGTTCATCCAGTCGCCAAGCTCGTCGAGCGGTATACCGCCGTCTTCCGCAACGGCGGCGTCGCAGATGGCGTCGACCTCGGACCAGATCGCGGCATCGTCCTCCTCAAGGCGATGGCGAACATAGTCCTCAACGGATCGGCCAGCTGCTTCCGCGCGAGCCCGCAGGCTCTCGGCGAGCGCTTCGTCGATCTCCACGGTCATTCCGCCATCAGCCATGTTGCCATGATGTTCCAATCGCCGTTTGTCGTCAATCGCCCAGGGCTGTATGACCCCGCCCCATGACCACCCGTTCGCTCTTCGTCACCCCGCTCTATGAAGTCAGCCTCGCCGGCGAGAAGGGGTTCGACACCTTCATCGACGACCTGCACGACGCCTGCATCGCCGTGGCCGAGGACGACGAGGCCGGCCAGGCCTGGGCCGAGCGCAAGGGCTATCTGGGCTATACCTCCTACGCCTCGCTGGACGACCTGGCCCAACGCGACAGCCTGTTCGCCGAGCTGAAGAAGAAGCTCGACAAGCACGCGACGGCCTTCGCCAAGGACCTGCGCTTCGACCTGGCCGGCGGCAAGCTGGTGATGGACAGCTTCTGGATCAACATCCTGGACCCGGGCGGCCAGCACACCGGCCACATCCATCCGCACAGCGTGATCTCCGGTACGGTCTACGTCACCATTCCGGACGGCGCCTCGGCGCTGAAGTTCGAGGATCCGCGGCTGCCGATGATGATGGCCGCGCCGACCCGCCAGGAAGACGCGCCCGAGAGCCTGCAGCCGTTCGTCTACGTCCAGCCCGCGCCGGGCACGATCCTGATGTGGGAGAGCTGGCTGCGCCACGAGGTGACACCCAACCAGGCCGAGGAGCAGCGGATCAGCATCAGCTTCAACTACGCCTGGCGTTGAGCCCTGCTGCGTGTGCGAAAGATCACAAAAATTTAGCCTTCACCTGTAGTATCGCTTAGGTAGTATATAGCCTCGGGGAACGTTGTTCGGGGAGGCTGCGATGAGCGGTGCTGGTTGGCGCGCGCGTGATAGGCGCGTGATGTTGGCGGTGGGGGCGGCTCTGGCCGCAGTCGCCGTGCAGGCGGGGCCTGCCCTGGCGCAGGACCGGATCGTCGACAATCCCCGCGTCCTGGGCGCGCCGCTCGAGGAGACGGCCCAGAAGGCGACGACCAGCCTGCTGGCCATCACCGGCACGGCCTCGGGCGACAAGAGCTATGTCATCCCGCCGTCGACGGCGGCGATCACCGCCGACAAGCGCCTGGCGCTGAACATCGTCTACACCGACGGGCGGCTCTACAATCCCGCCAACGGTCGCTACGACAAGGTCCACCTGCGTAGCTACAACGGCACCGACGTCTCGCCGACCACGCCCTATGTGGCCCCGACGATCCTGACGCGGCCGGGCGAGACGGTGCGGGTGGCGCTGGACAACAGGCTGCCAGCCGACCCCAGCTGCACCGACCCCAACTGGCTGATCAACGTGCCGCACTGCTACAACGGCACCAACCTGCACAGCCACGGCCTGTGGGTCAGCCCCACCGGCAACAGCGACAACGTGCTGCTGTCGATCAATCCCGGGGTGAAGTTCGAATACGAATACAATATCCCCCGCGACCATCCGGCCGGCACCTTCTGGTACCACACCCACCGCCACGGCTCGACGGCGCTGCAGGTCTCCAGCGGCATGGCCGGGGCCCTGGTCATCAAGGGCGACCGCAAGCCGACCCTGGCGACCAACGGCGATCTCGACACCCTGCTCTACAAGAACGGGGTTCCGATCCCGGAAAAGCTGCTGGTGTTCCAGCAGATCCAGTACGCGTGCCTTGGCAAGGACGGGAACATCAAGGTCAAGACCGACGCCAAGGGCAACGTGGTCGAGTGGGTCTGCGATCCGGGCGACACCGGGGTGATCGAGTTCTACAGCGACGCCAACGGCAACGGCTTCGGCCCGGGCAGCTGGGGGCAGTCGGGCCGCTACACCAGTATCAACGGCCAGGTGCTGGCCACCCTGCCGGCCAAGCAGGGCGAGCTGGCCCGCTGGCGGATGATCCACGCCGGCGTGCGCGACACCATCTCGCTGCAGTTCGTGAAGATGGCCGAGGGCGGCCCCGCGGCCATGGAGCGTCTGGCGGCGGCCGACGGCCCGGCCTTCCAGAAGACCTACTGCATCGGCGAGCCCGTGCCCTTCTATGTGGTCGCCGACGATGGCCTGACCGACGCCCAGGCCCGCAAGGCCACGGTGGTCACCCTGCAGCCGGGCTATCGCAACGACCTGCTGGTGGTTTTCCCCAAGGCGGGCAACTACTGCATGCTCGACGCCGACACCGCGCCCAGCGCCACGGTCAACAGCATCGCGGTCGGCACGCGCCTCTTGGGCAAGGTCAGCGTCGCGCCGGGCCAGGAGGTCAAGGACATCCCGGCCTTCGTCACCAACGAGCTGGTGGCCGCGGCCAACGTGCAGATGCCGCCGGACGTGCGCGCCAGCGTCGTCGCCGACCTGCGCAACGGCCTGAAGCTGACCCGCTTCGTGCCGCACCCGACGATCACCGAGGCCGAGATCAAGGGCTCGGAGACCGAGAAGGTGCTCTTCAACATCGCCATTCCCGGCCAGAACACCAACATGCCGGTGCAGTTCGAGGTGGGCTCGCAGGACTATGCGCCGCGTCCCTACGCCCCCGACCGCGTCGACCGCACCCTGGTGCTGGGCACGGCCCAGGAGTGGGAGCTGCGTTCGGAGTTCGTCAGCCACCCGTTCCACATCCACGTGAACCCGTTCCAGATCGTCAAGATCCTGGATCCGACCGGCAAGGACGTCAGCGCGCCCGGCGCGGTCGACGACTTCGGCCCCGGTCCGCCCGACCCGCAGTATCCGGGCCTGAAGGGCGCGTGGAAGGACACCCTGTGGGTCAAGAGCGTGCAGAAGACCGACAGCGGTCCCTACCTGCCCTACACCCTGATCGTCCGGACCCGCTACCAGCGCTACATCGGCGAGTACGTCCTGCACTGCCACATCCTCGACCACGAGGACCAGGGCATGATGCAGAACGTCCAGATCGTGCTGCCCGACGGCGCCGGCGGCGTGTCCCACGGCCACCACTGACGACCTGCCAGGCGCGGCCTTTCGGGGCCGCGCCGCTCGGTTTTCCGCGCTTCGCCGGGCTCGCGCCGGCGCTTCTCCATGATCCGAAAAAGAGAGTCCTCGCCATGACCCAGGATCCCGCCGCCTCTCGCCTGTTCCCTGGCCTGTTCTCCGCTCCGTCACGTCGCGAACTGATGGCGGGCGCCGCCGCCGTCGCGGGGGCCATGGCCGCCGGCCAGGCCCTGGCCCAGCCCGTCGCCCCGAAGAAGGCCCGCTGGCGGCGCTGGAACGTCGCCAGCCCGCAAGGCCAGAAGGCCCTGGCCAGCTACGCCAAGGCCGTCGAGATCATGCTCAAGCTGCCGCCCGAGCATCCGAACAACTGGTACAACCACGCCCTGACCCACACGGTCGACTGCCCGCACGGCAACTGGTGGTTCGTGGTCTGGCACCGCGGCTATGTCGGCTGGTTCGAGCAGACGGTGCGCCAGCTCAGCGGCGATCCCGACTTCGCCTTCCCCTACTGGGACTGGACCGCCAGTCCCAAGGTGCCGGCGGCGATGTTCGAAGGCGTGCTGAACCCCAACAATTCCGCCTACATCCAGAGCCTGGACGCCTTCAACAAGGCCTTCGGACCGGTGCTCGAGAAGTTCTGGGCTGGCCTCAGCCAGGCCCAGAACCAGCAACTGCTGATCCGCGGCCTGCGCTTCCCGGCCGACCTGCTGTTCGACATCGGACCCAAGGGCGGGCCGATGTTCTTCGCGCCGCCGAACGCGCGGGGCTCGACGCCCCAGAACCCGGGCTTCGACACGATCACCAACAACGCCGTGTCGTCGTGGATGCTGAACGACGCCCTGTCGCCGCGCGACTTCATCGGCTTCGCCAGCCCCAAGTCGAACTATCACAGCAGCATCACGGGCTTCGGCGTGATGGAAGGCCAGCCGCACAACAAGGTGCACAACTGCGTCGGCGGCATCTGGACCGACGATGACGGCAACACGACCTATGGCGACGGCTTCATGCAGTCGAACCTGTCGCCGGTGGACCCGCTGTTCTTCCTGCACCATGCCAACATCGACCGCATCTGGGACGTGTGGACCCGCAAGCAGCAGGGCTTCGGCTATCCGACCCTGCCGGCCGACAATCCCAGCTACGTCGACCCCAAGGGCGACCTCGTGCGCTGGCAGTCCGAGCCGTTCCTGTTCTTCACCGACGCCGGCGGCGCGCCGCTGCCGCCCGAGAAGCAGAAGGCCAAGGCCTACCAGACGATCGGCGAGTTCGATTACGACTACGAGCCCGGCTCGGGCGAGAACGTCGTGCCCAGGCTGGGCGCGCCCAAGCTGAAGGCGGCCGCCGCGCCGACCCGCTACGCCGCCAAGCTGAAGACGCCGACCGGGACCAGCCTGGGCGCCGGCGACGTCGCCGTGCCGGCCGCCGTCCTGGCCCAGGCCGCCAAGCCGGAAGGGACCAGCCTCCTGGCGACGATCACCGTCGACATGCCGCCCTTCGAGCACGGCGGCGACCTGGCGGTGGTGCTCAACACGCCCGAAGGCCAGCCGGTGACCCCCGCTTCGCCGGGCTTCGTGACCACGCTGTCGATGTTCGGCCGCCACCTGGTGACCCGGCCGGTGACCTTCACCGTGCCGCTGTCGCCGCCGCTGGCCAAGCTGGCCAAGGCCAGGGGCACGCTGGAGGCCGCCGCGCCGTCGGGGCTGAACATCCGGCTCGTGCGCCTGTCGGGCAAGCCGCTGCTGACCGAGACGCCGCACGCCCACCACGCCGACGCGGGCGCGACGACCGCCACGCCGCAGGTGCTGGACATCGTCATCAACGCCAACTGAGGCGCGCCTGAACACCTGACGCGAAACCTGGACGGGGAGGATCCCGATGAGCTTGGCCGGCAAGTGGACTTATCGCAGCTACCTGAACAATCCCGAGCTGGTGGGCGACAACGCCCAGACGGCGCTCAGCCTGATCTTCGGCGAGGGGGTGTTCACCTTCGAGACCCCGACGCCGCGCACCCTCGTGGGTACGCTCGACATGGGCGGCGGCTATCTGCTGGACCTGAAGGGCGAGGTCGATCCCGAATGCGAGGGGCCGACCACAATCGTCATCCGGGGCTTTGGCCGTGACGGCACGCCCACGGCGGGCTGGGAGTACGACTATTATGGCTGGCCCGGCTACATGTGGCCGGACGGCGTGGACCAGGTTCCGTCGATCGTCGGCACGATCGTGCGGGCCAAGCCGCACAACGGCGAGCCGGCCGGCGTCACGGCCTCGTTCATCGCGGTGGCTCAATGACCGCCCCGGCGCCGCCTTTCACGGTGGGCATCGTGCTCTATCCGGGCGTCGACATCCTCGACGTCGCCGGCCCGCACGAGGTGTTCGCCTTCTTCGACGGCGAGGTCATCGACCGCACGATCCAGGTGGCGACCGTGGCGGCGACGACCGACCCGATCCAGACCTCGGGCGTGCTGAAGGTGGTGGCGCAGTACGAGTACGACGCCGCCCCGCACATCGACATGCTGTTCGTGCCCGGCGGCGGAAACGGCCTGCAGGACGCCATCGGCGACACGGCGCTGCTGGATTTCCTGAGCGATCGGGCCGGCAAGGCCCGCTACGTGGTCTCGGTGTGCACGGGCGGTCTGCTGCTGGCCTCGGCGGGTCTGCTGGACGGCTACAAGGCCACCACCCACTGGGGCTTCATCGAGTGCCTGAAGCTGTTCCCCAAGGTGACGGTGGTCAACGGCTGCCCACGCTGGGTCAAGGACGGCAACCGCATCACCGGGGCGGGGATCTCGTCGTCTATCGACGAGTCGCTGTTCATGGTCCAGACGATCGTCACCGACCTGGCGGGCGGCCCGGACGCGGAAGAGAAGGCGCAGTTGGCCTCGCAGCAGGCGCAGCTGTCGATCCAATACAATCCCGACCCGCCGTTTCCGGGCGGTGATCCGTGCTCGGTCAGCTACGACGTGTTCGAGCCGGTCAACGCCGGCATGGTCGACTTCCGGGCGGCCCTCGACGAGGCGATCGAGGCGCGGCTGCATCCGGTGGCCAAGTCCTACAAGGCGACCGTAGAGGCCTGAGACGGGGCGGCGCGCCCCGGTCCTGAGGGGCGCGCACATTGTCGCAAGCGGCGTTTTGCGGAAGGGCGGGCCTTGCCAGGGCTATGGTCGCGCACGATCTGCGCTGATATGGCTCGTTTCGAGTCGTGCTCTCGCCCTTTTCACCCCCGTCTTCGCCGCCCTCTTGGCGGCGCGCCCGAGTTTTCGCCATGCAGTCGCCGGTCAAAGCCATCATCCTCAGCGCCGGACAGGGCAAGCGCCTGTCGCCGCTGACCGACACCCGTCCCAAGTGTCTTGTGGACCTGTCGGGCCGCTCGGTCCTGGAATGGCAGATCCGCCACCTGCACCGCGCCGGCGTCACCGAGGTGGTGGTCGTCACCGGCTTCAACGCCGACCTGGTCGAGGCCGAACTGGCCAAGCTGCGCCTGCCGGGCCTGACCCTGCGCACGATCTTCAACCCGTTCTACAGCGTCAGCGACAACCTGGCCTCGGTGTGGATGGCGCGCGGCGAGATGCAGGGCTCGTTCCTGCTGCTGAACGGCGACACCCTGTTCGAGCCGGCCATCGCCGAGCGCCTGCTGTCGGCGCCGTCGGCGCCGATCACGGTGACCATCGACCGCAAGGACGGCGGCTACGACTCCGACGACATGAAGGTGCGCACCGAAGGCGACGCCCTGCGCGAGATCGGCAAGACCATCACCACCTACGACGCCGAGTCGATCGGCTTCCTGCGCTTCGAGCCGGAAGGCGCGGCGCTGTTCACCGACATTGTCGAGCGTTCGCTGCGCACGCCCGAGGGCCTGCGCCGCTGGTACCTGTCGGCCATCGACCAGATCGCCCGCGCCCACGACGCGGTGGCCGTGCGTTCGATCCAGGGCCTGGACTGGGCCGAGATGGACTTCCCCGAAGACCTGCCCAAGAACCGCGAACTGGCCGCGCGCTGGGCGGCGGTCGAGGCGACCCCGGCCTGAGGCGAGCGGCCCGCTGCGTCTTCAAGCGCCACCACTCGCCTGCGCCTTGCGCAGGCGGGCGTTTGGGGCGAGCTTCCAGTAGATCGGCGTTCTCTCAAAGAATGTGTCATGCGTTGATGCGATCATAGGTTGCGAAAATTCTGTCGCGCCGCCCCAGATCGAGGATGCGCTCATGCAGCAGACCGGCGCCCTGAAACTGACGGTTTACAAGCCCGACATCGTGGCCGACGGCCAGGTGGGCTTCGAATACGAACTGACCCTGGATATCCCGGAGGGAAAGAGCCTCGCCAGCGGCGACGCCGCGCCCGAGGCGGCTTCGACCGCGCGGTGCGAGGTGGTTCCGGTGACGGGGACGTTGTCGTTCCCCAACCCGGCCGCGCCGGTGATCTCGCCGTTCACCGGCGTGATGTTCATCTACGACAACGCCCCGGCCATCGGCTTTCCGCTGTCGATCATGGCCAGCAGCACCAGCGACGAACTGCTGAAGTTCAGGCTCAACCTGTGCTTCCCGTCGATGTCGAGCGACCCGCTCTCCGGCTCGATCGTGTTCGGTGACTGGCCGGGGCCGCTCAGCAACGTCGCGGCCAGCTTCCTGTCGCCGCAGGTCTAGTGCGGATCGGCATCCAAGGTTCGAGCGTGGTCCCCGCCCTTCGACAAGCTCAGGGTGAGGACCATTGATAGGCCAGGATCGTAGAAAAACCTCATCCTGAGCCTGTCGAAGGACGAGGGGTTCGTCTCAGATACCGAATGCCGATCCGACCTACGGCGCGCCGAGCACCCGCACGCCGATGTGGTTTGCGACCGGGCGCTCGCGGCCCGGTACGCCGGTGTGGATCGGCGAGTTCAGCACGCGGGGGCGGCCAAAGCCGTCGTCGACCGCCAGGGTGGTCGAGCCGCCGCCGTCGAGATTGATGGCGTCGGCCGCGCCCAGGTCGCGAAAGAAAGCGGTCAGTTCGGCCAGGGTCGCGCCCTCGCTGAGCACGGACTGGCGCCCGTCGACCACCACCAGCCAGCCGGTGCGGCCGTCGGCCGAGACGCCGAAGGCGGTGCGCGGGTGGCGGTCGCGAGCGTATTTGGGGCCCGCGTTCTGGAACGATTGCTCGGCGCCGTCGACCAGCAGCACCGGGCCGGCGGCCACGGCGTCGACCACGTCCCAGCGGCAGGTGGCGCCCGAACGGATCTCGACGAAGGACGGATGGATGCAGAGGATGGCGTTGACCCGCGGGTCGACCTCCGGGGCGTCGGGCGGGGCCACCTCGCGGCCGCCGACAATCACCTTGCCCACCGGATCCACGTGCTGGCCGGCGTGAGGCACGAAGTCCTCGCCGCCCGGCGAGCCGGCCTTGAACGGCACGAAGTAGCTGGCGTTGACGGCCAGCAGGGCGCCCGAGGCGGTAACGAACTCCGAGGTGGTGCGCGCGTGGTACTGGCCCGCGCCGTCATTGGGCGGCGAGACGAAGAGCTCGACCTTGGGGTTGGCCAGGTCCAGCTGCACCACATGATAGACCTGCCGCAGCGGGTTCTCGCGGGTCTCGCTCCAGTAGGTCACGCCCTGGGAGAGGGCGCCGGAGGCGCTGCGGCTGAACGCGGCCTTGGGCGAGGCGGGCAGGTCGACGCTGGCGCAGGCCGACAGCAGGAGCAGGGCGCCCAGGGCGGCGGCGCGACGTAGGAAAGACGACACGGGACAGACTTCGAACAGGCGAAACAAAAGTCGCCGCCGATCGCGGGAACCGGCGGCTTTCGCCCGGCACATAGGTCGCGCGACGCCGGCATGCAAAGCCGAACGCCGTGTTTTATCGCGCTGTGGCGCGAAGGCCTCAGCCCGCCTGGGCGAATAGCTGGCGCAAGGTCTCGGGTTGGCGCGAGATGTCGGCGACGCTGTAGCCGTCGAGCACGGCCAGGAAGGCCCGCGTCGCCTCGGCCAGCATTCGCGGCAGGCCGCAGCCCGGCGCGGCCAGGCAGGACGAGCAGTCGACCAAGTCGAAGCCGCCCTCGGTCTCGCGCACCAGCGCGCCGACATTGATCTGGTCGGCGGACCGGGCCAGGCGTAGGCCGCCGCCGCGACCACGCACCGTCTCGACGAAGCCGGCGGAGGCCAGCTGTTGCACCACCTTCATCAGGTGGTTCTGCGAGATGTCGTAGGCGCGGGCGATCTCGGCGATCGAAGCCAGGCGGCCGTCGTTGTTGGCCAGGTAGATGACCGTGCGCACCGCGTAGTCGGTGTAGCGGGTGAGCTTCATGGGCTCCCCTTAAGGGTTCGGCGCGACGGATAAATCATGCATTCAGATTGCATGTTTTTGGCCGCGAGAATAGATGCATTCCAAATGAATGAATTGAGAGCGTCATGTCCGCCAACCCCGTCTTCGACTTCGACGACACCGTCCTGCCGGCGCTGCTGACCAGCTTCTACGCCGCCGTCCGGGAAGATCCGCAACTGGGCCCCGTCTTCGCCGATGCGGTGGAGGACTGGGACGAGCATCTCGACCGGCTGGCCGACTTCTGGTCGTCGGTGATGCGCGCCTCGGCTCGCTACAAGGGCAATCCGCTGGCCGCGCACATGAAGCATGTCGAGCGCATCGAGCCTGAGATGTTCGACCGCTGGCTGGCGCTGTGGCGGCAGGCGACGAACACCTTCGTTCCACCCCGCCACGCGGCCGAACTGCAGGAGAAGGCGCAGCGCATGGCCCGGAACCTGAACGGCGCGTTGGAAAGCCGGCGACCGGCGCCGGACGCACCCTACCGCTCGACCCCGGTGTTCGACGAGGCGACCCTGCCCGAGGGCCTGCGCCGCGACCACAGCACCCGGGCCGGCGTCTGGGGCGTGATCCGCCTGATCGAAGGGCGGCTGGTGCTGCACTACGACGACGCCGACATCCCGTCGGTCGAGCTGAGCCCCGGCGTGTCGGGGCTGGTGCGGCCGCGGCAGATCCATTGGGTCGAGCCGCTGGGGCCGATCCGCATGCAGGTGGACTTCTACGACCGCGAACCCGCGCTCGCCGCCTGATCCCACGATTTCTCAAGGAGTTAGACCATGCCCAAGCCGCTGAGCGCGGAGACGATCGCGCACGTCAAGGCCACCGCCCCGGCCGTCGCCGCGCGCGCCACCGAAGTGACCAAGGCGATGTACGCCCGGCTTTTCCAGGACGACCACATCAAGGCGCTGTTCAACCACGCCAACCAGGCCAGCGGTCAGCAGCATCACGCGCTGGCCGGCGCGATCGTCGGCTATGCCCTGAACATCGAGAACCTCGAGGCGCTGATCCCGGCGATCGAGCGCATGGCCCAGAAGCACGTCGGCTACCACGTGCTGCCCGAGCACTATCCCTACGTGGCCAAGGCTCTGCTGGGCGCCATAGCCGAGGTGATGGGCGAGGCGGTCAACGAGGAGATCCTGGCTGCCTGGGGCGAGGCCTACTGGTTCCTGGCCGGCCTGCTGCAGGAACGCGAGCATGGCATCCGCGAGGCGATCGAAGCGATCGACGGCGGCTGGAACGGCTGGCGCGCCTTCGAGATCGCCGAGCGCACGGTCGAGAGCGCGGTCATCACCTCGTTCGTGCTGCGTCCCACGGATGGCGGCAAGGTTCTGCCGCACAAGCCCGGCCAGTACCTGACCCTGCGCCTGACGACGCCCGACCAGGGCGAGATCCGTCGCAACTACACGATCTCGAACGCGCCGAACGAGACGGCTTATCGCATCTCGGTCAAGCGCGAGGAGGGCGGGCAGGGCGGTTCGCGCTTCCTGCACGACGTGGCGCAGGTCGGCACGACGCTCCTGCTGACCCCGCCGTCGGGCGACTTCTTCCTGCCGCAGGCGCAAGAGCGGCCGGTGGTGCTGCTGTCGGGCGGGGTGGGGCTGACGCCGATGGTCAGCATGCTGGAGACCATCGCCGACAAGCATCCGGAGCTGGAGACCGCCTTCGTGCACGGGGCGCTGGACGGCGCCAGCCACGCCATGGACGGCCACGTCCGGGCCCTGGCCAAGGCGCACGGCAAGACCTCGGTGGCCACCTTCTACGCCAATCCGGCGGCCAATGACGAAGTCGGCCGCACCCACGACCACGACGGCCTGATCACCGTCGACTGGCTGAAGGCCAACACCCCGTTCGAGACCGCCGATTTCTTCCTGTGCGGGCCGCGCCCCTTCCTGAAGGCCTTCGTCGGCGGGCTGTCGCGGGCGGGGGTGGCGTCCGACCGGATCCACTTCGAGTTCTTCGGCCCGGCCGACGAGGCCCTGGCCGTCTGAGTGCGCGTGTTCCTCCTCCCCTGAACCCCGGCCGCCGAGCGGCCGAAGGAGCCTGTCATGGACTATGTCTCCACCACGACGCCGCTGACCTACGCCTTCTACGAAGGCCCGTCCTGGGAACCGCCCGCGCCTCGCGCGCGGACGGGCCCGGCGGCGGTCCAGCCCACCACTCGCGAGCCCCTGTCGCCCGAACCCTCGACGCCCGACCTGCCCAAGGCGGTGGGGTGGATGATCGTCGGCGCCTATGGCGCGATCCTCGGGGCGTTTGCCCTGGCCTTCCTGGGCAACGCAGAGGTCGGCCTGGTGCTGGGCGTCTGCGCGGTCTACCTGGCGGTCTATCTCGGCGTGCCGGCGGTGATCCTGCGCATGGAGCCGAGGGTCGAAACCCGGCCCGACCTCGCCGATTTCCTGCGCGTGGGCCTGTCGACCTGGACGGGCCGGGTCAGCGCCGGCTCGGCCCTCGCTCTGATCCTGACCATTCCGGTCGCCCTGGCGGTCGCGGCCGCGGGCCTGGGCGTCATCGTCAGGCTCAGCGCCTGAGGTCTTGGCGAAGATTGCACGGAACGGTGGAGCTTTTCGTCCAATCGTCGTCGCGCCGGGCCGCCTAGGCTGGCCGGATCCTGAACGTGAGTGACGCCCAATGGCCGCCTGGCTGCCCAGCCTGATCACCGCCACGCCCGAGGAAGGCTACGATCTCGCCATCAAGCTCTCGCGGATGGCGGTCAAGAAGACCCAACCCTCCGACGAGGTTCGCGCGCGGCTGCGGGCGATCTACGAGAACGACGCCCAGGCCCTGACGGCCGTCTCGCACGTGGTGGCCGTGAACTTCGCCACCGTGGCGGCGGCCAACGGCTACTGGCGCTAGGCCGATCGACGCCCCACCACGGCCCTCAAACCCGCTTTTCCCCGCGAAGGCGGGGACCCAAGCTGAGTCCGCGGGTCTTTCACGGCCGCGCCTTGTCCTGAAAGGCGGCTTGGATCCCCGCCTTCGCGGGGAACTTCGGTGGAAATGGCTGGAGGTTCTGAAGGTCGGTCCGACCTAGACCGTCTCGCCGACGATCTGGCGCACCAGGTCGAGGTCGGCGGGCTTGTCGACGTCGACGGCGGCCAAGCCGTCCTGGGCGCGCACGGCGGCGGCCTTCACGCCGGCCAGGGCGCCGAGGCGGGCGATGGCCTCGTCCAGCGTCAGCAGGCCCAGCAGGTAGCGGACCAGCAGGCCGGGGCCGAGCATGGCGGCGATCTTCCAGGGCTGCTTGCGGTTCTGCTCGACCCGTCGCCACAGGGCGATGGCGGGCAGGGCGGCCGCGCTGCGGAACAGGAAGAGATTGCAGCCCGAGAACCGGCCGTCGCGGAATTTCAGATAGGTCCGCTTGGTGTCGGGGGCGGCGGCGCGCACGCGCTCTTCCGGGGCCAGCATCAGGCAGACGTCGGCGTCGGCCGGCGCGTCGGCCAGGAACTGGGTGATCCACTCGGGCTTCAGCAGCGCGTGGTCGACAGTGGTGATCAACAGCGGAAAGCCGAGCGTCTCGGCGCCTTCCCGCACGCTCTGGCTGGGGCCTTCAGTCGAGGCGGCGATGGCCGCGACGCCTTGCGGCAGGGCCGAGACGATGGCCGCGTCCGAGGTCGAAACCCCGATCGCCGCCGCGCCGGCGGCCTGGACGACGCCGAGCACGCGGTCGAGCAGCGTGCGGCCCTGCAGCGTGATCAGGCCCTTGTGCGAGACGCCGGCATAGGCCGCGGCGCTGTCGATCTCGCCCGGCCGCGAGCCGGCCAGGACCAGGGCCTTGAAGCTCTGGGTCACAGCGCCTTCTCGTAGATGCGGTAGGTCTTGTAGATCTGCGCGCCCAGGGACTCGGCGATGCGGCGCATGGGCATGTTCTCTTCCAGCACCCACGAGATCTCGAACCGCTCGTAACCGAGCGCGATCGCCGATGTGCGGCCGGCGTGCATCATCTGGAACGGCAGCATGCGGCCGCGGATGCTGTCGGAGAACTTGCGCTTGACCCCCATCAGCGGGATGCGGGCCGACTTCACGCGCTTGACCTTCAGTCGCCACAGGAGCTTGGCCCAGCCGAACGGCAGCAGCTTGCCGCCAAGATCGCGGATCGCCTCGTTGACGTTGGGCAGGAACACCAGGAAGCCGGCCGCCTCGCCGTCGATCTCGGCGAACCAGGTCAGGCGCTTGTCGATCACGGCCTTGAGGGCCTTGGCCAGCTGGGCGGTCTCGGCTTCGGTGGTGGGGGTGAAGCCCCAGTTGTCCTTCCAGGCGTCGTTGAGGATCTCGGTCAGGGTGACCACTTCCTCGTCGTAGCGGCTCATGTCGAGCTGGCGCAGCACCACGCCCTCGGCCGGCGGCCGCTCGGCGCGGCGGCGCACGGCGGGCGGCAGATCGGCCTGCATGGGGGCGTAGTAGGCGTAGATGTCCTTGGCCTTGTCGTAGCCCTGCTGCTCGATGCGGCCGCCGGCATAGGCCGGATCATGGCCCATCATCACCATCGGCGGGGTGTCGAAGCCGTCGACCAGCAGGCCGACCTCCTCGTTGATCGACAGGTTGAACGGGCCCATCACGTGGGTGCGGCCGCGTTCGCGCAGCCAGGCCTCGGCCGCGCGCAGCAGGGCGGCGAAGACCTCGGCGTCGTCCTCGGCGGCGATCAGGCCGAAGTGGCCGTCCAGGCGCCCGGGCGTGTTCTGCGGCGTCAGCTCGTCGATCTGGGCGCTGATCCGGCCGACGTCGCGGCCGCCGCGCACGGCCAGGAACAGCTGGACCTCGGCGTGCTGGAAGAACGGGTTGGTCTTGGGCGACAGGGCCTCGGTCCGCTCCAGGAAAAGCGGGGTGATCCAGCTTCGATCCTTGGCGTTGACGCGCGCAGGCAGCGCGATGAAGCGCTTGAGCTCTTCAGGTGTGCGGACGGGCAGGACCGAGATCGCCTCGGCCGCGGAATCGAAAGGCATCATCCCTCCAGGGACACGAAGGCGCGCACGGCGAGGGCGGCGAAGACGACGGGGGCGGCCCAGGCGGCCAGGATCGGCGACAGGGCCCCGGACTCGCCCAGGGCCGACAGCAGGCCGTCGGCGACGAGGAAGACGAGGCCGGCGGCCAGGCCCGAGGTCAGCAGCACCGCGCCCTGGCCGCTGCGGAAGTTGGCCCAGGCCACGGGGGCGCTGAGCAGCAGCATGACCAGCGCCGCGATCGGGCCCGAGAAGGCCGTCTGCAGGCGGGTGGCGTAGAAGCTCTGCGGGCGGTCCGAGCCGCCGTTCTCCAGCGCCCGGCGGGCCGAGGCGGCCGACGGGGCCGGAGCGTCGGTGAACAGGGCCTGGACGTCGGCCGGGCGCAGGGCCGTGGGCCAGGTGGCCGAGGCGGCGGTCATTGGCTCGACGCGGTCGCCGAGATAGCGGGTGGTGACCGGGCTTTGCAGCCGCCAGGCGCCGGCCTGGAACTGCGCCGACGGGGCGACGACGCGCTCGGTCAGGGCGCCGGACTTGTCGCGGCGATAGATGGTCAGCTCGGTCAGGCGCGCGCCGTTGGACGAGGCTTCCTTGGCGGTGACCAGGTCTTCGCCCGCCCGGAAGGTGCGCGAGGCGGGGGCCTTGCGATCGGCCACCGGGGTGGTGGCGGCCCACCAGGCGCTGAGCGTCGGGTCGGTGCGCGGCGAGACGACCTGGGCGCACAGGGCGTCGAGCGCCAGCACGGCGATCGCCACAGGCACGGCCATGGCGACGATGCGGTAGCCCGAGATGCCGGCGGCGCGCATGGCGACCACGGCGTTCTCGCGGGCCAGCTGCGAGAAGGCGAACAGGCCCCCGGCCAGCACCGCCAGCGGGGCGACCTGCTGGAACAGGGCCGGGGCGCGCAGGGCGGCGTAGTAGAACACCCCGCCGACGCCGAGGCCGCGGTCGAGGATGTCGGTGGTGACTTCCAGCAGGTCGAGGATCTGCAGGATGGCCATCAGGATCAGGACGGCGCCGAGCACGCGCGTGGCGACGGTGCGCAGGACGTAGAGCTGCAGCTTCATGCGGCGCGCTCCTTGCGCTGGAACGGCTTGAGGGCGCGGCGGAACTGAGCGCTCATGGCCAGGACGAGGCGCGAGATCGGGGTGTCGCCGGGCCGCGTGCGGCTGCCCACGAACAGCCAGACCGCCAGGCCCGTGAAGATCAGGAACGGCAGGCCGACGGCGGGCAGGGAGGCGATGCGGCCGGATTCGGCCAGGCTCTGGCCCAGCAGCAGGCTGTGCTGGAAGGCCAGCAGCAGCACGCCGGCCAGCAGCAGGCCGGGCGCGCGGTTGCCGCGCTTGGCGGCCAGGCCCAGCGGGAAGGCCAGCAGCGGCAGGAACGGCAGGAAGGCGGCGCGGGCGATGCGCCCGTAGAACTCGGCCATCAGCGTGACCTTGGGCACGACCGGATTCGGCGACTTGGCCTGGTGCAGCAGTTCGCCCAGGGTCAGCTCGCGCTCGTCGCCGCCGCGGGCCCGCAGCAGGCTGGCGGCGGCCTTCAGCGGCGCCTCGGTGGTCAGGTCGTCGAAGGCCAGGCTGCGATAGTTGCCGCGCGCATCGCTGCCGATGCGGCGGCCCGACTTCAGGCGCATCGTCACCGTCTTGCCGTCGGCCGAGACCTGCAAGGTGGCGGTGGCGGCGGTGATCAGTTCCTCGTGGCCGGCGGCGTCAGGGCGGCGGATGAACACGCGGGTCAGGCTCTGGCCGGCCAGGTCGGCGCTGTCGGCGGTCATCAGCGAGCCGTCGTCGTCGATGAAGGCCCCGCCCGACAGGCGGCCGTTCCAGCCGGCGTTGACGGCCGCGTGCATGACGGCGCGATAGGCGTAGCGGCTGTAGGGCTGGACATAGCCGAACACCGCGATGCTGAAGACGCTGAGCGCCAGCCCCACGCAGACGAAGGGGGCGGCGACCCGTTCCAGCGACTGGCCGCCGGCCAGCAGGGCGTCGATCTCCGAGCCGTCGGACAGCTTGCTGATGACGATGAACAGGGCGACGAAGAACGCCACCGGCAAGGCCAGGCCCAGGTAGTGGGGCAGGAGGTTCAGCGCCAGCTGGGTGACGTAGTCGAAGCGCGCGGCGCTCTGCGAGAGCAGGTCGAGCAGGCGCAGCACGCGCTCGAGCAGCAGGGCCACGACGGTCAGGCCCAGGCACCCGGCCAGGGGCCAGCCGAGCAGGCGCAGCAGGTAGCGGTCGATCAGGCCCATGGCCGTGATGCGCCGCACGTCGAACTTCTTCTTCAGCTTGCTCACGCGGCGGACCACGCGGCTGCGAAATCCTGGGCCAGGCGCTCGACGGCGCCATCGTCCAGCGCCACGGCCGAGCCGAGGGCCGGAGCGGCGGGCCAACCGGTGTCAGGGAAGCTGGTTCCCTCGTGCTCGCGGGCCCCCTCGTAGCGGGGCAGGACGTGGAAATGCACGTCGCGATCGACCATCATCAGCATCAGGTAGTTGATCTTTTCGTAGGCGACCTTGGCCTTCAGGAGGCGTTCGATCCCGGCCACGGCGGCCTGCATGTCGGCGAAGGCGGCTGGGCTCAGATCGGAGAACGCCTGCACGGGTTCCTTGCATACCAGGACGAGAGATCCGAAAGTCGGCTGCTTGGGACGTACAAGGACCAACCAGTGGTCGGTTTCGGCCACTTTCGAGCGTGGGTAGCCGAATGCGAGGGCTGTGGGGTTGGGCATGCGGCAACCGATACTTCAGGCGAGTCTGCGGGCGCTGATCGCGTCGGGGCGACAATAGGGACACGGCCTTTTACATGGAAGCACGAACCGTTCTTCCGGGCCTTGCAGCGCTAGGGACGCTGCTGGGCCTGCTGGGGATGGCGACGCCGGCGGCGGCGAGGCAGGACTGCGTCGGTCGCGACACCGGCGTGCGGCTGACCGTCGAGGTCGGTCGACTGAAGTCCGAGACCGGCGAGGTGACGGTCACGATCTATCCGTCTGATCCCAGTCGTTTCCTGGCGCCGCGCGGCAAGCTGCTGCGCCTGCGGGTGCCGGCCAGCGCGCCGACCACCGAGGCCTGCTTCAACCTGCCCAAGGCCGACATCTACGCCGTGGCGGTCTATCACGACGCCAACGGCAACCACGACTTCGACCGCAACGCCGTGGGCCTGCCGACCGAGGGCTACGGCTTCTCCAACGACGCGCCGTCGCGGTTCGGCGTGCCGTCCTTCGATTCGGCGCGGATCAGCGTGAAGTCGGGGGAGAACACGATCCGGGTGCGAATGCGCTACGGGAAGTAGGAGCGAGATCCTCCCCCTGTAGGGGGAGGTGGCCCGGAGGGCCGGAGGGGGAAGTCTCTTCTGAATTTTAGCTCGGAAGGCGACGTGAGCAGTCACGTCCCCCTCCGTCGACTTTGCCGACACCTCCCCCTTCGGGGGGAGGATCTAGATCAGCGAATAGCGGCCCAGTTCCCTGATCCCGCCCGTGGCCGGATCGAGCCCGCGCGCGATGACCCGCAGCGAAAAGCCGCCGCCCTCGCGCGGCTCGATCTCCAGCGCATGCCAGCGGGCCGGCGAGTGGCCGCCGACCCAGGCCGAGGCCGAGGGGACGCCCAGAACGGGGATCGATCGGCCGCCGGGGCCGGGAATGGTCGCGGTCAGCGATTCGTGGGCATGGCCGTGCAGCACGAGGTCGACGCCGCGGCGGGCGAGCACGTCGCGCAGAGGACCTTGATCGTCCAGCGACTTGCGGCCCGAGACCGCGCCGGCGATCGGGGGATGGTGCAGCAGCACCACCTTGAACCTGTCCGCCAGGGCGCGATCGGCCAGCAGGGCGTCGAGCTTTTCGAGTTGCTCGGCGCCGAGGCGCCCGGTGGCCAGATGCAGGGCGGTGGGCAAGGCCGAGCAAAGGTTTAAGATCGCTATGGGGCCGCGCAGCCGCACCTGCGGGAAGGCAGCCTGTTCGTCGTCGCCCAGCCAGGCGATCCAGGGCGCGAAGCGGGCCTGGGCGGTCTCGCCGACCAGGGCGTCGTGGTTGCCGGGGCTGACGGTGATCGTCTCGGCCGGGCCCAGGCCCTGCAGCCAACGCGTGGCGGCCGCGATCTCGACGGGCGAGGCGAAGTTGGTGAGATCGCCGGTGATCGCCACATGGTCGGGGGCGTGGGCCTTCAGGTCGGCGACCAGGGCGTCGAGGACTTCCGGACGATGGATCTTGTGCTTGCGACGCCAGGCGATCCGGCTCAGCAGCCGCTTGGACGCGAGATCACGCCAGCCGAACGCGCCCGGCGGCGGCGGCAGGTGAGGGTCCGACAGATGGGCGAGGCGGAATATCGACAAGAGGGACCGGCGCGATTGTGGCGAATTTCGGCGAAGCTGCTTATCAATCGCCTCGGCTTTCAAGGGGTTTAAGTACCGGTGACCGGCGAAATCAATCCAGTCGCTTCGCGCGCCGTGACGGTGGGCGACAGCGAGGCGCGCATCTGGGGCATGACCTCGGGCGAGCGGCTGTCGCGCATCTATCGCCGGATCGGCGTTTCGGAAGCCGCGGGGCAGGGCGGTGACGCGATCGCCGTGCACGCCGGCTGGGTGTTCGACGAGTCGCTGGTCAAGGCCCTGGCCGGTCGCCCGTGGGCGGTTCTGGTCGACGACACGGGCGCCCCGACGGCGGTGAACGCCCCGGCCGAGGTCGCCGAAGCCGCGATCGCGGCTTTGGCGGCGGGACAGGACCCTTCGGCCGTCGATGCGCGCTTCGTTCGCCTGACAGCGCTGGAGCTGGGCTCGGCCTACAACAGCGCCCTGCGCAAGCGCGAGCCGCCGGTGCTGGAGCGCCTGACCAAGGAGACCGTGCGCGCCGTCGAGAAGCGCCTGTTCCAGGGCTCGTACAAGGGCGTGACCGACCTCGTCACCAAGTACGTCTGGCCGACCCCGGCGCGGATCGTCACCCGCTGGTGCGCCCTGGCGAAGATGACGCCCAACCAGGTGACCTTCATCGGCTTCCTGCTGACCATCGCCGCCTTCGTGCTGTTCTGGCGCGGCCAGTTCGGCTGGGGGCTGGTCTGCGCCTGGATCATGACCTTCCTCGACACGGTCGACGGCAAGCTGGCCCGGGTGACCCTGACCTCGTCCAAGTGGGGCAACGTCTTCGATCACGGCATAGACCTGGTGCATCCGCCGTTCTGGTGGTGGGCCTGGTACGTCGGCGTGTTCGCCGTCGGCCTGTCGATGCCCTATGCGCCGTGGCTGCTGGCCATCGTCGTCGGCGGCTACGTGGCTCAGCGGGTGGAGGAGGGCATCTTCCTGGCCCTGTTCAAGCTGGAGATGCACGCCTGGCGGCCGTTCGACAGCTTCTTCCGCCTGATCACCGCCCGCCGCAACCCGAACCTGATCCTGCTGACCGGCAGCGTCCTGGTCGGCCGGCCCGACATCGGCTTCGTGCTGGTGGCGGCCTGGACGGCGATCTGCTTCCTTGTCCACGCTCTCCAGATCGTGCAGGGCGCCCTGGCCCCCAAGGGCTCGATCCAGTCCTGGCTGTCGCGGTGATGCGCGTCGGCGTCGTCCGTAACCCGCGCAGCCACGCCAACCAGGGGCGCGTGCATGCGCCGACCCCCGAGGGCGTGCGCGTGGTCGAGCCGGCGACGCGCGAGGCGCTGGGCGAGGAGCTGGCCCGCTTCGCCGAGGACCGGATCGACCTCCTGGTCATCGACGGCGGCGACGGCACGGTGCGCGACGTGCTGGGCCTGACGCCGTCGACCTTCGGCGACGACATGCCGATGCTGGCGATCCTGCCGTCGGGCAAGACCAACGTGCTGGCCATCGACCTTGGCGCGCCGCGCGACTGGCGGCTGGAGGAGGCGCTGGCGGCCGCCGCCCAGGCCGCACCGCGCATCAAGATCCGGGCCCCGCTGGAGGTGCGCTTCGCCGATGGCCGTCCGCCGCTGCGGGGCTTCTTCTTCGGCCTGGGGGCGCTGGTGCGGGCCACGGCGCTGTCCAAGCGCGTCAACCGCATGGGCGTGTTCCAGAGCCTGTCGGTGGCCGTGACCCTGGCCGGCGCCACCCTGGGCGCATTGTTCGGCGGCGCGCGCGACCAGTGGCGCCAGGGTGTGGCCGTGAAGGTGGCCATGGACGGCGAGGTCCAGCCGGACGGCGAGCGCTTCGTGCTGCTGGCCACGGCGCTGAAGCGCCTGCCGTTCAACCTCAAGCCCTTCGGCGAGCCGCGCGAGGGGCTGAAGGTGCTCGACGTCGACGCACCGCCCAAGCGCCTGCTGCGCATGGTGCCCACGGTGCTGTCGGGCAAGGACAAGCCTATCCTCGAGGCGCGCGGCTATCGCCGGCGTGACCCGGCGGCGCTCTACGCCTCGGGCCAGTTCGACTTCGTGCTCGACGGCGAAGTGTTCGAGGGCGGCAAGTTGGCGCTGGCCCTGGGCGCGCCGCTGCGGTTCGTGGTCGGATGAGCGCGGTCCGGCCGCTGGTCGAGGCCGAACTGGCGCAGTCGATCCCAGCGCCCATCCGCGCCTTCGCCGAACACCTGACGGGCCTCTTCCCGACCGCCCAGGCGGTGCTGTTCTACGGCTCGATCCTGCGCACCGGCGACCTGTCGGGCGTTCTGGACTTCTACGTGCTCACCGAGCGGCCGCCGCGCGGCCTGCGCGGCGTGGCCACCCGCATCCTGTGGCCCGACGTCAGCTATCACGAGCTGGAACACGAGGGCGTCACCCTGCGGGCCAAGGTCGCCTCGATGACCCTGTCGCGGTTCTCGCAGGCGGTGAAGGGCAGGGGGATCGACACCACGCTGTGGACCCGCTTCGTGCAGCCCTCGGGCCTCGTTTGGGCCGTCGACGCGGCCGCGCGCGAGGCTGTGGTCGAGGCCGTGCGCCGCGCCGCCCGCACCGCCGCCCGCTTCGCCACGGCCCTGGGCCCAGAGGAGGGGCCGCCCGAGGCCTATTGGACGGCGCTGTTCCAGGAGACCTACGCCGCCGAGTTCCGGGTCGAGAAGGCCGGTCGAGAGGCCTCGATCCTGGCCTTCGATCCTGCGCACTACCAGCGCCTGCTGCCGGCCTGCTGGGCCGACGACGGCCGCTTAGACGGCGAGGGGCGGCCGGCGCCGCAGATGTCGGCGATCGAGCGCAAGCGCCTGAAAGCCGCCTGGCGGCTGCGGCGCAACCTCGGGAAGTCGCTGAACGTGGCCCGCCTGGTCAAGGCCGCCTTCACCTTCCAGGGTGCGGCCCGCTACGCCGCCTGGAAGATCGAGCGCCACACCGGCTTCAAGGTCGAACTGACCCCCTGGCGCGAGCGCCATCCGGTCCTGGCCGCCCCGGGCATTCTGCTGGGCCTGTGGAAGTGGAGACGGGGGCGGGAGCGCTAGCCGGAGTTCGTCCGTCCGGCGTTGGGCCGCGGCGATAGTAGGGGGCTGAGGGTAAAACCATGTTCAAGAAGCTTGGCTTGGGAGTGTTGGCCGCACTGGCGGTGGCGGCCGCGCCCGCATGGGCGCAGGCGCCGGGGACGAGCGATTTGGGGATCATGACGTCGGTCGACGCACGCGACCATGGCCTCGACATGCACGTCAATGTCGCAAGCCCGATGTCGTGCAGCTATTCGGGCGTGTTTCGGGTCGTCCCGACAGCCGCCAACCACGACGTGCTGGTCTCGGCCGCGATGACGGCCTTTGTCTCGGGCAAGAAGATCCGGTTCTTCGTCTATGGCTGCGCCCCCGATGGCGCGTCGCTGGTCGCGAGCCTGACGGTGGAAGCCTGAACGCTCGCGCGTAGCGACAGAAAAGAAAAAGCCCGGACCTTTCGTCCGGGCTTCGTCCTTTCAGCGATGCGCCTGCCGTCAGGCGAAGGCGCGCTGCTGGCCGTCGATGACGCCGAGCGCCGTGCCGACTTCGGCGAACACCTTGAGGACCTGGTCGATCTGCTCGTGGGTGTGGGCTGCGCTGATGCTGGCGCGCAGCAGCGGGCGGCTGTCGGGCGTGGCCGGCGGCAGGGCGAGGTTCAGGTAGACGCCCGACTGCAGCAGGCCGTTCCACATGGCGATGGCGCGCTCGACGTCGGGCATGGTGGCCGCCACGATCGGGCTGGCGGCCGGGCCGGTGACGAAGCCCAGGGCGGTCAGGCCGTCGTACAGGCGGCAGGCATTGCTGTTGAGCTGCTCGCGCAGCTGCGGCTTGGCGATCATCTGCTCCAGCGCCACCAGGGTCGAGGCGACCACGGCCGGCGGCAGCGAGGCGGTGAACATGTACGGACGGCAGATCACCCGCATGACCTCGAAGTCGTCGAGGCTGGAGACGCAGAAGCCGCCGATGGCGCCCAGGCTCTTGGAGAAGGTGCCGACGATGAAGTCGACGTCGTCTTCCACGCCCGCGGCTTCGGCCAGACCCCGGCCGGTGGCGCCGAGCACGCCCATCGAGTGGGCCTCGTCGACCAGCAGGTAGCCGCCCATCTCGCGCTTCACGGCGGCGATTTCCTTGAGCGGCGCGGTGTCGCCGATCATCGAATAGATGCCTTCGACGACGATCAGGCGCTCGCCGGGCACGTCCTTGAGGCGACGCAGGCGCTTGGCCAGATCTTCCGGATCGTTGTGGCGGAAGCGGATGACCTCTGCGTGGCCCAGGCGCGAGCCGTCGTAGATCGAGGCGTGGCTGTCGGCGTCCAGGATCAGGTGATCGCCGCGGCCGACCAAGGTGGACAGTACGCCCAGGTTGGCCTGGTAGCCGGTGGTGAACACCATGGCGTGCTTGCGGCCGTAGAACTTGGCCAGCGCTGTCTCCAGGGCCACGTGGGCCTCGAAGCTGCCGTTGGCGATGCGGGAACCGGTGGTGCCGGTGCCACGTTCCTGGACGGCCTTGACCGAGGCGGCGATCGCCTTCTCGTCAAAGGTCAGGCCCAGATAGTTGTTGGTCCCCAGCAGGATCGTGGGACGCCCCTCGACGACGCCCTCGGTCGGCGAAACCACGGCGTCGAAACGGACGGTGAACGGGTCGGCGCCCGCTTGCTGGATGGCCTTGTACGCGTCGCGATAGGCCAGATGCTTGTCGAACAGACCCATCGGTCAAGCCTTGGTTCGGAGATCGTTGATCAGTTTGGAGAGGTCGCCGGCGGTTTCCACCGCGGCGAGGCGATCGAGCGGGATGGAGATGTCGAAGGAATCTTCGAGCTCCATCACGATGTTCATCAGGGCGAGGGAATCCACGGCCAGGTCGCGGCCGATGTGGGTGTCGTTCGTCACCTCGACCGTGCGGCCGAGCACCTTGCTCGTCGCCAGCCCGATCTCACGCAAACTCAGATCTGTCACTGTATCCATGCCAAACGCCAGACGCCCCCGTCAAAGCACTGTGACCGCACCGTAACAGTGTCTCTGTCAGATATCTGCCACAATTGAACTAGTCGCTGTATTTTTTCGACAACCACCCGGCCGACCGATACCAGTCGACGGTTTCGCCGAAGCCGCGGGCAACATCGTGACGACTCGGCGACGACGCAAGGGACCGATCGGCCAAAAACGCCCAATCTGCATGCGACAGTTCGCGCGCCTTGCCCGATCCGAACACCGATGGTTGTCCTGAAAGTCTACTCGCCACATCGGCGACGCTTCCGGCCAGTCGGATCAGGCCTTCGGGCACGCGCAGTAGGCGAGGCGGCCGGGCGCCGACAGCGGTTGCGGCGGCGGTCATGATCTCGCTCCAGGCATAACCGTCGGGCCGGGCGTCGCAGATCGAGGCGAGGCCCGTGCGGGCGCTCGTGACGAGGTCGAGGATCTGGGCGGCCGCGTCGCGCACCTCGATCATCGCCACGCGCGAGGCGGGCGACAGCACCGGCAGGACGCGGCTGCCTTGCGCGGCGGCGAACAGGCCGACCGTCTCGCGGTCGCCGGGGCCATAGATGGCCGGCGGGCGGATGACGAGAGTGTCGGGCGCGATCGCCAGCACCGCCTCTTCGCCGGCGCGCTTGCTGGCAGCGTAGTCGGAGAGCTGGGGTTCTCGGGCGGCGAGGCTGGAAACCAGAACGAAGCGAGCGCCGGCCTTCGTCGCCGCCTCCGCCACGGCTCGTGCGCCGTCGACATTGACCTTGTCGAAGGCGGCGCGGTCGGCGGCCTTGATCAGGCCGGCCAGGTGGATGACCACGTCAGCGCTGTCGCACAGCCGGGCCAGCGCCTCGGGGCGGCCCAGGTCGCCCAGCACCACCTGCGGCTCGATCCCGCGCCAGAACGGCGAGACCGGATCGCGGCGCGACAGGATGCGGGGGGCAAGGCCTCGTTCGGCGATGGCGCGGACGAGGTGCTGGCCCAGGAAGCCCGTCGCGCCGGTGACGGCGACGACGCTGGGTCCTGGGCTCTTCACCTCAGGCGCGCTCGTAGGCGCCGGCCAGATAGGCGGCCTTGGCCTTGGAGCGGCTGAGCTTGCCCGATGAGGTCTGGGGCAGGGCGTGGGCGCCGACCAGCTTGACCTGGGTCTCGACGCCGTGGCGCGAGCGGAGCACGCCGGCTACCGTGTCGACCAGGGCCGCGCGGCTGTCGGCGTCGCCGCCGCGGGCCTGGACCAGGATGGTGACGATCTCTTCTTCCGCCGCGTCGCCGGGAACGGAGAAGGCGGCCACGTCGCCGCTGCGCAGGCCGGGGACCTCGCGCTCGGCGGTCCATTCCAGGTCCTGCGGCCAGATGTTGCGGCCGTTGAGGATGATGAGGTCCTTGGCCCGGCCGGTGATGACGATCTCGCCCTCGACCAGGAAGCCGAGGTCGCCGGTGTCGAGCCAGCCGTCGGCGTCGAGCACGCGGGCGGTCTCTTCCGGCTGTTCGAAATAGCCGCCCATCAGGCTGGGACCCTTGGCGAAGATGCGGCCGACCTGCCGCTCGGCCACCGGCTTGCCGTCGGCGTCGCGCACTTCCAGCTGGTGGTGGGGCAGGGCGGGGCCGCAGCGGGCGAAGGCCCGGGCGCGGGGCGCGTCGGCGCCGACCGTGACGGCCAGGTCGTCGCGCTCGAGGCGCTCGATGTCGAGGATCTCGACGCGCAGGCCCTTGCTCAGCGGGGCCATGGAGAGGGCCAGGGTCGCCTCGGCCATGCCGTAGCTGGCCACATAGGCCTTTTCCGAGAAGCCGACGGCGGCGAACCGTTCCGCAAAGGCCTCGACGGGCGCGGTGCGGATCATGTCGCCGCCCAGGCCGGCGCTGCGCCAGCGCGACAGGTCCAGGTGGTCGATAGAGGCGGCCTCGGCGCGGCGGGCGCACAGTTCGTAGCCGAAGGTCGGGCTGTAGGCGATCGTGCCGCCGTTGCGGCTGATCAGGTCGAGCCACAGCAGCGGCCGGCGCACGAAGGCGCCGGTGGGCAGCAGATCGACGCTCATCTGGCTGGTGAGCGGGCTGAGCAGGAAGCCGATCAGGCCCATGTCGTGATAGAGCGGCAGCCACGAGACGGCGCGGTCTTCCGGCTTCACCTGCAGGCCGTCGCGCGTGATGGCCACGGCGTTGGCCATCAGCGCCTTGTGCGTCACCAGAACGCCCGTGGGGAAGCGGGTGCTGCCCGACGAGAACTGCAGATAGCAGGGATGCTCGGGCGTGATTTCAGGCAGGGCCGCGCCGGCGTCTTCGGGTAGCTCGGCCAGCGGCCCGGCGAAGTCGAGGCCGGCGGCGTCGCCGATCTGCTTCAGCCATTCGGTCATGCCGGCCGGGCCGATCAGGATCTTCGCATGGGCCGAGGCGCACATGCGGCCGATCTGCTCGACATAGGCCTCGCGACCGCCCAGCGGCGCGGGCAGGGGCAGGGGGGCGGGAACCAGGCCCGCATACTGGCAGGCGAAGAAGGCGCGCACGAAGTCGCCATCGGTCTCGGCGATCAGGGCGACGCTGTCGCCGACCTTAGCTCCGGCGGCCAGCAGGCGCCGGGCCAGGCCTTGGGCCTGCTCGCGCAAGGTCGCGTAGGTCAGGGCCTCGACCAGCTCGCCGCGCAGCGAATGCAGGTTGATCCCGGTCTCGCCGGTCGCGGCGAAATCCAGGGCGGCGGTCAGGGTCGGGAAGTCGGCGAGACGGACGGTCCTGCCGGAAGCGGTGGGCGTATTCATTGCGGATCGCCTTTGCGCTCGTTCAGGGGTTCCGCGCAAGTCTGTTCAAGCATGACGGCGCTTTTGTCCTCGCGCTCGGCGGCGGCTTCCGCAGCGAGACGCGACCGGAGGGTGATGAACATGCCGATCGCCATGCAGGTCGAGGCCAGGACCAGGGCCGCGCCGGCGCCGGTCAGGTCGAAGACCTGCAGCAGCGGCACGAGGGCTGCGAAATAGATGGCGATGACGACGATGCGCACGCGCAGGGCCGCGCCGGCCGCGTGCATCGAGACCAGCATCGGCTCGATCGGCAGGGCCATGATGCTGATCGCGGCGGCGGCCACCTGCCAGCTCATGATGCCGGCGGCCGAAGCGTACTCCGCGCCCATGACCATGGTCAGCAGCCAGGGACCGGCCAGCAGGCAGACCGCCAGCAGCACGCCGGCGACGCCGCCGCCGATCAGGGCGATCTGGCGGGCCAGGCGCAGCATGGCCGCGTCGTCCTTCTGGGCGCGCAGGCGGGCGAACTCGGGATGCAGGGCCGGCAGCATCAGGCGGGCGGGTTTGGCCATGCCGTCGGCCACCTGCCGGCCGACCCGCCACATGGCGGCGGGGGCCGGACCGACCAGGGCGCCGATGGCCAGGGTCAGGACGTGGGTGAAGCCGACCTCGATGGTGCTGCTGAAATTGGTCGCCCAGGCGAAGCGCCAGACGCCTGGCAGCCCGGCGCCGAGCGGGCCAAAGAGGCTGAAGCCGTCCAGCAGGCCGCGCTGCAAAAGGCTCCAGACGGCGATGGCGGCGACATAGAGGAACGAGGCGACGGTGCCGGCCGCCCAGGCCAGCAGGAACATCTCGATCGGCGCGTCCGTCGCCGCGGCGATCGCGCAGCCGATCAGGCGCACGATGGACGAGACCACCTGCTCGGCGGCCAGCATCCGGAATCGGTCGAACAGGCGCAGCAGGCCAACGCCCGTGGCTGATGTCATGACCCCGATCGACAGGCAGTAGAGCGCGGCCTCGGGCGCCAGTTCGTCGGGCCAGCCCATGTAGTGGCTGAACAGCAGGCTGCCGCCAACGCCGATGGCGACGCCAGCCACGGCGCCGATGCCGTCGAGCACCAGGGCAAGGCGCATCACCTGCTGGAAGGTCTTGCGGTCGCCGTCCATCAAGGGCTTGGCGCCGTACTGCACGACGGTCTGCCAGGACTGGAACTTGGCCATTTCGCCCAGCGCTTGGGCGAAGGCGTTGATCAGGGTGAGAAAGCCGAAGACCTCGATGCCGAGGCTGCGAGTGGTGACCGCGATATAGGCCAGGCCGACGATGGCGTTCAGCCCGCGTCCGCTCAGCAGCGCGCCGACATTGGCCAGCATCCTGGCCAGGGGATTGACCTTGGACGCATCTTTCGTGGGCGCGTCGCTCATCGGTCGAGGACGGCCAGGCGGTCGACGATGGCGCGGGCGGCGCGCTGCGACGAGGGGACGGAGGTGAGGTCGAAGGTCTGGGCCACGCCCGTCTTCTGCACTTCCAGGAAATCGCTGTGGCCGGTCATGGCGGCGCTGACCGCGTCGCAGATTTCGTCGGCCGTCTCGCGCACCGGGCCGTACAGCCAGTGATGGAAGCTCTCGTCGCCCTTCCATTCGGCTTGGCTGGGGTTGAGGAACAGGCAGGGCTTGGGCGTGCGCAGGAACTCGTAGACCTGGCTGGAGACGTCGCCGAGATAGAGGTGGGCCTGGCGGGTGTAGGTCATGTCGAAGGCGGCCGGGCCGCCCAGGTCGACGTGGATGCGCGGGTGGCCTTCGAAGGCGGCGACGGCGCGGCGATCGGCCTCCGAGGCGGTCTCGAACAGGCGGACGTGCGGGGCGAAGATCAGATTGAACCGCTCGTCGGCGGCGAACTGTTCGAGGATCGACAGGCCAAGGGCGCTCCACGATCCCAGCGTCTCGTGGAAGTGCGGATTGTAGACCACCGTCGGCAAGGTCTTGGCGAAGGCCGGTTTGGCGCTGGGCGGCAGGGCGTCGACGAGGTCGAACTTGGGATAGCCGACCATGGCGCAGGCCTCGGGGCGGACCCAGCCCTCGTCGATCATCCGGTCGCGCTGCTTGGGGCCGGCGGCCATCACCAGGTCGAAGACCCGCAGGCGCGGCTCGAACGGTCCGCCGCGATCGCCGGCCCCGTGCTGGGTGTAGACGAGGGCGGTGCGGCGTACGCCCAGCTTGCGCAGCAGGGCGGTGGTGCGCTCGGGCGTGACGACGGCGTCGTAGGCCGCCAGCCGGCCGGCGTTCAGGGCCAGCATCAGGGCCTTGGGCGGGGGGGCGCTCTTGGACAGCCGCCGCAGCCAGGCCGGCGGCAGCAGGCGCAGGGTGATCGGCGCGCCGCCCAGGCCGTCGAGCATGCCCTGGATGTAGTCGAGGTGTCCGGCCGAGGTGGCGGCGATCTCGACCCGGATCTCCGGCCAGGCGCGGGCCATGGCTACGGCGATCGACAGGCTGTGCCAGACCTGGTGCGGCTGGGCGATGTAGAGGAAGCACACGCGCGTTGCGCGGGCCCGTTGCTGGTCCAGGAGGCCGAGGCCGGTCATCGGTCGAGGGGCCTAGTTGGTGGGCTGGACGCGGGTGCGGACGCGGCCCTTGAAGACCACGCGATCGCCCTTGTCGCTGACGCTGTAGCTGTCGGCGCTGACATTGCCGCGCGGGCCGGCCCCGGAGACCGGCGCGCCGCCGACGACCTCGCCGGTCTTGGTGTCGATGCGGGCTTCCTGCGAGGCGAACTGGTAGCCCTGGCCGTTGTCGATCTTCACGTCCTGCGTCAGCACCAGGATGTTCTGGGCTTCCTGGTAGATCCCGTCCTTGGAGGTCACCTTGCTGGCGTCGGGCGCGCCGTAGCCGCGCACCAGGGTCGGCTCGACCAGCTTGACCTTGTTGGGATCGGCCGCGTCGCGCTCGGCGCGGCGGGCGGTGATCAGGAAGGCGCGGCCATCGCGCATGGCGCCGGTGAAGCGCGGGTTGTCCATGGCCAGCGGCGCAGCGGTCTGGGCCCTGGCGGCGTTGCGGGCGTCGAGCATGCGGAAGGTGGTCTGGCCGATCACCACGCCCGAAATGCCGACCGCCAGCACCAGCAGGCCCGCGCGCGCCCAGCGCGCCGAGCGCCGACGCCGGTTGCGGCGGGGCTTCTTGGCGGGAGCGGCGGAGAGGAGGGCGGTGGTCATGCGGGCGGACGATCCAGAACGGACGCCATGGATAGTCTTCAACGCGCCCGACGCCAAAGCGGTTTTTCTGAAGGCGAGGGCGCGCTGTTACCGCGACCGCCCGCGTGCGGTGACCGGCCAGATGGCCGCCAGCGTGTCGCCCTCGACTACGTGATAGGCGTCGTAGAGGTTCACGGTCGGGTCGCAGTGCGGCGCGGCCAGGGTGACACGCGCGCCCAGGGGCGGGGGCGAGCCAGACGAGGGGACCAGCGCCCCGTGCTCGTCGCCCATGAAGAAGTAGCGAGAGCCCTCCGGCGCGCCGGCCACGACCTGGGGCGGGTCGGCGTCGGTGGACATCGCCTTGAAGCCGGCGTCGACCGTGACCATGCCGGGGCTGTTGGCGCTGACCACGCGCGCGTCGATGAACAGCGAGCGCCGGTAGGGGCTGGCGTCGGCGCCTTCGCCCGCCAGATCGCAGGCCAGGTACTGGTCGTCCATGAAGACGTAGGAGCCGACCTGGAGTTCGGTGAAGAGGCCGAGTTCGGCGTCGATACGGTGCGAGCCGGTGCCCGAGCCGCTGACGATCGGGGGCGCGCCGCCGGCGGCGGCCAGGGCGTCGATCACCTCGCGGATATAGGCCCCGCGGTCCTCCAGGGCCGTCTTGCGCACGTCGAAGGCCTCGATGTGCTGCTGGACGCCGCAATAGCATTGCAGTCCGGCGTAGCTGAGCCCGGCCTGAGCTCTGATCGCCTCGAACAGGGCGACGGCGGCCTGCGGCGAGGCGACGCCCGTGCGGTGAATGCCGGGATCCAGGTCGATCAGCACCTCCAGCGGCTTGCCGCTCGCGCCGGCCGCCGCGCCGAGGGCCGCGACGTTGTCTGGATGATCGACGACGACCTTGAGGCCCTCGGTCGCCAGGTTCAGCACGGCCAGCCGCGCGATCGCCGGGACGGAAACCACGGGCGAGGTGAGCAGCAGGCCGCTTGAGATCCCTTCGGCGGCCAGGGCCTCGGCCTCGCCGATCTTGGCGCAACACAGGCCCACGGCGCCGGCTTCCAACTGCAGGCGGGCGATGTCGGCGCTCTTGTGGGTCTTGGCGTGCGGGCGAAGCTTCAGGCCCTTGCTGGCAGCGAAGGCGGCCATGGTCGCGATGTTGGCGTTCAGGGCGGTCCGGTCGATGACCAGGACGGGGGTGTTCAGCTGCTCGCGCGAGCCTTGTTGGCCCACGAGGCCGGCGTGCAGGGCGATGTCGGTCATGGGTCAGATCCCCAGCAGCTGGGTCAGGTGGGTATTGGCGAACTTTCCGGTCGGGTCCCACGCTTTTCGCACCCGCAGGAAGTCGCCAGCGCGGGGATAGAGGCGATGGACGTCGGCGGGGGCGAGGGTATGGCGCTTGGCCCAGTGCGGTCGACCGCCGCCGGCGGCGAGCACGGGCTCGACCTCCGCGAAGGCCTCTCGCCAGGGCATCTTGGCGTACTGGTGGAACGAGATCGAGGCGCCCGCGCCGATGTTGAACGGGCTCATCCAGATGTCGTCGCCGGCCACCAGGCGGAACTCGAACGGGAAGGTGATCGGCAGGCGGCGCTTGCGGATGTGCGCCATGGCCGCCTTCAGGGTGGGCAGGCCGGCGGCGCGCGGCATCTCGTATTCCATCTCCTCGAAGCGGACGTTCCGCTCGGAGGGGAAGATCTCGAAGGCCGGGCCGGCGCGGCGGGCGGGCTTGCCGGCGACCTTCATCATCAGCTTCTGCAGCGGCGCGGTCAGGACGGGCAGGGCGGCGCACAGGTCGCAGATCGTGCGGAAGGTGTCCTCGTCGCCTTCGCCGCTCTTGCCCAGGGTCTCGTCGGCGGCCTCGGGCGCGACGGGGTGCAGGGTCTTGAAGATGACGTCGTCGCTGTAGGGAAAGACCCAGAACTCCATGTGCCGGGTGGCGGCGGCCAGGTCGTCGAAGCGTTCGATCGCCTGGGCCAGCGGCATGCGGCTGACGCGTTCTTCCAGGTGGTAGGCCGGAACGACGTTGATGCGGATGGCGACGGCCACGCCCAGCAGGCCAAGAGAGACGCGCTGGGCCTGGTAGAGCTCGGGCTCCAGGCCGGGGCCGCATTCGACCAGGCGACCGTCAGCGGTCATCAGGCGAAAGCCGCAGGCCTGGGTCGACAGGCTGCCAAGCTCAGCCCCGGTGCCGTGGGTGCCGGTGGCCGTGGCCCCGGCCAGCGACTGCGGATTGATGTCGCCCTGATTGATGAGCGACAGGCCTTGCGCCCACAGTGCGGCGGTCAGGCGCTTGAGGCTCCAGCCGGCGGGGGCCCAGACCGTCTTGCGGTCGGGCGCGATCTCGACGGCGCCTTCCAGGTCCGACAGGTTCAGCAGCAGGCCGCCGGTCTCGCACAGCGGCATGAACGAGTGCCCCGCCCCGACGACGCGCACCTTGTCGGCGTCGCGCACCAGGCTCGACAGGTCCTCGACCGTGCGCGGCCGGGCTATCCTGCTGGGCGTCGCCACGACGCTGCCCGACCAGTTCTTCCAGCCCTCCATCGGCGTTCCCCCGCTGCGATGGACTGACGATAGTAAAAACTATCGTTATTGCAAGTCGGTGTTATGCGGGCCTTTGCGGCGAACGACCCTCTCCCTGAAGGGAGAGGTGTCGGCGAAGCCGACGGAGAGGGAAGTCGCCACGAAACTGGCCTGTTCAGCGGAAGCTGAAAACGGCCCCCCTCCGGCCCTCCGGGCCACCTCCCCCAGAGGGGGAGGATCTTAGAGCTCAGCGTCGAACGTCTCGAAATAACAGTCGAACAGCCGTCCGATCTCCTGGGCCAGGGCTTCGGCGTCCTGGCCCGGCTCCTCCACCGCCATCTCGGTGGCGGCGTAGGTCAGCTCGACCATCATCCGCGTGGCGGTGCGGATCCTAAGCGGCGAGACCGAGGGGAAGCGCGCCGCCAGCACCTCGCCGAACTGGCCGGCGACCATGTCGCGCGAGGCGAAGCGCAACTGCTGCAGCATCGGCACCGCCCGCAGGGCCCGGCCGATGGCCGCACCGCCGGGAAAGCGGCGGGTCATGTCGATGACGTCGGTCAGCAGGGCGGCGGTCTTGGCCACGCGCGCGCTGGCGGTCTCGCCCTCGAGACCGCCGGCCTCCATCCAGGCGAACACAGCCTCGTCCTGCAGCCGCATCAGCCGGTCGCCGAGTTCCTTCAGGATCGCGTACTTGTTGGGGAAGTAGCGATAGAGCGCCGGCGGGGTCAGGCCGGCGCGCTTGCAGATGGCGTTGGTGGTCAGTTGCTCGAAGCCGGACTCGATCAGCAGTTCGCCGGCGGTGGCCAGCACCACCTCGTAGGTGTCCTGGGCGCGGGCCTGGGTCGGCCGCAGCTTGGCGTCGAGCGGAATGTCGGCGGCCGGTTCGACCGTCGGCTTGGGCATCGGGGTCTCCTGAAGTCCCCTCCAGACCTAGAGCGCTTCTGGTCGAATGCCAATGTTCGCTCATTGCCAAAGCTTAACGGGACTTGGGCGTCGCGCTGCGCCAGGGTCGCCGCCATCGCTGGGGGCGGCGGTGTGTGGGGAGTTTTACGATGATCGATCGTCGCGGCCTGTTCGCCGCCGCCGGGGCGCTGTGCGCCGCGCCGGGCCTGTCCCTGGCCGCGCCGGCCAGGCTGGGCGCCGACAATCCCGTGGTCGACGCCTTCGTCGCCGAGCAGAATTTCCAGGGCGTGGTGATGATCGGGCGCAAGGGCAGGGCGTCCTATGTGCGCGCCTTCGGCATGGCCGACATCGAGGCGGGCAAGCCCGCCGTCCGCGATACGGTCTATTGCGTGGCGTCGATCTCGAAGTGGCTGACGACCATAGCGGTGCTGCGCCTGGTGGAGCAGGGCAAGCTGTCCCTTGACGCGCCGATCATCACCTGGCTGCCGGAGCAGCGGCCCGACACCGGCAAGACGGTGACCCTGACCCACCTGCTGTCCAACACCAGCGGCATTCCCAACAGATTCATGCCCGCCTTGAAGGCCGATCCGGAGCTTCTGAAGAAGAACCTGTCGGCGGCCGAGTCCGTGAAGGCCTTCGCCCAAGGCGACCCGCTGTTTCCGCCGGGGACGAAGTTCGACTACCACCCCGTCAACTGGTTCGTGGTCAGCGCCATCGTCGAGGCCGTCACCGGCAAGCCGTTCCTGGCGGTGGTGAAGGAACTGACGACCGATCCTTTGAAGATGGGCCATACCCGCGCGGGCCTCGGGATCGACGCCGAGCCGGGCGTAGCGGTCTCCTACTACGCAGGCCCGCCCCTGGCGCGGCGCGCCAATCCGCGGATGGAGGTCATGGCCGCCAGCGGCGGCTATTTCAGCACGGTCGACGATCTGCTGGTCGCGGCGCATATCGTCTTCGACACGCCGTTCCTGTCCGAGGCCTCGCGCAAGGCGCTGACCACGATCGTCGTGCCCGAGCAGGACTATGCGCTGGGCGGGCGGGTGCGGAGCCTGACCATCGACGGCCAGGTCAAGCTGGCGGGATGGGAGACCGGGCGCACGGCCGGCTACCGTTCGGTGCTGGGCCATCGGCTGGACACCGGCGACACCGTCGTCATCCTCAACAACACCGACCTGTCGCAGAAGGCGCTGGATCTCTTCGCCGACAAGCTGCTGGGCGCGGCGCCTCGTCCCTGACCGGGCGATTTTCGCCCTGGCTGACGGCTGCTGACAAAAGTGGGCGTAGGGCGGGGTTCTCCACCGGGAGAGCAGTGCTATGACAGCTGCCTCTTAGGGGAGAATCCTGCTCATGATCCGCAGCCTGCTGACCGCCGTCGCCGCTTCCGCCCTGCTCGCGGGCGTCGCTCAAGCTCAGGACGTCAAGACCGCCGAGGCGCTGCGCGACAAGGCCCTGACCGATCGCCTGGCCTGGGACATCACCGAGGACCTGACCACCAACATCGGCCCGCGCCTCGTGGGCTCGCCGGGCATGGAGCGCGCCAAGGACTGGGGCGTGGCCAAGTTCAAGGCGCTGGGCTTCACCAACATCAAGGTCGACCAGTTCGCCAAGCCGTCGTGGACGCGTGGCGAAGAGAGCGCCGAGCTGGTCGCGCCCTATCCGATGAAGCTGTCGATCGTGGGCCTGGGCCGCACGATCCCGACGCCGGCCGAAGGCATCGAGGCCGAGGTGGCGCTGTTCTCTACCTATGCCGAGATGGTCGCCGCGCCGGCCAGCGCCATCAAGGGCAAGATCGTCGTCATCACCCAGCCGATGGTCCGCGCCCAGGACGGCGCCGGCTACGGCGTCGCGGGCATCTCGCGCCGCGCCGGTCCGGTCGAGGCGGCCAAGCGCGGGGCCGTGGGCCTGCTGATCCGCTCGATCTCGACCTCCAGCTCGACCGTGCCGCACACGGGCGTGACCACCAACGGCGCCGACGTCGTCACCATCCCGGCCGCAGCCCTGGGCGTGCCCGAGGCCGAGCAGCTGGAGCGCCTGGCCAAGAAGGGCCCGCTGCGCATCAAGCTGAAGCTGGCCTCCAGCCTCGACGCCGGCGACGTGGCCTGGAACATCTCGGCCGACATCAAGGGCTCGGAAAAGCCCGACGAGGTGATCGTCATCGGCGGCCACCTGGACAGCTGGGATGTCGGCACCGGCGCCTTCGACGACGCGGCCGGCATCGCCATCACCACGGCCGCGGCCAAGCTGATCGGCGAGCTGCCCAAGCATCCCAAGCGCACCATCCGCGTGGTGATGTGGGGTTCGGAAGAAAGCGGCGGCTCGTCCGACGCCTTCCTGGCCGCCAACAAGGCCAATCTCGAAAAGCTCGTGCTGGCCGGCGAGAGCGACACGGGCGCGGACCGCATCTACAGCCTGCAGCTGCCCAAGGGCTCGGAAGGCCATCCGGCGATGAAGGCGGCGATCCAGACGCTCAGCCCGCTGAAGATCTATTTCGACCGCAACCCGGCCGCTCACGGCGGCGCCGACATCGGCGGCGTCGAGGGCGCGGGCGTGCCGGTGGTGAACCTGAACCAGGACGCCAGCCGCTACTTCGATTACCACCACACCGCCGACGACACCCTGGACAAGGTGGACCCGATCCAACTTGCCCAGAACGTCGCCGCCTGGACGAGCTTCATCTACCTGGTGGCCGACAGCGACATCGACTTCCGCGCCTTGAGCGCGGCGGCGCCGGCTCAGACCGGGCACTGACGCCTTCGAGAACCTCGCCCTTCGACAGGCTCAGGGTGAGGTTCTCTGCTGCACGGCCCGCAATTTGGTCCTCATCCTGAGCCTGTCGAAGGACGAGGACCATGCGCTGACTTTCAAGGCGCCTCAGGAAACACTCCCCGCGCGTGCGGCGCGTCGCCGCGACCCTTGGGTGAGTCAAAACGCCGCGAAGCGCGGCCGTTCATACTTTATGTGCTCATCCACAGATTTGCGGCGCCGCATCATCGCGCCCCAAAGCCCCGCCCAGGCAGGGAAAACAGGCCGTAAACCCTGACGGCGCAAGGCCGCAAGGCGTTAACGCCCGTCCCAGAATGGTGCGCGTCTTGGTTGCCGAGCCGTAACGCGGCGGGCTCTTCGTTATCCCGGCATTAACGACCTTCGGGCCTTTCTACGCCTCCGTAGGCGCTTTGCCCGGACTCGCCCCGTCGTCGAACGACGGTCGGGATCGGAGAGGCGCTCAAGGGTTCCGTTTTTCTAGTGTCTGATGGTGGAGGACGCTTATGCCCGCGGCAGTGCGGGGGGGACCGCGCAAGCCAGCGCGCCCCCGGGCCGAAGCGCCCGCAAGTCCGAACAAGGCTCGACCGGCTCAGCAACAGCCGGCGGGGAAGCTGCATGCCGCGCGCGGCGGGGTCGGCGTCTCGCCGGGTCTGGCGCTGAGCGTCGCCGGCGGCGCGCTGGCGCTCGCCCTGGTCGTCACCCTGGCCACCGGCCACCGCGCCCAGCGCCTGGGCGAGGCGATGGTCCACGGCGTCGACGGCGAGTTCGCCAATCTCGGCTTCAAGCTGAAGACCGTCCACGTCACTGGCGCCTCGGCCACCGCCCAGGCCGACATCCTGAAGGCCAGCGGCCTCTATCAGGACCAGCCGACGCTGGGCATGGACCTGGTCGATCTGAAGTCCCGCGTCGAGGGCGTGGGTTGGGTGAAGTCGGCCAAGGTGGTTCGCCTGCTGCCCGACACCGTGATGATCGCCGTCGAGGAGCGCCCGGCCCTGGCCGTGTGGCAGCACTCGGGCCGCCTGAAGGTGATCGACGCCGAGGGCCGCATCATCCGCGAGGCCGACGCCGCGCGCTTCCCGCACCTGCCGCTGGTGGTGGGGCAGGGCGCCGACCAGGCCGCGGGCAACATCCTGCCGGCGGTCAACGCCCGGCCGCGCCTGCGCGATCGTCTGGAAGCGCTGGTGCGCGTCGACGACCGTCGCTGGGACCTGCGATTGAAAGATGGCTCGCTGATCCAGCTGCCGGCCATTGACGAAGAATCCGCGTTGATTCAATTGGATCAACTGGACCAGCGGCAACGCATCCTCGATCTCGGCTTCGCGCGCATCGACCTGCGCGATCCCGAGATGGTGGCGATCCGGCCTCGTGACACCGTGCTGCCCGGGCAGCCCGTGGCCAACGGGGCGTAAGAACAGAAACGATGGACTGAGGTGACCCTGACCATGTCGCGACTTGAGGACCGGAGACAGGCCCGTGATGGCCTGAAGGCGACGCTCGTGCGTCAGCCCGCGGTCGCGGCCGTGGACCTGGGGGCGTCGAAAGTCACGTGCTTCATCATGAAGGCGGACGGCGTCCACCGCGACAACCGCACCCTGACGACCGCCGGCGTGGGCTACGTGCAGTCGCGCGGCGTGCGCGGCGGGGCGATCGTCAATCTGGACGAGGCCGCCCAGGCCATCGCGCAAGCTGTGGAACGCGCCGAGACGGTCGCCGGCGTCAGCGTCCAGGGCGTCAGCGTCTGCACGGCCGGCGGCCAGCTGGCCAGCCACCGCGTCCAGACCCAGGTTTCGCTGGGCGCTCGTCCGATCGCGGACGGCGACCTGTCGCGCGCCATCTCTTCGGCCCTGGCCCAGGTGCGCCTGCCGGGCCGCAAGCCCGTGCACCTGCTGCCGATCGCCTGGTCGGTCGACGGCCAGAAGGGCATCCGCGACCCGCGCGCCATGTTCGGCCGCTCGCTGGGCCTGGAACTGCTGGTCGTCTCGGTCAACGAGAACATCTTCCACACCCTGGCCCACTGCGTCGAACGCGCCCACCTGTCGTTCGAAGGCATCGTCGCCGCGCCCTTCGCCTCGGCCCTGGCGGCCCTGGAAGAGGACGAGATGGACCTCGGCGCCGTCTGCATCGACATGGGCGGCGGCTCGACCTCGGTGGCGGTGTTCAACAACGGCGCCCTGTGCCACGTCGACAGCCTGGCCGTCGGTGGCGGGCACGTGACCCAGGACATCGCCCGCGGCCTGCAGACCTCGGTCGCCGGCGCCGAACGCATCAAGACCCTGCATGGCAGCGCCATCGCCTCGGCCAACGAGGACCGCGAGATGATCGAGGCCCCGCCGCGGGGCGACGATCCGGGCGCGGGTCCGGTGATCGCGCCGCGCTCCCTGCTCAAGGGCATCATCCAGCCGCGCGTCGAGGAGACGCTGGAACTGCTGCGCGAGCGCCTGAAGGCCTCGGGCGCTCCGGTGGAGCCGGGCGCGGGCATCGTCCTGACGGGCGGCGCCAGCCAGCTGGCCGGCGTGCGTGAAGTGGCCGTGCGGGTGTTCGACCGTCCGGTGCGGCTGGGACGTCCGCGCCGGGTGCCGCACCTGGCCGACGCCGCCTCGGGGCCGGCCTTCTGCGCTGCCGCCGGCGTGCTGCATCGTACGGCCTTTGGTCCGCGCGAGGTGGTGTCGCCCAAGACCCTCAGCGGCGGGCAGGTGCGCAAGCGCCCGATGGATCCCAACGCCTCGCCGGTGGCCAAGGCCGCCGCCTGGCTGCGCGACAACCTCTAAGCCGTCGTCTCGACGTGGGAATTGGTCAGCGCCTCGCCCGAAAGGGCGGGGCGTTTTCGTGCGTCCGAACCAAATCACCCGGCTCGCCCGATGGGTGAATTAACCCTGTCTCTTAACTTTCTAAGTGCCTGAATGGCCAAACAGTGTAGTTTCGCGCCCCCGAATCCGAGGGGCTGGGCGCAAAAAACAGGCCAGCGGCGTTCCGCCGCACAAGGGTTCCAGCCCAGCTTGTAAACCAAGGAGTTCCAGGCAATTCCTTTGGATAACTCGCTTTTTTCGGGTTAAGCGGGATCGACCTGCAGCCGACTCAGATTATGGCTTTAACCGCCAGTTAACGATGGTGGTTGTTCTGTTAACCCGATCGTCGAGGCGTTACCGACTTGCGGTCGGTTGATTTGGCGAATTCGGCGTAAGGACGCGAGGGTCCCCATGGCTATTTCTCTTTCGGCGCCGCGCACCACCGAGCTGAAGCCGCGCATCGTGGTCTTCGGCGTTGGCGGCGCGGGCGGCAATGCCGTGAACAACATGATCGAGGCGGGCCTCGAGGGTGTTGAGTTCGTCGTCGCCAACACGGACGCCCAACAGCTCCAGTTCGCCAAGACCGACCGTCGCATCCAGCTCGGCGTGCAGATCACGCAGGGCCTGGGCGCCGGCGCGCACCCCGAAGTGGGCATGAGCGCCGCCGAAGAGAGCTTCCCCGAGATCGGCGAGCACCTGGAAGGCGCTCACATGGTGTTCATCACCGCCGGCATGGGCGGCGGCACCGGCACCGGCGCCGCCCCGATCATCGCCAAGTGCGCCCGTGAGCGCGGCATCCTGACCGTCGGCGTGGTGACCAAGCCCTTCCACTTCGAAGGCCGTCACCGCATGCGCCTGGCCGACGCCGGCATCCAGGAGTTGCAGCGCTACGTCGACACCCTGATCGTCATTCCGAACCAGAACCTGTTCCGCGTCGCCAACGAACGCACGACCTTCGCCGAAGCCTTCGGCATGGCCGACCAGGTTCTGCACTCGGGCGTCCGCTCGATCACCGACCTGATGGTCCTGCCGGGCCTGATCAACCTCGACTTCGCCGACGTCCGCACGGTCATGACCGAGATGGGCAAGGCGATGATGGGCACGGGCGAAGGCACCGGCGAAGACCGCGCCCTGATGGCCGCCCAGAACGCCATCGCCAACCCGCTGCTCGACGAAGTGTCGCTGAAGGGCGCCAAGGCCGTGCTGGTCAACGTGACCGGCGGCATGGACATGACCCTGCTCGAAGTCGACGAGGCCGCCAACGCGATCTCGGACCAGGTCGACGCGGAAGCCAACATCATCTTCGGCGCGGCCTTCGACCCGTCGCTGGACGGCGTGATCCGCGTGTCGGTGGTCGCCACCGGCATGGACGGCGCCTCGATCCAGCAGATCGAGCCCAAGCCGGCCGCCCGCAACACCCATGCCCCGCCGCTGCTGGCCGAGACCTCGCGTCCCGCTCCGCAACCGGCGCCGCAACCCGCCCCGGCCCCGCAGCCGGTCGCCCAGGCGCCGGCCCAGCCGGAAATCCGCCCGGGTTCGCGCTACGAGGCCCGTCCAATCGAGCGCCCGACCGCCACGGCCTATCCGGAACCGGCCTACGAGCCGGCCCCGCAGCCGCACGCCCAGGCCGATCTCTACGCCCAGCCGGAAGCCGCCTATGAGCCGGAACCGGTTTATGAGCCGGCCCCCGCGCCGCGTGTCACCCGCATCGTCGACCCGATGGTCGCCGAGGCCGACGACGAGCCGCTGTATAGCGATCACTACGAGGATCGCCGTCAGCAGAAGAGCGGCGGCTGGATGAGCCTGTTCGGCGGCGGTCGCCAGCAGCGCTACGAGCCGGCCCCGCAGCCGCAGGTTCGCCAGACCGGTTCGGCTCGTCCGCAACTGCAGCCGATCGATCCGCCCCAGGCCGACGACGGCGAGGATCTCGAGATCCCGTCGTTCCTGCGTCGCCTGGCCAACTGAACACCGAGTTAGTACCCAGTAAGCGTAACAGTAAGCGTACCGCGTAAGTCGAAGCGCCCGGGTCCCTCTGGTCCCGGGCGTTTTGCTGTCTGGGGCCGAGCTACGATACGGGGCGGACCTGGATGCCGATGATCACCGGCCAGGCCGAGCAGCCGTCGATGATCAGCTTTACTTCGTCGCCGCGGGCGTAGGCCGTCAGCAGCATGGAGGTGAACATCTGATGGGAGGCCGCCTCGGGCGGCACGACGTAGATGCCGCCATTGGGGCAGCTGTCGGGATTGCTGAAGGTTCCCGTGGTCTGGACGCCCAGCAAGGGAACGTTCCACCCGCCGGTCAGCGTGGTGATCTTGGCCCAGGGCAACTCGGTGGCGGCGCTGGCGGGGCCGGCGACGGCGAGCGTCAGTGCGGTCAGGAGCGCGGTGCATAGGCGGCGCGGTGTCATGTCTTTCCCTCGATCGACGCGGAGCCGACGGGCTCGGCGTGCAAGCTTGACTGTTACCACTGAGGCGAGTGTCGCGGGTAGGGGTGTTGCTGGCATATCCTGACCTTCAGGTGCATAGATCGGTCACGATGAAGCTCACCCGCACCGACAAGAAGATCCTCGATGTCCTGCAGCGCGACAGCGGGGTCACGAACGTTGAACTGGCCGATCGGGTGGGGCTGTCGCCCAGCCCCTGCCTGCGCCGGGTCAAGCAGCTGGAGGCCGCCGGCCTGATCAGCGGCTATGTGGCGCTGCTGGACCGTCGAAAGGCCAAGCTGGACCTGCTGGCCTATGTCGAGGTCGCCGTCGACCGACACAACGAGGCGGCGGCCGAAGCCTTCAAGGAGGCGATCCTGCGCGAGCCCCTGGTGGTGGGCTGCCACGCCATGACCGGCAGCTACGACTATTTGCTGCGGGTGGTGGCGCCCAATCTCGACGCCTATGCCGAGTTCACGATGAAGCGCCTGCTGAAGATGCCGGCCGTGAAGGACATCCAGTCGAGCTTCGTGCTGGAGACCATCAAGGACTCCACGGCCCTGCCGCTGGATTATCTGGAGTAGGGCTTCGAGCGCCCACATCAGGAACGCCTTCCTGGGCCTCGTGCCCAGGATCCATCGTCAGTCTGCTCAGGCCTTTAGGGCTGGATGGCATCTGAGCAGCAGCCGCTATGGACCCTCGCCGCAAGGGCGAGGGAGGCGGTGTGGTCTGTGATGAAAATAGATGTTTGAGGGTCATAAAGTGACCTATATCGGCGCTATAGCGGTCATCATCGCCACAACGCGTCTCCTGGCCTGACCTATCCTGACGTCCGTATCCCCCGACTCCCGGAGCGGCCGTCATGCTGGTTCTCGATCGCAAGCCCCACGCCGCCGCGACGCCGATGCGCGCCGCCCTCGACGGCGTCGTGGCCTACAAGGCCGGCATGACCCTGGCCGAGGCCGGTCGCCGCACGGGCCTGTCCGACTTCGCCAAGCTGGCCAGCAATGAGAACCTGCTGGGCGCCAGCCCCAAGGTCGCCGACGCGGTGATGGCCGCCGTGGCCGAGCCGCAGATCTATCCCGACCCCTATTGCGAGACCCTGCGCGCCGCCATCGGCCAGCGCCTGGGCGTGCCGGCCGGCCGTCTGGTGGTGTCGCCGGGCTCCGAGGCTCTGATCGACTACGTTTTCCGCGCCGTGCTGGCGCCGGGCGATACGATCCTGCTCTCCTCGCCGACCTTTCCGGCCTACGACATCTTCGCCCGCTGTGCAGAAGCGGCGATCGTCGACGTGCCGCGCCTGGCCAATTTCGACCTCGACGTTCCGGCCGTGGCCGCCGCGGCCGCCAAGGGCCCCAAGCTGCTGATCCTCTGCACGCCCAACAACCCGACCGGCAACGCCCTCTCCAAGGAAGCCGTCGAGGCGGTGCTGGCCGCCACCCCCAAGACCACCCTGGTGTTCGTCGACGAGGCATATCGTGAATATTACGAGGCCTACGACATGCTGGCCGTGCTGGAGGCCTGGGGCGGTCCATGGATCGCCGCGCGCACCTTTTCCAAGGCCTATGGCCTGGCCGGCATGAGGGTGGGCTACGGCATCGCCTCGTCGGAAGAGCTGATCGCCTATCTCGACCGCCTGCGTCCGCCCTTCAACGTCACCGCCGTCAGCCAGGCCGCCGCCCTGGCCGCCTGGGAAGACCGCGAGCACTTGGCCTCGACCGTCGCCCTGACCCTGTCCGAGCGCGCCCGCGTCGAGGCGGCGCTGGACGAGATGGGCGTCGAACACACCCGCTCGGAAGCCAATTTCGTCTTCCTGCGCACCCCCGCTGGCCCCGAAGCCACCGCCATGCGTTTGTTGCACGAAGGGCTCATCGTCCGCCCGACGCCCGTCAAGGGCGGCTGGGTGCGCATCACCATCGGCCGGCCGGCCGACAACGACCGCCTGATCGCCGGCCTGCCGGCCGCGCTGGTCCCGTAAAAGAACATCACGAGCCTTAGGGAGGCCCGCATGCCCGTCACGACCGACAACCCCCTCGGCCTGAACGGCTTCGAGTTCGTCGAATTCACCAGCCCCGACGCGGCGGCGATGAAGGCGATCATCGAGCAGTTGGGCTTCGTGCCCGCCAGCACCCATCCGACCAAGGCCGTGACCCGCTACAAGCAGGGGCGCATCAACCTGCTGGTCAACGAGGAAGCCGCCGGCCAGGTCGCCGACTTCCGCGCCGCCCACGGCCCCTCGGCCAACGGCATGGCCTTCCGCGTCGACAACGCGCAGCAGGCCTTCGAAGACGCCCTGAAGCGTGGCGCCAAGGCCGCTGACGCGTCGCGCTCGGTGCTGGGTGCGGACGCCAAGGTGCTGGAAGGCATCGGCGGCAGCTTGCTCTATCTCGTCGAAGGCGAGGGGAGCATCTACGACGCCTGGACCGCCGTGCCGGGCGCGGCCGAAGCCGAAGCCGCCAATTCGGTGGGCCTGGATCTGCTCGACCACCTGACCCACAACGTCAAGCGCGGCCAGATGCGCACCTGGTCGACCTTCTACAATCAGGTCTTCGGCTTCGAGGAGCAGAAGTATTTCGACATCAAGGGCCAGGCGACGGGCCTGTTCAGCCAGGCGATGATCGCGCCCGACAAGGCCATCCGCATCCCGCTGAATGAGAGCCAGGACGACAAGAGCCAGATCGAGGAATTCATTCGCCAGTATAACGGCGAGGGCATCCAGCACCTGGCCCTGACGACGGCTGACATCTACGATACCGTCGAGCGCCTGCGCGCCCGTGGCGTGAAGCTGCAGGACACCATCGAGACCTATTACGAACTGGTCGACAAGCGCGTGCCCGGCCACGGCGAGGACCTGGAGCGGCTGCGCAAGAACCGCATCCTGATCGACGGCAATGTCGGCGACGAGGGCCTGCTTCTGCAGATCTTCACCGAGAACCTGTTCGGGCCGATCTTCTTCGAGATCATCCAGCGCAAGGGCAACGAGGGCTTCGGCAACGGCAACTTCCAGGCCCTGTTCGAGAGCATCGAGCTCGACCAGATCCGTCGCGGCGTGATCACGGTCGACGCCTGACCCCAGGCGCAAAAATACCCTTCGTCGTCATCCCGGCCGAAGCGTAGCGTAGAGCCGGGACCCAGGGGCGGTGCGTACGGCCCCCGGGTCCCGGATAGCCTCTTCGAGGCTTCCGGGATGACGAGAGAAAAAGTGCTGGGAAAAGGCACCGAAACGCACATGGACCTCCGCTACCAGACCGGCTTCGGCGCCCACTTCGCCACCGAGGCCGTGACCGGCGCTCTGCCGGTCGGGCAGAACTCGCCCCAGCACGTGCCGTTCGGTCTCTATGCCGAGCAGCTGTCGGGCACGGCCTTCACCGCGCCCCGGCACGAGAACCGCAGGAGCTGGCTCTACCGCCTGCGGCCCAGCGCCGGGCACGGGCCTTACGCGCTCTATGAGCAGCCGCGCCTGACCAGCGTCTTCGACGGGCCGGTGACACCCAACCGCCTGCGCTGGAGCCCGATCGAGATCCCGGCCGAGCCGACCGACTTCGTCGACGGCCTGATGACCCTGGCCGGTAACGGCGAGGTAGCGGCCCAGGCCGGCATGGGCGTGCACCTGTACCTCGCCAACGCCTCGATGAAGGACCGGGTATTCTACGACGCCGACGGCGAACTCCTGATCGTGCCGCAGCAGGGCGTACTGATCCTTGTCACCGAGATGGGCCGCCTGAAGGCTGGTCCCGGCCACATCGCGGTGATCCCGCGCGGCGTGCGCTTCCGCGTGGAAGTCGACGGGCCCTCGCGCGGCTATGTCTGCGAAAACTACGGCGCGGCTCTGCGCCTGCCGGAGCTGGGGCCGATCGGCTCCAACGGTCTGGCCAATCCGCGCGATTTCGAGACCCCCGTCGCGGCCTTCGAGGACATCGATGCGCCGACCCAGGTGATCCAGAAGTTCCAGGGCAAGCTCTGGAGTGCGCAGTGGGATCACAGCCCGCTGGACGTGGTGGCCTGGCACGGCAACCTCGCGCCGTACCGCTATGATCTGGCCCGCTTCAACACGATCAACACGGTCAGCTACGACCATCCCGATCCGTCGATCTTCACGGTGCTGACTTCGCCCAGCGAAACGCCGGGGACGGCGAACGTGGACTTCGTGATCTTCCCGCCGCGCTGGATGGTGGCTGAGCACACCTTTCGTCCGCCTTGGTTCCATCGCAACGTGATGAGCGAGTTCATGGGCCTGGTGCACGGCGCCTACGACGCCAAGGAGGGCGGTTTCGCTCCCGGTGGCGCGTCCTTGCACAACTGCATGAGCGATCACGGGCCGGACGTGGCCAGCCACCGCAAGGCGACCGAGGCCGAGCTTGGCCCGCACAAGATCGACAATACCCTGGCCTTCATGTTCGAGAGCCGCTGGGTGATCGCCCCGACGAAGTTCGCGCTGGAGCATCGCGCGCTTCAGGCCGACTATGATGCGTGCTGGGACGGGTTCCCCAAGGCCCGCCTGCCGTAACCAGAACAATGAGAGGAAGCGCCGAATGAAGCTCGCGTCTCTGAAGAGCGGCCGCGACGGCCGGCTGGTCGTGGTGTCGAACGACGTGGCCTGGTGCACCGACGCCGGGACGATCGCGCCGACGCTGCAGGCCGCGCTCGACGACTGGGAGCGTTGCGAGCCCTTGCTGCGCGGGCTGGCCGAGAGCCTCGAGCACGGCGGCGTGCCCAAGGAGCGCTTCCACGAGCACGACGCTCTGAGCCCGTTGCCGCGCGCCTACCAGTGGGTGGACGGCAGCGCCTACGTCAATCACGTGCAGCTGGTGCGCAAGGCGCGCGGGGCTGAAATGCCCGACAGCTTCTGGACCGATCCCCTGATGTACCAGGGCGCGTCGGATGGCTTTCTGGCCCCCCGCGACACCATCCCTCTGGCCGACACGGCCTGGGGCTGCGACCTGGAGGGCGAGGTCGCCGTCATCGTCGGCGACGTGCCGCTGGGCGCCAGCCGCGAAGAGGCGCTTGCCGCCATTCGTCTGGTCATGCTGTGCAACGACGTCTCCCTGCGCAACCTGATCCCCGCCGAACTGGCCAAGGGCTTCGGCTTCGTGCAGTCCAAGCCGGCCAGCGCCTTCTCGCCGGTGGCGGTGTCGCCCGACGCTCTACCTGGCTGGAAGGATGGCAAGCTGCACGGCGCGCTGCTGATCGAGCTGAACGGCAAGGACTTTGGGAAGGCTGACGCCGGCGTCGACATGACCTTCGACTTCGGCACGCTGGTGGCGCACGCGGCCAAGACCCGGGCCTTGTCGGCCGGCACCATCGTCGGCTCGGGCACGGTTTCGAACCGCGACGCCGACGGCGGTCCGGGCAAGCCCATCGCGCAGGGCGGCCTGGGCTACTCCTGCCTGGCCGAGGTGCGCACCGTCGAGACCATCCTGCACGGCGCGCCCCAGACGCCGTTCCTGTTGGGTGACGACACCGTGCGCATCGAGATGAAGGACGCCAAGGGCCACACCATCTTCGGCGCCATCGAGCAGACGGTCGAGCGGGTTTGACGCAGGAAGCCGCAGCGGTTGGACGCGTCTGGTCGACGCGGGCCGGGATCAATCTTGGCCCGCTGGACCTGATCGCCGACGGGGCGGCGCGCAACTACGTGCTGCAGATCGGCGAGAACCGTTTTCACGGCTTCGTGGTGCGGCGGGGCGAGGCGGTGTTCGGCTATGTCGACCGCTGCCCGCACGCCGGCCTGCCGCTGGCGCAGCAGCTGGACCAGTACCTGACGCCGGACGGCGGCATGATCGCCTGTTCCTGGCATGGAGCGGTGTTCGCCGTGGAAGACGGCGCGTGCCTGGGCGGGCCATGCGCGGGCGGCCGCCTGACGCCCTGGTCGGTGATCGTCGAGGACGGCAAGGTCCGGACGGCCTGATCGCGGGCAAAAGAAAAGCCGCCCTCCAGGAGAAGAAGGCGGCCCAGTGAATTGGGAGGAAACGCCCAGGAAGGGCAGGACCTGTATAGCGGCTTTCGCAGCGCGTGACAACGTTGTCATGAAGTTTTCGGCGAAAATAGTTCGCCGTGCGTCCGGGGCCTACTTCCGCCGGCGCGCAGCGGCGACCTCGGCCGGAGTGATCGCCTTGCCCTTGTTGCCCCACGCGGTGCGGACATAGGTCAGCAGGCCCGCAAGATCGGCGTCGGTCATGTCGTCCTTGAAGCCGGGCATCTCGTTCTTGCCGTTCAGTACGATCGCCAGCAGGGGTTTGGCGTCGCCCTGGACCAGCGGCGTACCGGCCAGGGTTGGATAGGCGCCCTTTACGCCCTTGCCGGTGGCCTGGTGGCAGGCGGCGCAGTTGTCGGCGTAGAGCGTCTGGCCCGGCGGGGGCGCGGCGAGGGCCGAGGCGGCCGGCAGGAAGGCTCCGGCCAGGATCAGGGCGGCGAAAGCGGTGTTGCGAAACATGAGGTCTTCTCGGCGACTCGACGGCGTCGGCTCCGTCGAGGGCAGGTTAGCCGAGGCCGCCTGCCAGGAGATAGCGCTCACGGGGGAGGGCGGTCTTGCGCCCGTGCGCCAGGGGGCTATGTCGGTCACATGAGCGATCTGACCCTGCGTCTGGCCAAGCCGGAAGACATCCCCGTCCTGACCGCGCTGATGAACGCGGCGATCGCCGAACTGCTGACGCCGTTCCTGCCGCCCGAGGGCGTGGAGGCCTCGTTCGAGGTGATGGGGCTGGACAGCCAGCTGATCGCCGACGGCACCTATTTCGTCGTCGAGGACTTCTCGCTTGGAGACAGGGGAGAGATCGCTGGCTGCGGCGGCTGGAGCCGGCGCGCCACCCTGTTCGGCGGCGACCATTCGGCGGGACGCGACGCGGCCATGCTGGATCCGGCGCACGACGCCGCCCGCGTGCGGGCGATGTATACTCACCCCGATCACGTGCGGAAGGGTGTGGGCCGGATGATCCTGGCGGCCTGCGAGCAGGCGGCGGCCGGCGAGGGCTTCACCCGCGCCGAGATGGCCGCGACCATGGGCGGCGTGCCGCTGTACGAGGCTTGCGGCTATCACCTGATCGAGCCGTTCACCGCGCCGACCTCCAAGGGGTACGAGGTGCCGCTGGCGCGGATGGGCAAGACGCTGGGACCGGCCCCGGCGCGCTAGGCGCCGGAGCCGGCCGCCGGCTCATTTGACGAAGAGCTTCTGGTTGCTGGCGATCATCAGGTCCAGCAGGCCCTCGGGCTGGGTCATGAAGTCCATGGGCATGGTCCCGTAGGGCATGACCCCGTTCTCGATGATGTAGTCGAAGATGTAGGCGTTGATCATGTAGAAGCCCTCGGCGACGCCACGCGGCAATAGCACCGCGTTCGAGCCGCTGAGGAAATTCAGGAACCACACGCCCGGCCGCCAGCTGTTCATGTACCTCTCGATCAAGGCGATCTTGTCGGGGATCGGGAACGAGTTGAGGCCGTATCGATCCTGGATCGCATAGGGTTCGCCCGCCGAGTTGAGCAGGTAACCGCCGGCTTCGGTGAGGCTGTCGCTGTCGTCCGGCCATTTGAAGGTGTCCGAGCCGGTCAGGTTCTTGAACTCGATCATCTCGATGCCGCGGCAGTGGAGATACTTGGTGCTGGCCTTGTCGAACGGATAGCGGCGCATGAAGACGATCTTCTGCCGCAGGTCCTTCAGGGGCTTCTGGTGGGTGTCGATCTCGAAGTGATCGAGCCAGTTGTCGCCGCCGAAGGTGTTGTTCAGCGCGCGGCGCACCAGGCTGATGACGCTGTCGTGGAAGAAGTCCTCGGCGCCGGAATTTATGCACATGACGATCGTTTCCTCGGTTCCCCGGTGCTTGAGGAACTCGGCCATCGGCGCGAGGCAGTCCTTCTCGAAGTATTTCCCGGTATTCGATGCGCCGTGGACGATCTCGAGCGGGTAGGTGGAATCCAGGCGGATGTCGAAATAGCGGGCGCCCTTGTCGAGCTGTTCGCCGATCGACAGGTCCTGGCAGCGGCTGAGGCCGACGATGTAGGCGGCTGTGCCGGCGTCGTGAGAGCCAGGCAGGTTGACGTCGCGCAGATAGCGGTCGCCGGGAAGCTTCGACATCCAGGTCTTGGGGTCGATCTTCGGGATCAGGACGATGGTCAGCTTGCCTTCGTTTTCGTCGGGGAAGGCCGGGTGCTGGGCTTCCAGCACCTGGAAATGGGGCGCGGCGTTTCCGAACGTAGGCAGGTAGCCTTTCCGACAGCCCATGTTCTTGTCCAGGTCGGGCGCGGTGACGGGCCGCGCGTCAGCCAGGGTGCCGACTTCGCCCAGCGGGGTGGCGAAGCTCAGGCGGAACTCGGCGGAGTTGTGGCCTTGGGCGAGCGTCTGCGGACTGGCGACCGTCCTTCCGTACGCGGGGATCTGGCCGCCGCTGAACACCAGGGGGTTGCGCTCTCTGGGCGAGGCCCAGTCTCCGGCTTGGATGAGCGTGGTCGTGATCTCGACTGGATGGTCGGTCATGTTGATGATCTGCAGGGTGCAGTCGGTGCTCATAAGGCGGCTCCGTTATGCCGGCGACCACAGGGGCGTGGTCAGAGGCGTCGATCCGCCGTCGGTTTTCGAGCATCGGTGCGGCTGCTCGCTATGCAAGAAGCGTCACAAAATACAATTTATGGAAATAGTTTGGGCGAGCCTTGCTCGAGCCCGTCGCGCTTTGCGCGAAGAGTGGGGCGGGCCAAAGCGGCCCGCCCCGGTAGTCTTGGTCGCAGGTCCGCTTAGCGGAACAGGCTCAGGATCGAGCTCGACGACTGGTTGGCGATCGAGAGCGCCTGGATGCCCAGCTGCTGCTTGGTTTGCAGGGCTTGGAGCTTGGCGCTTTCCTTGGCCAGGTCGGCGTCGACCAGGTTGCCCACACCGGCGTCGAGGCTGTCTTGCAGCTTGCCGACGAAGTTCAGGTGGGTGTCCAGGCCGGTCGAGCTGGTGCCCAGCGAGGCCAGCTTGTTGGTCGCCGTCTGCAGGGCCGTGTCGATGGTGGTGATCATCGTCTTGGCCGCGGCGGCGGTCGTGAAGGTGGTCGTGGTGCTCAGGCCGATGCCGGCCAGCGACAGGGTCTTGGAGTTGACGGTGATGCCCGAGCCGTCCGAGTTGGCCAGGTAGGTCAGCTTGGTGGTCTTGCCGTCGATGATGCTGGCGCCGTTGAACTTGGCGTTCGAGACGGCCTTGGTGATCTGGTCGCGCAGCGAGTTGAAGTCAGCCTTCAGCGCGTTGAACGACGCGGTGTTCAGCGAGGTGTCGGAAGCGGCCAGGGCCTTTTCCTTCATCTTGCCGAGCAGGTCGGTGACCGTATCGCCAGCCGCCAGCGCGACGTCGATGGTGGACTGACCGCGTTGCAGCGAGTCCTTCACGGCGTTGATCGAGGACGAGGTGGCCGACTGGTTCTTGGCGGTGGCCCAGATCGCGCCGTTGTCCTTGGCGGAGCCGATCTTCTTGCCGGTGTTGATCCGCTGTTGCGAGATCTGCAGTTCGCTGTTGGTCGAGTTCAGGTTCTGCAGGGCGATCATCGCCCCCGAGTTCGTGTTGATGCTGTTCAGCGCCATTACGAAGACTCCTTCTTGAGGTGTCCGACGTCATTTTGACGGTCGGAGGGCTTTTTGCCCCACTGCAATGTTTCGTAATCTTCTTGACATTGAGTGAAAATGTCGCGGTTACCGCTACGTTTACTGTAGTCGTTTGTTAACCGAGATTGACGCAGCCCGTTCGGCTGAATCGAGCCGGGCGCCGGTGTGTCGCCCATGGATTTCCGGGTGTTCGCCTAGTCTCTGGAACCCTTGCCGGGAACGGTGAAAGCCGGGCTGGCGGCCCGGCTTTCACACTCGAAGATTCAAGTTGTCCTCGGCGTGCGGCGCCGGGAAGGTCATGCGCAGAGACGAGCCGGCTCGGGTTCGCGGTCTTCGGCGTCGAACAGGTCGAAGGCTTCTTCCCAGGCCGCCAGGCGGGTTTCGCGCAGGGCCGCGTCATCGATCACCCGCACCAGTTGGTCCTCGCGATCGTTCCACACCAGCCCGACGTCGGTCGCCCGCTCGGCGTCGCCGCCCAGCAGCAGGATCACGTCGGCCTTGGCCGCGCGCTCGGGGCTCAGGCGCATCAGGGTGCGGCCGCCGCCCATGTCGCGGTGGATATCGGCGAAGGCCAGCACGGCCGAGATCATCGCGGCGCTGACCGGACGAACGTGCCAGGGCTGGCAGGCGAGGCGGCTCATGTCGGTTTCTCCGAACGATTGCGATGCACTCTTTTCCACGTGCGTTGCGTCAGAAACGGTCGTAATGATCCGGAATGAGACATGAGAAGGCGACGAAGCTGCTCGACCTGGCCCGCCGGCTGGCCAGTTCTTCCGAGGGGCTGACCCTGGACGAGATGGCCCAGGCGATGGAGGTGGGGCGGCGGACCGCCGAGCGCATGCGCGATGCGGTATGGTCGGCCTTTCCGCAGATGGAGGCGATCGAGGACCCGCCCACCCGTCGTTTCCGAATTCCGTCAGGCCTGGACAGCCTGTTCCAGACCCCGACCGCCGAAGAGCTTGCGGCGCTGCGCACGGCGGCCGACTCCAACGCCGCCGCGGGCGCGGAAGCGCGAGCCGCGGCGCTCTACGCCCTGGAAGGCAAGCTGCTGTCGGCCCTGAAGGGGTCGGCCCGTCGGCGCGTGGCCCCCGATGTCGAAGCCCTGGTCCAGGCCGAGACCATCGCCGTCCACGCCGGTCCGCGCCCGTTCGAGGACCAGGGCGTGCTGGCCGAGATCCGATCGGCGGTGAAGGGGCTGACGGCGCTGTCGTTCCGCTATGAGGGCGGCACCCAGCCGGGGCGCGTGCGCACGGTGACGCCGCTGGGGATCCTGTTCGGCCGGAGCAACTACCTGGTGTCGCTGGAGGGGCAGAGCTCGCGCCCGCGCACCTTCCGTCTGGACCGGATGAGCGAGGTGGAGGCGCTGGACAGGCCTGCCTCGCCGCCGGCCGGCTTCTCGCTGCAGGCCTTCGCCGACGAAAGCTTCGGCATCTATCACGGCGAGATCGAGGACGTGGTTCTGCGCATCAAGCCCGAACGGGCCGAGGACGCCCTGCGCTGGCGTTTCCACTCCAACCAGATCGTGACGCAGGGGCCGGGTGGGGTTGTGACCGTAGCCTTCCGGGCTAGCGGCATGCTGGAACTGGCCTGGCACCTGTTCACCTGGGGCGACGCCTTGGAGATCGTCTCGCCCCAGAGCCTGAAGACGATGATGGTGCAGGAACTGGAGAAGGCGCTGGCGGCGCACCGCCCGGGCTAGGTTTCAGCCGCCACCAGCCTCAGCAACGCCAGTTCCCGCGCCCGCGCGGAGCTCGGCCGGCGCCTGGGCAGGGCGCTGGCCTCGAAGGCTTCCAGGACGCGGGGGTGGATGTAGGCGGCGCGGCAGACGGCGGGGGTGTTGCCCAGCAGGCCGGCCACCGCCTTGATACAGAGGTTCAGAGCCTTCTTCGCCTCGGTCTTCGTGGCCGGGGCGGGCTGCAGGCTCAGCGCTTCCAGAGCCGCCAGCGAGCCGTACCAGGTGCGGAAGTCCTTGGCCGAGAAGTCTTCGCCCGCGACGGCGCGGATGTAGTCGTTGACGTCATGGCTCTCGATCGAGCGGCGCTGGCCATCCTCGTCGAGGTACTGGAACAGGCGCTGGCCGCGAAGGTCCTGGCAGGCGCGGACGATGCGGGCCAACCGGCGGTCGCGAAACCCCGTACGGTGGACCTTGCCGCTCTTGCCCTTGAACTCGAACACCGCCCCGCCGCCGGCCAGCGTCAGGTGGCGCTTCTGCATGGTGGTGAGGCCAAAGCTCTTGTTGCTCTTGGCGTACTCGTCGTTGCCGACGCGGATCAGGGTCAGTTCCAGCAGCCGCACGACGGCGGCCAGCACCTTCTCGCGCGGCAGGCCGCGGCGCGAGAGATCGGCCTCGACGCGCTTCCTCAACCGGGGCAGGGCGCGACCGAAGGCGGCCATGCGCTCGTACTTGCGGGCCTCGCGGTCGGCCCGCCAGTCAGGGTGATAGCGATACTGCTTGCGGCCCTTCTGATCGCGGCCGACCGCCTGGATGTGGCCGTTGGGATCGGGGCAGATCCAGACGCTGGTCCAGGCCGGCGGGATGGCGAGGGCCTGGATGCGCGCGAGCGTCGCCTCGTCCCTGACCGGCCTGCCGTCGAGGTCGGCATAGGTGAAGCGGCCAGGGGCGCCCAGCCGGGCAAGGCCCTGTTCCTGGTCGTTCACATAGGCCAGCAGCGTCTTTTCGGCAGCGGCGGTAGGCTCGTTGCTGTCGCGGGCCACGGCGCTCACCGTACGCCGAAAGCGGAAAAATGCCGGGTCATGCGTTCGCTCCCAACCCAATCCCGGCCAACGTGGTAGAGGGTTCGTCCGTTCCGGGGAGCTTCGATGAACTACCGCCACGCCTTTCACGCCGGCAACTTCGCCGACCTGCAGAAGCACGCGATCCTGCTGGCCCTGCTCGAGGCCCTGACCGCCGACGAGTCGCCGCTGGCGGTGATCGACACCCATGCGGGCGCCGGGGCCTACGACCTGCGCGGCGACATGGCCCAGAAGTCCAAGGAAGCCGCCGCCGGCATCGGCCGGCTGCTGGCCGAGGGCGATGCGCCCGCGCCGTTCGCGCCGCTGCTGAAGGCGGTGGAGGAACTGAACGTCGGCGCGGCCGACGCGCCGCTCTATCCCGGCTCGCCGCTGCTGATCGCCCGCGCCCTGCGGCGCAGCGATCGCTATACCGCCTGCGAACTGCGCGACGACGACTTCGACCAGTTGCGCAAGGTGCTCGGGCCTTACGCCTTCGCCCAAGGGCTGAAGGCCGACGGCTACGCCACGGCCGAAGCGCGCGCCGGGCGCGGCGGGCGCACCTTCGTGCTGATCGACCCGCCGTTCGAGCGTCCCGACGACTACGCCCAGTGCGTGGCCACGGTGCGGGCGGTGCGCAAGGTCGATCCGGGCGCGGTGCTGGCGATCTGGACGCCGCTGAAGGACCTGGAAACCTTCGACGCCTTCATCCGCGCGCTAGAAAACGTCACCGATGACGCGCTAGTGGCCGAGCTTCGCCTGCGGCCCCTGCGAGACCCCATGAAGATGAACGGCAGCGCCATGGTGCTGGTCGGCGCCCCGGCGGCGATCGAGCCGAAGGTCGGCGAGATCACCACCTTCCTGGCCGAGCGTCTGGGCGAGCCCGGCGCGGCCGCCCGCGTCTGGCGCGCCTGATCCGGTGAGCGCGGCGCCGAGCCTTCGTCAGGCCTGCGCCGTTTGGCTGAAGGTTGGATGCCTGGGCTTCGGCGGACCGGCCGGGCAGATCGCCCTGTTGCACCGCGAGGTGGTCGAAAGGCGCGGGTGGGTCGACGAGGACCGCTTCGCCCACGCCTTGAGCTTCTGCATGCTGTTGCCGGGACCCGAGGCCCAGCAGCTGGCCACCTGGCTTGGCTGGCGGCTGCACGGCGTGCGCGGCGGCCTGGCGGCCGGGCTGCTGTTCGTGCTGCCGGGCCTCTTGGCCATGCTGGGCCTGTCGGCGCTGTATGTCGTCCACGGCCAGGCGCGCTGGGCCGCGCCGGTGCTACTGGGGCTGAAGGCGGCCGTGGTGGCGCTGGTGCTGCAGGCCCTGCTGCGGATGGCGGGACGCGCGGCGCGCGGACGGGCCGGCGCCGTCGCGGCGATCCTCGCCTTCCTGGCCCTGACCTTCACCATCGCGCCGTTTCCGCTGGTGATCCTGGTCGCCGGCCTGGGCGGCTGGCTGTGGGGGGCGCGCGGCGGGCCTATCGCGGCCGATGTCGAGACCCCGCCGCTGAAGGGCGCGGGGAGGGCGGCGCTCATCTGCCTGGCCGCCTGGCTGGGTCCCGTGGCCCTGGCCTTCCTGTTCGCGCCTGGCTCGGCTCTGGCCCGGATCGGGGCCGCCTTCAGCGGCCTGGCGGTGGTCAGCTTCGGCGGCGCCTATGCCGCCTTGGCCTATGTGGGCCAGGTGTCGGGCGAACTTGGCTGGCTGACGCCGGACCAGATGCTGGACGGCTTGGGCCTGGCCGAGACCACGCCAGGGCCGCTGGTGCTGGTGTTCGTCTTCGTCGGTTTCGTGGCCGCCTGGCGCGACGCCGATCCTTCGTTCGCTTGGCCGATGGCCGTGCTGGGCGGGCTGATGGCGGCCTGGGCGACCTTCGCGCCGTCGTTCCTGTGGATCTTCGCCGGCGGGCCGTTCGTCGAGCGGTTGCGAGGTCATGCCCGGGCGGCGGCGGCGCTGTCTTGGGTCGGCGCGGCGGTGGTCGGGGTGATCGCCAGCCTCGCCCTGTGGTTCGCCGTTCACTTGCTGTTTCGGACCGGGAATGAGGCGGCCTGGGGACCATTCCGGGCGACGCTGCCCGACCTCGCCAGCCTCGATCCGGCCGCACTGGGCCTGGTGACGCTCGCCTGCGGCCTGACCTTCGCCATGCGGTTGCCGATCCTGGCCCTGGTGGCGGTGATGACGTTGGCGGGCGTGGCCTGCTCGATGCTGCTGGCAGGCTGACGCAAGGGTAGCATTTTTGCGCTTGCGAAACGGCGTTCCATGCTATGCTGCGCCGCACAATCTCGATCGACGGAGTGAACGGCCATGGTTTCCTCGTCCTTCCCGCCCGCGTCTTCCGAAAGTTCCCCAACCCCTTCGACCAACGTGCTGCTCGGCGCGGCCTCACCCCTGTGGGCGGTGTTCGGCGGCGCGGCCGCAGCGGGCGCAGCCTGGTGGTGGTGGTCAAACCGCTGGCGCGAGGCGGTCAATCTCGAAGCGCTGATCGCGATCGCGCCCGAGCCTGTGTCGCGCGGCGTTGTCGACGAGCCGGCGCCGACCCTGGCCGAAGCGCCGGTGAAGGTCGTCGAGGCGGTTGTGGCCGAAGTCGAGCCGGTGGTCGAGACCGTGGCCGCCGCGACGATCGAGGTCGTCGAGGCTGTCGCCGAAGTTCCGCCGGCCATCGTCGAAGCCTCGGTCGAGGTGGTGGAGGCCGTCGTCGAGACCGTTCCCGAGCCTGTCGCCGAGATCGTGGCCGAACCGGTCGAGACCGTCGAGAAGGCCGCCGCGCCGCTGGTCGAGGCCGCCAAGGCTGCGGCCGACGACCTGACCCTGCTGGTCGGCATCGGCCCCAAGCTGGCTGCTTCGCTGGCCGACCTGGGCGTCACCCGCTTCAGCCAGATCGCCGCCTGGAGCGCGGACGAGCTCGACAGCTTCGACAAGCTGCTGAGCCTCAAGGGCCGCGCCGAGCGCGACGCCTGGGTGGCCCAGGCCAAGCGGCTGGCCGAGGGGGCGTAACGCCCCGCTCTAGGCCGGACCGCCCATCGTCCAGATCTTCTTGATTACGCCGGAGAAGGTCAGCATCGGCTGGCCGCCGGTGGACAGCAGGCCGCGCACGAAGATCATCGAGCCGCCGGCGCGGACCACCTCGCCGGTCGCCTCCACCAGGTCGCCGGCCTTGGCCGGGCCGACGAAGTCGCCGTTCAGCGAGACGGTGACGGCCTTGGCGTTGTCGAGTTCGCGCCAGGCGATGGCGAACAACGAGAAGTCGGCGAAGGTCAGCATGCAGCCGCCATGCATGAAGCCGCCGCCGTTCATGTGGCGCGGCTCGGCGCGGAAGGCGCAGCGCACCTTGCCGTCGTCCTCGCGGAAGTAGAACGGCCCGGTCTGGTCCTCGAACGGATCAAGCCCGGCCCAGGTGCGCCAGCCGGCCCACTCGCCTTCCTCGATCAGTCTCGGCCCGCTGACGATCTCGTTGCCGCCGTCCATGCCCTGCACTCCCGTACTTTCTCGTTGTTATTGCGGCTCAGCTAAGCCCTCGCGGCGCGTCGAGGCAAGCCGCCCGCTTACGTCGAAGGCCAAACCGTGGCATGGCTTTCCGATGACCACCCCGATCCAAGACACCATCCTTTCTCAGCTGGCCGCCGTGCCGGCCGGCAAGTCCATCGACCCGATGTCGGTGGCCAAGGCCATCCAGCCCGAGCGCTGGCAGCGTCTGCTGGGCCACATCCGCACCGACGCCGTCGAGTTGGCCAAGGAGGGCAAGATCGTCATCCTGCGCCACAACAAGCCTGCCAATCCCGAGAAGTTCCGGGGCGTCTACCGCCTGCGCCTGCCCATGGAAGGCGATCCGACCAGCTTCCCGGACGACGTGGAGGATGGGGTCGACGACGTGGCCGGCGACGCCGAGGACTGATCGCTTCAAGACCCGCCGAAAGGTGGGTCTTGAAAAGAAACCTGTTCGGTGAACTATGAGCCTCCCAAATATGTCAGGGGAGGCTCGCTCATGATCGTCTTCGGTTCGTCCTTGTCGCCCTATGTGCGCAAGACCCTGGCCTTCGGGGCCGAGAAGGGGCTGAAGCTGGAGAACCGGGTGTCGCCGCCTGGGACCCTCGACCCCGAGTTCGCCGAGTGCAGCCCGTTCCGTAAGATCCCGGGCTTCCAGGATGGCGATTTCCGCATTTCGGACTCCACGGCGATCATCACCTATCTGGAAGCCCTGCATCCGGAGCCGAACCTGATCCCGGCCGAGCCGCGGGCGCGCGCCAGGGCGGTCTGGTTCGAGGAGTACGCCGACACCATCCTGGTGGCGGCCGGCGGCAAGATCTTCTTCAACCGCATCGTCGCGCCGCGCTTCATGCGCCGGCCCGGCGACGAGGCCGTGGCCGCCAAGGCCGAGGCCGAGGACCTGCCGCCGGTGCTCGACTATCTGGAGCGCATCGTGCCGGACGCTGGCGGCTTCCTGCTGGAGGACCGCCTGACCCTGGCCGACATCGCCGTGGCCAGCCCCTTCGCCAACCTGCGTCACCTGAAGCTGGACTTGTCGCGCTGGCCGCGCACCAGGGCCTATACCGACGCGATCCTGGCAAGGCCGTCCTATGCGGCCCTGATCGCTGGCGAGGAGGCGCTGCTGGCGGCATTTGCTCCGCCCGAGGCCGCCTGAAGCCTTGCCAAGTCAGGCCTGGCTATCGGAGGTTGCGACGTCGAGTATGGAGTAGCTTCGATGTCGCAACTGAAGACCCCGGGCGTTTACGTCCAGGAGATCGCCCCGGTTCAGCCGATCGTGGGCCTGCCCACGGCGGTGACGGCCTTTGTCGGTCGGGTCGGTCATGGCCCGGCGGGCGCCGCCGTCGCCATCGACGGCCAAGGGGCCTTCGAAGCCGCCTACGGCCCGGCTGATCGAGCCTATCCCCTGACCCTTGCAGTGGCAGACTTCTTCGCCAACGGCGGCGAGGCGGCGGTAGTGGTCCGCCTGCCTGGGGACGCCACCACCCAGGCCGCCCTGGACGGCGCTCTGGCCGCGCTGAAGAAGACGCCGTTCAACATCCTCTATCTGTCGCCCGACCAGATCGAGGGCGACGTCCCGGCCTTCGCCCGGGAGACGGCCGCGGCCTTCGTGGTCGAGCGCGAGGCGATGATGATCCTCGAGGCCCCGGCCGCCTGGGCGACCGCCAAGATCGACGAGATGACGGTCGATGCGCTTGGCTATTTCTCAGAGCCGCAGCTGTCGCGCATGGCCTGCTATGTCTCGCGCCTGCTCGACGAGGGCGGCCCGCGTCCTTCCGGCGGCGCCGTCGCCGGCATCTGGGCGCGCACCGACCGCAAGGACGGCGTCTGGACCGCGCCGGCCGGCATCCGCGCCGACTTCGCCAGCGGCGTTCCGCAGCGCTTCCTGACCGACGGCGACAACGCGGCGCTGTCCGCGCGAGGGCTCAATGCGCTCCGAAGCTTCCCGGGCCACGACGCCGTCATCTGGGGCGTGCGGACCCTGTCGTGGGTCAGCGAAACGTTCCGTTACGTGCCCGCGCGGCGGCTGGTAGATCACATCGAGGACAGCGTCGAGGCAGGCCTCGCCTGGGCGGCGACTGAGGCGCCGTCGCCGGCGCTGTTCGTGACGGTGCAGGCGCAGGTGTCGGCTTTTCTGACCGAAATCTGGAAGGCCGGCGGCCTGATCGGCGCCAAGGCTACGGAGTCGTTCTATGTCGTCTGCGACATGAGCAATAACGGGCCATATATGGGGCAGGGCGTCCTGCGGGTCGACATGGGCCTGGCGGTGCAGCACACGGCCGAGTTCGTTCCGGTGTCGGTGCTGGTCGAGGTCGCCGCGACCTGACCCCTTGGCGCGCGGCCGGCGGCGTCCTAACTGCCGGCCATGTCGCTCGACGTCCTGCTTTCCGAGATCCGCGCCTGCCGGGCCTGCGCCGGCGAGATCCCGCAGCCGCGTCCGGTGGTGCGGGTGGGCGAGGGGACGCGCCTGCTGATCTGCGGTCAGGCGCCGGGCAGGCTGGTGCACGAGACCGGCCTGCCGTTCAATGATCCCTCCGGCAACCGCCTGCGCCAGTGGATGGGTGTCGACCGCGACACCTTCTACGACCGGCCCGAGATCGGCGTGGCGGCCATGGCCTTCTGCTTTCCGGGGACCAATCCCAAGGGCGGCGACTTTCCGCCGCCGCCGCGCTGCGCCGCTCTGTGGCGCAAGGATCTGCTGGACCTGTTGCCCAATGTCGAGCTGACCCTGCTGGTCGGCGGCTACGCCCAGGACTGGGCGCTGGGCGATTGGATGAAGCCCTCCATGACCGAGACGGTGGCCGCCTGGAGCGAATACGCCGCCCAAGGCGTTCTGCCCCTGCCGCATCCCTCGTGGCGCAACACCGCCTGGCTCAAGCGCAATCCATGGTTCGAGGACGAGGTGACGCCCTATCTTCGCCGCCGTGTCGCGGGCATTCTGCGGGCATGAACCGTCGGAGCCTTCTCCTCACCGTCGGGGCTTCGGGCCTCGCCGCGGCCTGCGCCCCCATTACCCAGCGCCCCGCCCTCGCACCGCTCGGCCTGCGCGGCGCCCGGCTGCAGGAAGACTGGATGATCGCCTTCGACGGCGCCAAGCTCGGCCTCAAGCGCTGGCTGCCGCAGGACGGGCAGGTCACCCATGTGGTGGTCGGCCTGCATGGCATGAACGACTATTCCAACGCCTATCACCTCGCCGCTCCATGGTGGGCGGAGCAGGGGATCGCCACCTACGCGCTCGATCTGCGCGGCTTTGGCCGCTCACCGCGTCGGGGCGTCTGGGCCTCTAGCGACCTGATGATCGAGGACGTCCGCACCCTGGTGTCGCTGGCCCGCGAGGCCCACCCCGGGGCCAAGGTCTCGCTAGCCGGCGTCAGCATGGGCGGGGGCCTCGCGATCGCGGCCATGGCCACGGACAACCCGCCGGCCGCCGATAGTCTCCTGTTGTTCGCGCCCGCCGTCTGGGGCTGGTCGGCCCAGCCTCTGCCCTACAAGACGAGCCTCTGGATCAGCGCCCACACCGCCCGCAGCTGGGTGGTCAAGCCGCCCGAATGGCTGGTGCAGAAGGTGCTGCCGACCGACAACATGGAAGAGCTGCGGCGCATGGGCCGCGATCCGCTGATGATCTGGGGCGCGCGATCCGACACCCTCTACGGCCTGGTCGGCCTGATGGAGCGGGCGTGGGCGTCGCTGGGCAAGGTGCGGGTTCCGGTCGCGTACTTCTACGGCGAGCGCGACGAGATCATTCCCGAAGAGCCGACGAAAGAGGCCGCCCGCCGCCTGAAGCCCGACGATCGTTCGGCCTTCTACGCCAACGGTTATCACCTGCTGCTGGTCGACAAGCAGGCCGAAGTCGTCTGGCGCGACGCGGCTGCGTTCCTGAAGGATCCGCAGGCCGACCTGCCGTCGGGCGCGCCGCCGATCCCGGGCGCGCCGACCGCGCCGAATGTCGTCAAAGTTCAGGGCGTTCCGGCCGGACGCTAGTCGAACGTCCGGCATATTGCAGTGCGATATGAACGATCGTCGGTCGATGTGACAAAAGGCCGATGAAGTGATCCTTGCGGCGGCGCTCGGGGCGGCGTACATCCCGGCACACTGTTTTCCATGCTGAGGCGAGGCCCACGGCAATGACCTTGTTCGATCTGCCCGATTTCGAAGGGCACGAAGGCGTCCACTCGTTCTACGACGAAAAGACCGGCCTCAAGTCGATCATCGCCATCCACTCCACCGCGCGCGGCCCGGCCGCCGGCGGCTGCCGGATGTGGGACTACGCCAGCAGCGAGGCGGCCCTGACCGACGCCCTGCGCCTGTCGCGCGGCATGTCGTACAAGAACGCCATGGCCGACCTCGACTTCGGCGGCGGCAAGGCCGTAATCATCGGCGACAGCCGTCAGCAAAAGACGCCGGAACTGTTCGAGGCTTTCGGCCGCGCGGTCGACAGCCTGGGCGGTTCGTACTGGACGGCCGAGGACGTCGGCGTCTCGCCGGCCGACCTGGAAAGCACCCGCAAGACCACCCGCTACGTCGCCGGCCTGGAAGGCCACGCGGCCGCCTCGGGCGATCCTTCGCCTGTCACCGCCGAGGGGGTGTTCCGCGGCGTGCGCCTGTGCGTCGAGCGCGCCCTGGGTCGTGACCTGACGGGCGTGAAGGTCGCCATCCAGGGCGTCGGCCATGTCGGCGCCTATCTGGCCGAAAAGCTGCACGCCGCCGGCGCCAAGCTGATTATCGCCGACGTCAACCAGGTTGCGCTGAACGAAGTGGCCGCCAGGACGGGCGCCGAGATCGTGCCGACCGACGCCATCTTCGACGTCGAGGCCGACGTCTTCGCTCCCTGCGCGCTGGGCGGCGCCATCTCGGCTGCGACCCTGCCGCGCCTGAAGGTCAAGATCATCGCCGGCGGCGCCAACAACCAGCTGGCCGACGCCATGATCGGCCAGACCGTGTTCGACCGCGGCATCCTCTACGCCCCGGACTACGTCATCAACGGCGGCGGCATCATCAACGTGGCGGCCGAGATCCGGGCCCTGGAAGCCGGCGGCGCCTTCGATCCGCAATGGGTGGCGACCAAGCTCGACCGCCTGGCCCTGACCTTGGGCGAGGTGCTCGACCAGTCGCTGGCCGAAAAGCGTCCGGCCAACCTGGTCGCCGACGAGATCGCCCGCGCGCGGATCGCGGCGGCGCGTCCCTGATCGTCACGGAACCTCCCCCTGTGGGGGAGGTGATCGCGAAGCGATCGGTGGGGGGAGTTGTTGCTGCGTCGGCCAACACGGCAGCAGCTGAAAACGGCCCCCCACCGGCCTTCGGCCGCCTCCCCCACAGGGGGAGGTTCTCTACCTTCCGCTCAAACTGGCCCCCGCGTCCTTGTCCAGCCAGAGATAGACCGGCAGGGCCAGAAGCGTCACGACGCCGATCGCCACGAACGGCCAGACGAAGCTTTGCGGCGTCAGGGCGTGGTCGCCCGCGCCGCGCGTCAGGTGCAGCATCAGGCCGCCGAAGCTGACGCCCAAAGCAAGGCCCACCTGCTGGCTGACCGCCGCCAGGGTCGAGGCGGCCGCCACGCGCGGCTGGGGCACGTCGGCATAGGCGATGGTGTTGGCGGCGATGAACTGGCTCGACCGCGCGAAGCCGCCGACCAGCAAGAGAGCGATCATCAGCCACATCGGCGTCGTCGCCGTGAAGAAGCCCGGCACGGCGGTCATCAGCGCCGTTGCGGCCACGAACACGGCCAGGGCCGTGCGGAAGCCGTAGCGCTTGAGCAGGGCGCCGGCGAAGGGGCGGGCGACCAGTACGCCCAGGCCCGTGGCGATGGTCACGCCGCTGGCCTTCAGCGGGCTCCAGCCGAGAGCGACTTGCAGCAGCAGCGGCATCAGGAATGGGCTGGCGCCGATGCCCAGGCGCACGAAGGTTCCGCCCACCAGGCTGGCGCGGAAGGTCGGATAGCGCAGCAGGGTGAGGTCAAGGATCGGCTTGGCCTGGGCCCGGCAGTGCTTGAGGTACAGCCAGCCCGCGCCTAGCGACACCGCCAGCAGCAGGGCCTGCACCAGCGGCGGGAGCAGGGAAAGGCCCGCGGTCTCGGCCAGGCCGATCAGGCCCGACAGGGCGATGGCGCTCATCACGAAGCCCTGGGTGTCGAAGCGTCCAGCCTCCGGATCGGGCGCGCCCTTGGGCACGAAGCGGCGCACGGCGATGGCCCCGACCACGCCGATCGGCAGGTTCAGGTAGAAGATCCACGGCCAGTCAGCCACCGACAGCACGAAGCCGGCGATCGGCGGACCGATCAGCGGCCCGATCATGGCCGGCATGGTGAACCAGCCCATGGCGCTGATCAGCTTGTCCTTGGGCGTAGAGCCCACGACGATCAGCCGCGCCACCGGCGTCATCATCGCCCCGCCCATGCCCTGGACGATGCGGGCGGCGACCAGCTGGCCGAGGTTCTGCGACAGGCCGCACAGGGCCGAGCCGGCCAGGAACACCAGCATGGCGATCAGGAACACGCGCCGCGCGCCATAGCGCTGGGCCGCCCAGCCGCTGGCCGGGGTGAACACCGCCAGGGCCAGGATGTAGGAGGTCAGGGCGAGCTTCAGGTGGATCGGGTCGGCCGAGAAGGCCTGGGCGAGGCGCGGCAGGGCGGTCGACAGGGCCGTGGAGTCGATGAACTCCATCAGGAGCGCGCTGGCGACGGCCAGGGAGACCAGCCGTGTGGTCCAGGGCGAGATCGGCGCTTCGGTTTCGATGGAGGGCGCCAGGCGCGGATCTGAGGCGAGATCGGACACGGCGCACGGGTTACGCCCGGTAAGGCTCAGGCTCAAGGAAAGAGTGGATAACTTGGGTCCTTCGTCAGTCCCGGGGGGGGGGGGAGAGAACCTCGCCCTTCGACGGGCTCAGGGTGAGGTTCTCAGCTGAGCCGCTGAACCTGAAATGGCCCTCATCCTGAGCCCGTCGAAGGACAAGGGCCGCGCACTGGAGCGTGCCACATTGCGTCTCGTCGGGGATCGGCCCATTCTGCCAAACAGACGTTCGAGACCCTCGAGACCCGGCCGATGTTCCTTCGTTTCTTCTCCGAACTGCGCCAGGCCAAGGTGCCGGTGTCCCTGCGCGAGTACCTCCTTCTGATGGAGGCGCTGGACAAGGGCGTGATCGATCGCTCGATCGACGACTTCTACTTCCTGTCGCGCGCCAGCCTGGTGAAGGACGAGAAGAACCTCGACAAGTTCGACCGCGTGTTCGGCCACGTCTTCAAGGGTCTGGAGACGGTGGGCGAGGGGATCACGGCCGATATTCCTGAGGAATGGCTGAAGGCTCTGACCGAGAAGTTCCTCACCGACGAGGAGAAGGCCCAGATCGAGGCCCTGGGCGGCTTCGAGAAGCTGATGGAGACGTTGCGCGAACGCCTGGCCGAGCAGAAGGAGCGCCACCAGGGCGGCAACAAGTGGATCGGCTCGGGCGGAACCTCGCCGTTCGGCAACAACGGCTACAATCCCGAAGGCGTGCGCATCGGCCAGGACAAGGGCCGCCACGGCCGGGCCGTGAAGGTCTGGGACAAGCGCGAATACAAGAACCTCGACGACAGCGTCGAACTGGGCACCCGCAACATCAAGGTGGCGCTACGGCGGCTGCGGAAGTTCGCCCGCACCGGGGCTGCCGAGGAGCTCGATCTGCCCGGCACCATCCGCGGCACGGCGGAGAAGGGTTATCTCGACATCCAGCTGCGCCCCGAGCGCCGCAACGCCATCAAGGTGCTGATCTTCTTCGACATCGGCGGCTCGATGGACGGCCACATCAAGCTCTGCGAGGAGCTGTTCTCGGCCGCCAAGACTGAGTTCAAGAACCTGGAGTTCTACTACTTCCACAACTGCCTCTACGAGGGCGTGTGGAAGGACAACAAGCGCCGGCACACCGAGAAGGTCCCGACCTGGGAGGTGCTCCACAAGTTCCCGGCCGACTACAAGGTGATCTTCGTCGGCGACGCGACCATGAGCCCGTACGAGATCACCTATCCGGGCGGCAGCGTCGAGCACTGGAACGAGGAGCCGGGCGCCATCTGGATGAGCCGGGTCACCGACATCTACCAGAGCTGCGTCTGGCTCAATCCGACGCCCGAGCGCCACTGGGACTACACCCAGTCGATCGGCGTCATGAAGCAGCTGATGAACGATCGCATGTTCCCGCTGACCATCGACGGGCTGGACAAGGCGATGCGGGAGTTGGTGCGGGGGTAGAAGAAGAACCTCTCCCAGAGGGAGGGGCCCATACGAAGCATGGGAGGGTTGAGGGGTTTCAAAGTCGGCGTTCCCATCATCACGCCCTGAATGAATGCCGTGGGTAGACGGTGAGCGGTGTAACCCCTCACCCTCCCGCGCGCTGCGCGGGCCCCTCCCTCTCCCTCTGGGAGAGGGAAACTAGATACCCCGCGATCGCGCTCCTCCGCGCGTCCAGCGCCTCCAACTGCGCCCGCAGCCGTGTCTTCAGCCGATCCGGACAAGCCCCGTTCGGACCCAGCAGGTCGACGATCTCCGAGATTGGCAGGCCCAGCGCCTTGAGGTCGGCGATGGCCGCCAGCCGCGCGCGGGCCGAGGTCCCCAGGGTTCGGACGTTCTTGGGGCCGCGCCCGCAGGCGATCAGGCCCATCTCCTCGTAGTGACGAATGGCGCGCAGTGTCAGGCCCAGCTGCTCGGCGACGTCGCCGATCGGCAGTTCGGACGAGCGCACCGAGAAGCGCGGGGCATTATGGGCGACGGCGGTCTGGGCGGCAGGCATCGAAACTCCCTTGCGAACGGTCGTCTGGGCCCGGCGGCGGCGTTCGGCCAGCGCGAGCGCGGCCTTTGTCCGTGGACCGGGGATGGCGAGGTCGGGAACGCTCACAGGAACTCCACGAGGACCTGGTCGGCGGCGACGGGGTCGCCGGGCTTGGCGTTGACAGTCTTGACGACGGCGTCGCGCTCGGCGCGCAGGATGTTCTGCATCTTCATGGCCTCG
>NZ_JBMDIW010000024.1:0-68483 GCF_057808875.1 Caulobacter sp. FG7
GAGGTGGCCCGCGCCGAACCGCGCCCGGCCGCCCGTCGCGCCGCCCGCCCCGCCGCGGTCGAAAGCGCGCCCTCGGCCGAAGAGGCGTCGAGCAACGTCAGCGCCACTGTTCCGGCCCCGACGCCGGCTCCGGCGCCCGCCGCCCCGGCCGCGATCGTCGCCGAACCGGCTCCGCTGGCCGTGCCCGCCCCCACCCCGGCGCCTGCTCCGGTTCCGGTGGTTCCGGTGACGCCCAATACGCCCCAGTAAGGGCCTGAAAAGACGAAGGGCGGCTCCATCGCTGGAGCCGCCCTTTTTCTCGCGCGTGATCCCCGCCCTTCGACAAGCTCAGGGTGAGGATCAAGTTCGACGCCTGCAATGAAACCTCATCCTGAGCCTGTCGAAGGAGAGGTTTCACGCATTCACATCACCACCACTTGTCGGCCTTGGCCGTGAAGCCCGCGGCCTTCTCGATGGCGCCGGCCACCGAGAACACCGTGCCTTCGTCCAGCGGCTTGCCGATGATCTGCAGACCCAGCGGCAGGCCGTTGGCGTCGAGGCCGGCCGGCAGGGACAGGCCCGGCAGGCCCGCCAGGTTGGTGGTCACCGTGAAGACGTCGTTCAGATACATGGCGATCGGGTCGCTGGAGTTCTCGCCCAGGCCGAACGCCGCCGAGGGCGCGGTCGGGGTGAGGATGGCGTCGACCTTGGTCCAGGCGTTGTCGAAGTCCTCGGCGATGCGGCGGCGAACCTTGAGCGCCTTCAGGTAGTAGGCGTCGTAGTAGCCGGCCGACAGCACGTAGGTGCCGATCAGGATGCGGCGCTTGACCTCGTCGCCGAAGCCCGAAGCCCGCGTGTTCTCGTAGATCTCGGCGAGGTTGGCGCCGTCTTCGCGCAGGCCGTAGCGCATGCCGTCATAGCGGGCGAGGTTCGACGAGGCCTCGGCCGGCGCGACGATGTAGTAGGCCGGCAGGGCGTACTTGGTGTGCGGCAGGCTGATCTCGACGATCTCGCAGCCGGCTTCCTTCAGCCAGGCGACGCCGTCGTCCCACAGCTTCTGGATCTCGGCCGGCATGCCGTCGACGCGGTATTCCTTCGGCACGCCGATCCGCAGGCCCTTGACCGACTTGCCGACGAACTGGGTGAAGTCCGGCGTGGCGATGTCGAGGCTGGTGGAGTCTTTCTCGTCGTGGCCCGACATCGAGTTCAGCAGCAGGGCCGCGTCCTCGACGGTCTTGGCGATCGGGCCGGCCTGGTCCAGGGAGCTGGCGAAGGCGACGACGCCCCAGCGCGAGCAACGGCCGTAGGTCGGCTTGATGCCGACGGTGCCGGTGAAGGCGGCCGGCTGACGGATCGAGCCGCCGGTGTCGGTGGCGGTGGCGCCCAGGCACAGGTCGGCGGCGACGGCCGCGGCGCTGCCGCCCGAGCTGCCGCCTGGGGTCAGGGCCTTGTTGCTGTCCTTGGCGCGCCAGGGGTTAGTGACCGGGCCGAAGTAGGAGGTCTCGTTCGACGAGCCCATGGCGAACTGGTCGAGGTTCAGCTTGCCCAGCATCACCGCGCCGTCGCGCCACAGGTTCGACGTCACGGTCGACTCATAGGCCGGGACGAAGTTCTCGAGGATCTTCGAGCAGGCCGTGGTGCGCACACCCTTGGTGCAGAAGAGGTCCTTCACGCCCAGCGGCGCGCCGTCCAGCGGACCGGCCTCGCCCTTGGCGCGGCGGGCGTCCGAAGCGGCGGCCATCTCCAGCGCCTGCTCCGGGGTCTCCAGGATGTAGGCGTTGAGGCCGCGCGCGCCTTCGATGGCGTCGATGTGGGCGCGGGTCAGTTCGACCGAGGTGAAGTCCTTGGCGGCCAGGCCGTCGATGGCGCCCTTGAGGGTGAGCTTGGTAAGCGCGCTCATTATTCGACCACCTTGGGCACGACGAAGAAGTTGGAGACGGTCTTGGGCGCATTGCCGGTCACCACCTGCGGCTCGCCGCCCATGGTGACGACGTCGTCGCGCAGCGGCAGGCCGGCGGCCACGACGCTGGTCAGCGGCTCGGCGCCGTCGGTGTCGACCTCGGCCAGCTGCTCGATCCACGTCATGATCCCGTTGAGCTCCTGCGTCAGAGCTTCGATGCGCTCTTCGGGTTCGGCGATGCGGGCGAGCCGGGCGACCTTGCGGACGGTCGCGGCGTCGATGGCCATGGGGCCTTCTCCAAGCAGTAGTGACGTCAGTCGGAAATTTCCGACGGTAGAGGGGTGGGTTACCCGCCTAGCCTCGTCTTTGACAAGCCCGACGGCTCGCGCGGCGGGCTTTTCCTCGCCTGAGAGCCCGCGAAGCGCTAGAAGCCGGCCATGCCCGTTCTCGACATCGAACAATTCGCCGCCGCCATTCCCGACTACAAGCCGGTCATCGGCCTGGACCCCGGCGAGAAGACCATCGGCGTGGCCGTGTCCGACGTGACCCTGACCGTCGCCAGCCCGCTGACCGTGATCCACAAGACCAAGTTCACCCAGGACGCCGCGGCCCTGTTCGACATCATCGACTACCGCAAGGTGGCCGGCATCGTCATCGGCCTGCCGGTGAACATGGACGGCACCGAGGGCGTGCGCTGCCAGTCCAACCGCGCCCTGGCCCGCAACCTGCTGCGCCTGCGCCCGGACCTCACCATCACCTTCTGGGACGAACGCCTGTCGACGGCGGCCGTGACCCGCGTGCTGATCGACGAGCACGACGTCAACCGCAAGCGCCGCGGCGAGGTCGTCGACAAGATGGCCGCCGGCTGGATCCTGCAGGGCGCGCTGGAGCGGATGCGGGGGATCCGGGGGGAGTAACCCCCCTCCGGCCCTCCGGGCCACCTCCCCCAGAGGGGGAGGATCTGAGCGCTGAGATGCTCCCCCTCTGGGGGAGCTGTCGCGAAGCGACTGAGGGGGTCCTTCCCTTCCCGCCCAAAGCCGCCTATGACGCGGGCTCATGACGGCTTCAGCCCATGATCCGAGCGCGGCGATCGAAACGATCCGCAAGCGCCTCTTCTCGTTCCCCAAGCGGCACTTCCTTTCGGCGGGCGATCTCAACGCGCCCCAGGCGGCCGATCTCCTGGACCTGGCCGACGCCTTCGTGGCGCTGAACCGGCAGACGTCCAAGTCCCTCGACCTGCTCAAGGGACGGACGCTGATGAACCTGTTCTTCGAGAACAGCACCCGCACCCAGAGCTCGTTCGAGCTGGCCGGCAAGCGGCTGGGCGCCGACGTCGTCAACATGAACCCCAAGACCTCGTCGGTGGCCAAGGGCGAGACCCTGATCGACACGGCCGTGACGCTGAACGCCATGCGGCCCGACCTGCTGGTGGTGCGCCACGCCTCGTCGGGGGCCGCCAGCCTGCTCAGCCAGAAGGTCAGCGGCAGCGTCGTCAACGCCGGCGACGGCCAGCACGAGCACCCGACCCAGGCCCTGCTCGACGCCCTGTCGATCCGCCGCGCCTTCGGCCGCGTCTCGGGCCTGACGGTGGCCATCTGCGGCGACGTGCTGCACAGCCGCGTGGCGCGCTCGAACGTCGCCCTGCTGCAGATCCTGGGCGCCAGCGTGCGCCTAGTGGGTCCGCCCACCCTGATGCCGGCCCAGGCCGAGCGCTGGGGCGTGACCGTGCACCACGACATGAAGTCGGGCCTGGCCGGCGTCGACGTGGTGATGATGCTGCGCCTGCAATTGGAGCGGATGCAGGGCGGTTTCGTGCCCTCGACCCGCGAATACTTCCGCTTCTATGGCCTGGACCGCGAGAAGCTGTCGCGCGCCGCGCCGGGGGCCAAGGTCATGCACCCTGGCCCGATGAACCGCGGTGTCGAGATCGACAGCGACGTCGCCGACGATCCGGTCGTCAGCCTGATCCAGGACCAGGTCGAGATGGGTGTCGCCGCCCGCATGGCCGTGCTCGCCGCCCTCGCCCACCGTCTCGAGGAGGAAGGCCGATGACCGCGCCCCAGCCGCTCGCCTTCGTCAACGCCCGTCTCGTGGACCCGGAAAGCGGCTATGACGGCCCCGGCGGCGTCATCGTCTCCGAAGGCGTCATCGCCGACGTGGCCAAGGGCCGCGAGTTCGGCAAGCTGTCCAAGGGCGTGCGCGTCGTCGACTGCGGCGGCGCCATGCTGGCGCCGGGCCTGATCGACCTGCGGGTCAAGACCGGCGAGCCGGGCGCGGAGACCAAGGAAACCCTGGCCAGCGCCGCGCGCGCGGCCGCGGCCGGCGGGGTGACCAGCTTCGTCGTCCAGCCCGACACCGATCCGGCGGTCGACGATCCCAGCACGGTCGACTTCCTGCTGCGCCGCGCCCGCGACATCGACACCGCCCGCATCCTGTGCGCCGGCGCGGCCACCAAGGGCCTGCGCGGCGAGGAGATGGCCGAGATCGGCCTGATGCGCGAGGCCGGCTGCGTCTACGTCACCGACGCCGACAAGCCGATCGCCGACAGCAAGGTGTTCCAGCGCCTGCTCTCCTACGCCAAGGGCTTCGACACCATCCTGGCCCACCGCCCGCTCGACCCGTGGCTGGCCAAGGGCGGGGCGGCGACCGGCGGCGAGTTCGCCGCTCGGATGGGCCTGCCGTCGATCTCGCCGATGGCCGAACGGATCTTGCTGGAGCGCGACGTCGCGCTTCTGGAAGCCACGGGCGGACGCCTGCTGGTCGACCAGCTGACCAGCGCCCAGGCGCTGGAGACCCTGGGCCGCGCCAAGAAGAAGGGCCTTCGGATCCACGCCAGCGTGTCGATCAACCACCTGTGCTTCAACGAGCTGGACATCGGCGACTATCGCAGCTTCGCCAAGCTGACCCCGCCCCTGCGCGGCGAGGACGATCGCCAGGCCCTGATCGAGGCTCTCGCCGACGGCCTGATCGACATCGTCGTCTCGGCCCATGCCCCGGCCCCGGCCGAGGACAAGCGCCTGCCGTTCGACCAGGCCGCGCCCGGCGCTGTGGGCCTGGAGACCCTGCTGCCGGCGCTGCTGGGCCTCTATCACGACGAGCGCTTGGCCCTGATCGACCTGATCCGCGCGGTGACCCTGGCCCCGGCGTCCCTGCTGGGCCTGCAGACCGGCCGCATCGCGCCGGGGGCTCCGGCCGACCTGGTGCTGTGCGACCTGGACGCCCCGATCATCGTCGACGCCGCCAAGCTGCTCTCCAAGTCGAAGAACTCGCCGTTCGACGGCCGCAGGCTGCAGGGCCAGGTGCTGATGACGATCGTCGACGGCCGGATCGTCCACCGTGCCGAGGGCTGAGGCCAGGAAACCCTCTGGTTGAATCACGCGCAGCCCCCTTAGGTTGTGGGCGTAACCTGGGGCTGCGCCGAAAAGCGTTTTCGTCGAGGCGTGCTCTGCACGATCGCCTTCGCCCCGCGATTTCCTGCAAGAGAGTTCGAGATGAAGACCCTGCTTCCGGCGGCGATGATCGCCGCCGCCGTCGTCGCCGCGCCCCAGAGCGCCTCGGCCGTTACCCATTGCACGGCCAAGGTGGTGCAGATCTGGGCCGGCTCCGACGGCAATCTCTGGATCAACTACCTGACCGCCGACAGCGTCTCGGGCTCGGCGGTAATCGCCTCGAGCAACCCCAATCGCGAGAGTATGCTGGCCATGGCGATGACCGCCATGACCACCAGCCGCAACTTCATCGTCCGCTACGAAGCCGACGGCGTGAGCTGCCAGGGCGCGCGTTACGACATTGTCGGCGTCTATCTGGATAGCTGATCGCGATCGAGGGCCGGACGCCCGTCAGGCGGGACAGGCGTCTGCCGGGACCAGGGCGACGCGGGCGGGGCCAAGCTTGATCTGTCGGGCCTCCCCCATGTCGCCATAGACGCCGACCTGGGCCGTGCCCGACACGCCGACGGTCGAGGCGTCGCCGGTCGCGACCTCGACCAGGGCCAGGCCCCGCAGGTCGCCGATGTGGTCGCGGTCGAGGAAGGCTGCGCCGACCGAGGCCTGGCCGTCCAGGCCCGCGCCGCCGCGCGCGGCGGTCAGCGACCATCCCACCGGCGTCTTGCAGACCTTGAGCACCTTGGCCCCGGAGAGCTTCAGCCCGAAGGCGTCGACATAGTCGTCCGGCCCGAGCGCTATCCCCTGGATCGACAGCAGGAAGGTCGTGGACGCGACCGGTTCGACGGGCTTTTCCGGCTTCGCGGGCGCGACCTTGGCCGCGGGCGCCGGCGCGGGCTTGTCGCCGGACGCCGGCTTGCCGACGAAATGCGCCAGGGCGAGCGCCCCGCCGACGCCGAGCACGGCAGCGACGAGAATGGGAATCAGACGGGCGTAGCGCGGATCCTTCATGGCCCGTCCATTAGAACACGCCCGCCACGGCGCCCAAGCCGAACTTCCGAAAACGAAAGCACGGGCTGCGCGAAGCGATCGACGACGAAGGCCCAGAGGCGTTCGCCGCCGAAGCCAAGCTTGACCAAGCGAATCGCGCCAGGGTTTTGAGCGCCGAGCAACTCGCCAAGCGACCAAGTCGAAAGGCCTGAAGCCTTTCGGGCGCAATCAACAAGGAACACGACATGATCAGTCGGACGATCGCGGCCCTTACCGCGAGCATCCTGGCTCTGGCCATCCCAGCCACAGCGTCGGCTGTCACCCAGTGCCAGTCCAAGGTGGAGCGCATCTTCTCCGGCGATGGCGGGCACCTCTACTTCTTCCTGAAGACCGGCGTCGCCGGCGTGCTGACCCCCACCGATCCCAACCGCGACGCCATGCTGTCGATGGCGCTGACGGCCCAGGCCCAGGGCCGCGAAGTGATCCTGCGGTTCACCGCCGACAACGTCTCGTGCTCGACGGTCGCCGCCCGCTTCGACCTCGTCGGCATGTATATCGAGCCCTAGCGCTTTCTTCGCCGGCCGCGCCCAAGGCGCAGCCGGCGGAAAGGCTGACGGAAACGGAAGCATGAACCGGCGCGCGAAGCGGTTATAAGAAGCGAAAACAGGCTTGCCTCACCAGCCAAGCTTGGCCATGTTTCGCTCGCGCAAAGGTAGCATTTCTTGGAAAGCCTCGCCCCCGTCGCCTATCTGACCCTCGCGATCGCCGTGATCGGGGGCTATCTGCTGGGCTCGATCCCGTTCGGCCTGATCGCCACGCGCCTGGGCGGGGCCGGCGACATCCGCAAGATCGGTTCGGGCAACATCGGCGCGACCAATGTGCTGCGTTCGGGCCGCAAGGACCTGGCGGCCATCACCCTGCTGGGCGACGGCGGCAAGGGCGCGGCGGCCGTGGGCCTGGCCCACCTGCTGAGCCACGGCAATCCGCTGGTGGTCGCCCTGGCCGGCGGCGCGGCCTTCGCCGGCCACATCTTCCCGGTCTGGCTGAAGTTCAACGGCGGCAAGGGCGTGGCCACCTTCTACGGCGTGCTGCTGGCGGCGGCCTGGCCCGTGGGCCTGCTCGCCGCGGCGACCTGGCTGGCCATGGCCGCCCTTTTCCGCATCAGCTCTCTGGCCGCCCTGACCGCCGCCGCCCTCGCCGCGCCCTTCGCCCTGGCCACTGACCGCCCTTACCCGATCATGGCCCTGTGCCTGTTCATGGCCGTGCTGATCTACATCCGCCACAAGGACAACATCGCCCGCCTGCTGAAGGGCGAAGAGCCGAAGATCGGCAAGAAGAAGACGGCGGAAGCGCCGCCTCCCGAAGCCTGATGACCCGGGGCCTCTCGGATCAGGAACGCCTGGCCTGGCTTCGCCTGGCGCGCACCGAGACGGTCGGCCCCGTCGCCTTCGAGCACCTTCTCCAGCGCTTCGGCTCGCCCGAGCGAGCGCTGATCGCCCTGCCCGACCTGGCCCGCCGGGCAGGCCGCGCGGCCCCGCTGAGGCCGCCCCCGACCGACGAAATCCTGCGCGAGCTGGACGATGGCGCGAAGCTGGGCGCCCGCCTGATCTGCGCCTGCGAACCCGACTTTCCCCATCGCCTGGCCACGCTGGATCCGCCGCCGCCGGTGATCTGGGCCCTGGGTCACTACGAGCTGCTGCCCCAGCCCAGCGTCGCCATCGTCGGCGCCCGCATCGCCTCGGCCGCCGGCCAGCGCTTCGCCCGGCAACTGGCGGCGGAACTGGGCCAGCACGGCCACGTGGTGGTCTCGGGCCTGGCCCGCGGCGTCGACGGCGCGGCGCACGAGGGCTCGCTGTCGACCGGCACCATCGCGGTGCTGGGCGGCGGCATCGCCGACATCTATCCGCCCGAGCACGCGTCCTTGCACGCCCGCATCGCCGAGCACGGCTGCGTCGTTTCCGAAAGCGCGCCCCTGCGCCGCGCCCAGGCCAAGGACTTCCCCCGTCGCAACCGCATCATCTCGGGCCTGTCGCTGGGCGTGGTGGTGGTCGAGGCCGAGCTCAAGTCGGGCTCGCTGATCACCGCACGCCTCGCCGCCGAACAGGGCCGCGACGTGTTCGCCGTGCCCGGCTCGCCGCTCGATCCGCGCGCCAAGGGCCCCAACGACCTGATCCGCCAGGGCGCGATCCTGTGCGAGGGCGTCGAGGACGTGCTGCGCTCGCTATCCGCCTCGCCGTCGATGCGCGAGCGCGACCGGGCCTGGGACCCGGACGAGGCCGCCGACGACCTGGACCACGACGCCCTGCGCGAGCGCGTGGCGGCGCTGCTGTCGCCGACGCCGGTCTCGCGCGATGAACTGGTCCGGGCCGTAAAAGCGCCGACTTCGGCGGTAATGGCCGCTCTGGTGGAGCTTGCCCTGGCCGATCGGGCCGAACTGCTGCCCGGAGGCCTGGTTGCCGGCGTCTGAGGGGGCGTTGCGTTGACTTCCAAGACCCTGAGCGTCGCGACGGCGCTGATCCTGGCCTTGCTGGCCGCGCCCGCATGGGCCGCCCCCAAGCCCGAGCCCGTCGCCCCGGATCCCGTCGCTTATGTCGTCTCGCCGGTGATGAAGGACGGCGACCTGACGGCGCTGGAGATCACCGCCGCCTTCAAGGCCGACGCCGACGGCGAGACCAAGCTGTCCCTGCCCGACAACTGGATGGGCCGCAGCGGCGTCTGGCGCAACCTGTCCGACCTGACGGTCGAGGGCGCGGATTCCGTCGCCGGGGACACGCCCAAGGCGCGGATCGTGCGGTCCAGGCCCGGGCGCAGGCTGGTGCTGCGCTACAGGGTCAACAACACCCTGAAGGGCGAACCCGCCCAGTCCGACAGCTATCCCAGCGAGCCCTGGATCCGGCCCTCGTGGTTCTATGTCGACGGGGTGAGCGCGCTGATCACGGTGGACGGACGCGAGGACGGCGCGACCTCCTTCAGGTGGGGAAAGGGCTGGCCCAAGGACTTCAAGCTGGCCAGCAATCTTGAGGACGCCGGTTGGGCCGAGGACGCGCGCCAGAGCGTGCTGATCGGCGGCCGCGACCTGCGCATCATCCGCGCCGGCCCGGTGCGGTTGGCCATCCGCGGGGCCTACGCCTTCACCGATGCTGAGCTGAGCGGCGCCCTGGAAGCGATCCTGCGGGCCGAACGCGGCTTCTTCGGCGACGACCAGAAGCGGCCGTTCCTGGTCACCGCCCAGAGCCTCGCTCCCCAAAGCGGCGCGTCGTTCCACGGCACGGGCAAGCATCAGGCCTTCGCCATGACCGCGACGGCGAACATGACCCTGGACGACATGCGGGTGCTGCTGGCCCACGAAATCTTCCATGCCTGGAATCCCGGCCGCCTGGGCAAGACGTTGGGCCCGCGCGGCTATTGGTTCAGCGAGGGCTTCACCGACTTCTACGCCCGCCGGCTGATGGCGCGCGAGCGCCAGTTCACGCCCCAGGCCTTCGTCGCCGCCTGGAACGAAACCCTTCGGGACTACGCGACGTCGCCCGCCATCGCCATGCCTGGCGACGAGGCGGCCGGCAAGTTCTGGACCGACCCGTACGCCGACAAGCTGGCCTATCAGCGCGGCGCCCTGCTGGCGGCGATCTGGGACATGCAGTTGCGGCGAGCCGGATCAAGCCTGGACGCCGTGCTGCGTGACCAGGCCCGGGCGCGCGACCGCGACCCCAAGGCCACGATGGTCCGCGCCTTCGTCGAAACCGCCAAGGTTCACGGGCTGGACGTCACGGCCGACATCGAGGCCCACATCGACCGGGGCCAGCCGATCCGCCTGCCCGCCGACGCCTTCCTGCCCTGCGCCACGGTGACCGATGTAAGCGCTCCGATCTTCGATCGCGGCTTCGAGCCCCAAACCGACGACAAGGGAACCATGACCGTCGCCGATCTGCGCGAGGACAGCGGCGCCTATCGCGCCGGACTGCGCAACGGCATGGTCATCGTCGAGCGCCGCGAGGGCCGCGGTGGCGACGCCGCCACGCCCTACAAACTGGTCGTGCGCGAGGGCGACGGTCCGACCCGGGTGGTCACCTATCTTCCACAAGGAACCCAGACCGAACGCTATCAACAGCTGGCGCTGACGTCCCAGGCGGCCGAGGCGCCGGCGCTATGCGCCTTCGCTCCACCTGAGGCCTCAGCAGCGGCTTCAAAAACCCATCGAGTTGGGTTAAAATGATAACCGTCCTTCGAACGCAGGGGCTGCGGGTGGTGATCTTCACCAACGATCATGAGCCGGCGCACGTCCACGTGTTCGGAGACGGCGAGGCCAAAATCGATCTGGTCGGACATGGCGACGCACCCGAACTCGTCAGAGCCCAAGCCATGACGCGTGCGGAGATTCGCCGCGCCATGGCGATCGTCGTCGAACACCGTGACGCCCTGCTGGCGCGATGGAGGGATATCCATGGCTGATCTTACCGATGTCGAGATGGACGCCGCACTGGCCCTTGGCGAAAAGCAAACCAAGACCGAGCCCCGGGCACGATCGGCGCGATATGATCGCGTGAGCGGCCGCATCGAGGTCGAACTGACCAGCGGCGCTGCATTCGCCTTTCCCGCGCGCCTCGGCCAGGGCCTCGAAACCGCCACCGAAGAGGAACTCGCAATGGTCCTCGTCAGCCCTGGCGGATACGGGCTGCATTGGCAGGGCCTGGACGTCGACCTGTCGATCCCGGGGCTGGCCGCCGGGATTTTCGGAACCAAGGCGCACATGGCCAGGATCGCCGGACGGGCCACATCGGCCGCCAAGAGCACGGCGGCGCGGGCCAATGGCGCCAAGGGCGGCCGCCCACGCAAATCCGGAACGGCCTGACGTTCGACACCACTCTCTCTAAAGAGAGAGGTCGACAGGCGAATGCTCGGCAATTGCGAAGGTTCGCACAGCCGCCGTTGACATTGTCATAGGCTCGCCCCCACTTTCCGGCGCTCGCCCCCTGGTTCGCCCGGAAGGCGATCCACCTCCCCTAGCCCAGAGTCGTAATGAACGTCGTCGTCGTCGAGAGCCCGGCCAAGGCCAAGACCATCAACAAGTACCTCGGGTCCGACTACACGGTTCTGGCCTCCTACGGGCATATCCGCGACCTGCCGTCGAAGGACGGATCGGTGGAGCCCGACAACGACTTCGCCATGAGCTGGGAGGTCGACGCCAAGTCGTCCAAACGCATCTCCGACATCGTCGATGCGCTGAAGGGGGCCGACCGCCTGATCCTCGCCACCGACCCGGATCGCGAAGGGGAAGCGATCAGCTGGCACGTGCTCGAGGTGCTGAACAAGAAGAAGGCGCTGAAGGACAAGCAGATCCAGCGCGTCACCTTCAACGCCATCACCAAGGCCGCCGTGACCGAGGCCATGCGCGCGCCGCGCGACCTCGACATGGAGCTGGTCGAGGCCTACCTGGCCCGCCGCGCCCTCGACTATCTGGTGGGCTTCACCCTGTCGCCCGTGCTGTGGCGCAAGCTGCCCGGTTCGCGCTCGGCCGGCCGCGTGCAGTCGGTGGCCCTGCGCCTGGTCGTCGACCGCGAGATCGAGATCGAGCGCTTCAAGACCCAGGAATACTGGACCGTCGACGCCGACGTCTCGGCCGGCAGCGATCCGTTCCTGGCGCGCCTGGTCAAGCACGACGGCAAGAAGCTCACCAAGTTCGACCTCGGCAACGAAACCTCGGCCCTGGCCGCCAAGGCCGCCGTGCAGTCCGCGACCTTCAAGGTCGAGGCCGTCGAGAAGAAACCCGGCAAGCGCTCGCCCGCCCCGCCCTTCACCACCTCGACCCTGCAGCAGGAAGCCGCCCGCAAGCTGGGCTTCAGCGCCCAGCGCACCATGCAGGCCGCCCAGAAGCTGTACGAAGGCATCGACATCGGCGGCGAGACCGTGGGTCTCATCACCTACATGCGTACCGACGGCGTCTCGATCGCGCCGGAAGGCATCGCCGACGCCCGCGAGGTGATCGGCGCCGTCTACGGCAAGGACTACGTGCCGGACGCCCCGCGCATCTACAAGTCGAAGGCCAAGAACGCCCAGGAGGCCCACGAAGCCATCCGCCCGACCAGCATGCGCCGCAACCCCGGCTCGCTGCGCCTGGATCCGGACCTGGGCCGCCTGTACGAGCTGATCTGGAAGCGCACCATCGCCTCGCAGATGGAAAGCGCCCGCATCGAGCGCACCACCGTCGACCTGGAAAGCCACGACGGCCGCACCGGCCTGCGCGCCACCGGCCAAGTGGTGCTGTTCCCCGGCTATCTGGCCGTCTACGAGGAAGGCCGTGACGACGAGGAGGGCGAAGACAGCGCCCGCCTGCCGGCCATCGTCGAGGGCGCCGCCGCCAAGGTCATCGAGGCCCGGGCCGACCAGCACTTCACCGAACCGCCGCCGCGCTATTCGGAAGCCAGCCTCGTCAAGAAGATGGAAGAGCTGGGCATCGGCCGGCCGTCGACCTACGCCTCGGTGCTGGGCGTGCTGCGCGACCGCGAGTACGTGCGGATGGAGAAGCAGCGCTTCATCCCCGAAGACAAGGGCCGCCTGGTCACCGCCTTCCTCGAGCAGTTCTTCCGCCGCTACGTCGAGTACGACTTCACCGCGGCCCTGGAAGAGCGCCTCGACCTCGTTTCCGACGGCAAGCTCGACTGGAAGGAATTCCTGCGCGAGTTCTGGAAGGACTTCCACGCCGCCGTCGGCGAGATCGCCGAACTGCGCACCACCAACGTGCTCGACGCGCTGAACGACGCGCTGGGCCCGCACATCTTCCCCGACAAAGGCGATGGTACGAACCCGCGCCTGTGCCCGACCTGCGGCTCTGGCATGCTGTCGCTGAAGACCGGCAAGTTCGGCGCCTTCATCGGCTGCTCGAACTATCCGGAGTGCCGCTACACCCGCCAGCTGGGCGTGGCCGAGGGCGACGGCGAGGCCGAGAGCGCCGACAAGGAACTGGGGATCAACCCCGCCACCGGCCGCGCCGTGTGGCTGAAGAATGGCCGCTTTGGCCCCTATGTGGAAGAGGTGGCGGCCGAGGGCGAGAAGCCCAAGCGCTCGTCCCTGCCCAAGGGCTGGACCCCGGCCGCGCTGGACCTGGAGAAGGCCCTGCGCCTGCTGTCCCTGCCCCGCGAGGTCGGCATGCACCCCGACGACGGCAAGCCGATCACGGCGGGCCTGGGGCGCTTCGGACCGTTCGTGCTGCACGACGGCACCTACGCCAACCTGGAAAACGCCGACGAGGTGTTCGACGTCGGCCTCAACCGCGCCGTCGCCATCCTGGCCGACAAGCGGGCCGGCGGCGGGCGTCCGCAGCGCGCGGCCGCCGCGGCGCTGGCGGAGCTGGGCAATCACCCCGAGGACGGCAAGCCGGTGCGCGTGCTGTCGGGCCGCTTTGGTCCGTACATCAAACACGGCGACACCAACGCCAACGTGCCCAAGGGCGCGGATCCCGCGGCCCTGACCCTGGCCGAAGCGGTGACCCTGCTGGCCGAGCGCGTCGCCAAGGGCGGCGGCAAGAAGCCGGCCAAGAAGGCCGCCGCGCCGAAGAAGGCTCCGGCCAAGGCAAAAGCCGCGAAAGCGGAAGGCGAAGCCGCCGAGGCCAAGCCGAAGAAGGCCGCCGCCAAGACCACGGCGGCCAAGAAGCCGGCCGCCAAGAAGGCGCCGGCCAAGGCCAAGACCGAGGCGTGACGGCGGGCGACCGGGGGGAGTAGACTAGCGCGATGACCACGCTCGAACGTCCCATGCCGCTGCCGCTGGTGGTGGTCCTGCTGTCGGCGATCAGCGTCGTGGGCTTCGTGCTGGGCCTGCGCGGCGCCCTGGACACCGGCAAGCCGGCGGACGCGGTCTCGACCGCGCCGCTGGCCGAGGTGTCGGGCGTGCCGGTCAAGGATGCGACCCCGGCCCCGGTCGAGGTCGCCCCGCCGCCCCCTCCCCCGCCGGTCAAGCCGGCCGAGGAAGCCCCCGAGGAGGTCGCCCCCGAAACGCCGCCGGTGGTCCAGGCGCCGGTCGCGCCGGTGACGCCGCCTCCGGCCGAAAAGAAGCCCGAGGTTCCGCCCGCCCAGCAGACGCCGCAGCGGATCGAAGACCTCTACTAAGGTCCGCCCCGTTCCCCTCGGCCCTGAAACGGCTTAGAGGGGAGCAATGGCCAAACCTCGCCTCCCCAAGACCGCTTCTCCCAAGACCTCGCGCCCGAAGATGGCTTCGAAGGCTCGTCCGCCCGCCGGCCTGCCCGACAAGGAGACGCTGCTGGCGTTCCTGCGCGACGCCGGCGAGGCCGCCAAGGCCGACATCGCCCGCCACTTCGGTCTGAAGGGCGCCGATCGCCGCGCCCTGCGCGAGATGATCCGCGAGATGGAAGCCCAGGGTCAGCTGGGCAAGCGCGGCCGCCGCGGCTTCGCCGAGGCCGGCGCACTGCCCCCGGTCGGCGTGGCCGACGTGATCGAGCGCGACGCCGACGGCGACCTCTTCGTCAAGCTGACCAAGGCCGACGAAGACGTAGCCCTGGTGCGCCTGGCCCCCGATCGCAACGAGGCCGCCGCCGGCGCGCCCGGACTGGGCGACCGCCTGCTGGTGCGCTTCGAAAAGCTGGAAAGCGGCGAGTACGAGGCCCGACTTATCAAGCGCCTGGGCCAGAGCGCCCACAAGGTGCTGGGCGTGGTGCGCAAGCAGCGCCGCGAGATCCGCGTCGAGCCGGTCGACCGCAAGTCCAAGGAAAGCTTCGTCCTCGACGTCTCCCAGCCGGGCGTCGGCGACCTGAAGGACGGCGACCTGGTGGTCGTCCAGCAGAGCGGCCACGCCGGCCGCTACGGGCCCAAGCCGTGCCGCGTGCTGGAGACGGTCGGCAACGAGGAAGACCCCCGCGCCGCCTCGCTGATCGCGATCCACAGCCACGGCATCCCGACCGGATTCTCCGACGAGGCGGAAGCAGAGGCCAAGGCGGCCAAGGAGCCGACGCTGGAGGGCCGCGAGGACCTGCGCGAGCTGCCGTTCGTGACCATCGATCCGGTGGACGCCCGCGACCACGACGACGCCGTCTACGCCCATCCCGACGACAGCGAGGGCAACAAGGGCGGCTGGGTGGTCTGGGTGGCCATCGCCGACGTGGCGGCCTATGTGCGCCCCGGCTCGGCCCTGGACCGCGACGCCCGCGACAAGGGCAACAGCGTCTATTTCCCCGACCGGGTGGAGCCGATGCTGCCCGAGACCCTGTCGAACGGCCTGTGTTCCTTACGTGAAGGCGAGAACCGCGCGACGCTGGCCGTGCGGATGGTGTTCGACAAGTCGGGCCACAAGAAGAGCCATCGCTTCGTGCGCGGCCTGATGCGCTCGGCCGCCAAGCTGTCGTACGAGCAGGCCCAGGCCGCCATCGATGGCGCGCCGCCGCCGGCCGGCCAGGACCCGGACAAGGCCCCGCCCCTGCTGGACGGCATCCTGACGCCGCTGTGGGAGGCCTTCCGCCTGATGGGCAAGGGCCGCGAGCAGCGCTCGCCCCTGGCCATCGAAAGCGACGAACGCCGCATCGTCATCACCAAGGACGGCGAGATCGCCTCGATCACCCGACGCGCCAGCCTCGAGGCCCACAAGCTGATCGAGGAGATGATGATCCAGGCCAACGTCTCGGCCGCCGAGAGCCTGGAAGCCAAGCGCTCGCCGCTGATCTACCGCGTGCACGACACGCCCAGCCTGGAGAAGGTGCAGAACCTCGCCGAATTCCTCCAGACCCTGGAGATCCGCTGGAACAAGGGCGAGGCCCCGCAGACCAAGCGGTTCAACCAGCTGCTGGAAGACACGCGCGAGAGCCCGCACGCGGCGATCATCAACGAGGTGGTCCTGCGCACCCAGATGCAGGCCCACTATTCCAGCGACAACATCGGCCACTTCGGCCTGAACCTGGCCAAGTACGCCCACTTCACCAGCCCGATCCGGCGCTATGCCGACCTGATCGTGCACCGCGGCCTGATCCGGGCGCTGGGCCTTGGCGACGATGGTCTGACCGACCAGGACATCGCGCGGATCAAGGACACCGCCGAGGTCATCACCCACGCCGAGCGCCGCGCCATGGCCGCCGAGCGCGACGCCACCGACCGCTACATCGCCTCGTTCCTGGCCGACCGGGTGGGCGCGACCTTCAGCGGCCGCATCACCGGCGTCACCCGCTTTGGCCTGTTCATCAAGCTGGACGAAACGGGGGCCGACGGCCTGGTGCCGATCTCCAACCTCGGCGACGAGTTCTTCGTCCACGACGAGAAGCTGCACTCGCTGGTCGGCGAGCGCACCGGCAAGCGTTGGCCCCTGGGCCTGTCGGTCGAGGTGCGCCTGCGCGAGGCCACGCCGGTGACCGGCGGCCTGCTGTTCGAGATGCTGACCGACCCGCTGCCGGCGGATCCGAAGCTGCCGCGCCCGCGCCTGGGCGCGCGGCGGCAGGCGGCGGTCAAGCCGCGCGGCGGACTGCCCAAGGGCGTGCGGCGGGGCAAGCGGCGCTAGCCCCCTCCGGCCCTTCGGGCCACCTCCCCCAAAGGGGGAGGATCTGATTGACGAAGATGCTCCCCCTTTGGGGGAGCTGTCGCGGAGCGACTGAGGGGGTCCGCGTCAGCGGATCAACCGATCGGCTTCTCGATCTCGTAGACCACGTCGTCCAGCTTCTGCAGGATCAGGGTCTGCGCATCGCGGACGCCCTGGTTGAAGAACGCCGGGCCCAGGGTCTCGCCGATGAAGTCGAGCAGGAAGCCCGCCTCCAGGCCGCTGACCGGGCGATCGAGCTCGTCGCGCATGTAGAGCGTCAGCTTGCGCAGGGCGGCCTCGCGGACGTCCTTGTCGAGCTCGATGCGGGCCATGGTCAGCCGATCGCCCCGAAGCACCAGGCCAGGACCGACTTCTGGGCGTGGATGCGGTTCTCGGCCTCGTCCCAGACCAGCGAGCGCGGGCCGTCGAGGACGGCGTCGGTGACTTCCTCGCCGCGGTGCGCGGGCAGGCAGTGCAGGAACACGCCGTCGGGCTTGGCCAGATCCATCAGGGCGTCGTCGACCTGGTAGGGCTCGAAGGCCTTCAGACGCTCGTCGTGGTCGGTGTCGCCCATCGAGACCCAGGTGTCGGCCACGACCACGTCGGCGCCGCGCACGGCTTCCTTGGGGTCCTCGCTCATGGTCACGTCGCCGTTCAGGCCGGCGGCGCGGGCCAGGTCGTGCAGGTCGGCGTGATAGACCGCCGGGCAGGCGATCTTCAGCTTGAAGCCCAGCAGCGGGGCGGCGTGGATGAAGCTGGAGCAGACGTTGTTGCCGTCGCCCACCCAGGCGATGGTCTTGCCGCCCACGTCGCCGCGATGCTCTTCGATCGTCAGCAGGTCGGCCATGATCTGGCAGGGGTGGCTCTTGTCGGTCAGGCCGTTGATCACCGGCACCGTCGAGACCTGCGCGAAGCGCTCGACGTCGGCATGGACGTTGGCGCGGATCATCACCGCGTCGACCATGCGCGACAGCACCTTGGCGGTGTCCTCGATGGTCTCGCCGCGACCCAGCTGCATATCCGAGGCCGTGGAAATGATCGCGTCGCCGCCCAGCTGGCGCATGGCCGCGTCAAACGAGAAGCGGGTGCGGGTCGAGTTCTTCTGGAAGATCATCGACAGCACGCGGTCCTTGGCGGGCGCGTCGGCGTCGATACGGCCCTGCGGCCAGCCCTTGCGGGCGGTCTTGCGGGCCTTGGCGTCCTCGAGGATCAGGCGCAGCGTGGCGCCGTCGAGCTTCCAGAGGTCGATGAAGTGACGGGGGGCGGTCATCTCAGGCCACCTTTCCGAAATGCCGCCCTCGTCCTTCGACGGGCTCAGGATGAGGGCGAATGAGCTTCAGTAGACGTCCTCACCCTGAGCTTGTCGAAGGGCGAGGACGTCGGTCCAGATTGCGATCAGGCCGCCGCTTGGGCGCGGACGACCTCGCAGGTCTTTTCGAGCTTGGCCACGGCTTCCTGGGCCTCGCCGATCGTCAGGTTCAGCGGCGGCAGCAGGCGCACGCAGTTGTCGCCGCCGCCGGCCACCAGCAGATGCTGGTCGCGGGCGAGCGCCATGAACTCGCGATTGTTCGAGGCCAGCTTGATGCCGATCAGCAGGCCCTTGCCGCGGATGTCGAGCACGACGTCCGGGAAGCGGTCCTTCAGGCCGTTCAGCTGCTGGGTGAAGTAGCCGGCGACGGTCTTCACGTTGTCGAGCAGCTCGGGCGTGTTGATCGCGTCGAAGGCCGCCGTGCCGACCGCCATGGCCAGCGGGTTGCCGCCGTAGGTCGAGCCGTGGGTTCCCGGGGTCATGCCCTTGGCGCCCTCGTGGGTGGCAAGGCACGCGCCGACGGGGAAGCCGCCGCCCAGGGCCTTGGCCACGCACATGATGTCGGGCTCGGCGCCTTCCGCCCACTCGTGGGCGAACAGCTTGCCGGTCCGGCCCATGCCGCTCTGCACTTCGTCGAAGATCAGCAGGACGCCGGCCTCGCGGGTGATCTGGCGCAGCTCGACCAGCTGGGCCTCGGTCAGGGCGCGCGCCCCGCCTTCGCCCTGCACCGGCTCGATGATGACGCCCGCCGTGGTCGGGCCGATGGCCGCCTTCAGGGCTTCCAGGTCGCCGAACGGCAGCTGGACGAAGCCCGGCAGGCGCGGGCCGAAGCCGTCGAGATAGCCGGCGTTGCCCGAGGCGTTGACCGCCGCGTACGAACGGCCGTGGAACGAGCCGTCGAAGCCGATGATGTCGATGCGCTCCGGATTGCCGGCGACCGCGTGATAGCGGCGGGCGGCCTTCAGGGCGCACTCGATCGCCTCGGTGCCCGAGTTGGTGAAGAACACCACGTCGGCGAAGGTGGCCGCGCACAGCTTGTCGGCCAGCACTTCCTGCTCGGGGATCGTGTAGATGTTGGAGACGTGCCAGAGCTTTTCGCCCTGGGTCTTCAGGGCGTCGACCAGCACCGGGTGGGCGTGGCCCAGGCCGCAGGTGGCGATGCCCGCCACGCAGTCCAGGTACTCTTGCCCGGTCGTCGAGAACAGGCGCGCGCCTCGGCCTCGTTCGAACGCCAGCGGGGCGCGGTTGTAGACGCCCATGATGTGGTGTTGCGAGGAATTGGACGACGACGCAGTGCTCAATTCGGCCTCCCAAAAAGGCAAGAAGCCCCCGGGCTTTCGCGCGGGGACTGGAAGGCCCGACGTTGTCGACGCGAAGCCCTGCCCTGTCAATGAAATCACTATGAATTTTCGCCCTGCGGGGCGTGGCGGACACACCCTGGCGGCGCGGGACCGCTAACTTGCCATCCAGGGACGATCCGACCTAAGCCTGGGCATGGGGGAGATGCATGGAGGATTCACGATGAAGGCCGCCGTTTCCCTCGCCCTGCTGGCCCTGGCCGCCCTGCCCGGCTGCGCCTCGACGCCGCAAACCGCGGACCTGGCCGCCGGCCCCGCCGCCGTCACCGGAACCGTGGTCTGGCGCGAGCGCATCATGCTGCCGCCCAACACGAAGACGATCGTGCGCCTGCAGGATGTCAGCCTGGCCGACGCGCCCGCCAAGGTGCTGGCCGAGGACGTGATCGACGGCACGCGCGCCCCGCCGGTGGCCTTCAAGCTGGCCTACGACCCGGCCCAGATCCTGCCGAACCACCGCTACTCGGTGTCGGCCCGCGTGGAGGTGGACGGCCAGCTGCGCTTCATCAACGACACCCACATCGCCGTCATCAACGACGGCCCGACCAAGGACGTCGAGGTGCTGGTCAAGGGCGTGGGGCGGTAGACGCCCTACAACTCTCAGCTCTTCAGCCGGTATCCGCTGCGGAACAGCGCCCAGCACCACAGGAACAGACCCGTGGCCAGCACGGCCGTGACCACGACGCCGATGGCGATGCTGCCGTCGGCGTGGCCGATGAAGCCGTAGCGGAAGCCGTCGATCAGGTAAAAGAACGGGTTGAAGTGGCTGGCCGTGCGGAACGGCTCGGGCAGCTTGTCCACGAGGTAGAAGGTGCCCGACAGGAAGGTCATCGGCATGATGGCGAAGTTGGTCACCGCCGCCAGCTGGTCGAACTTCTCCGACCACAGGCCCGCCAGCACGCCGGCCAGGCCCAGGATGATCGCCGCCCCGACCGCGAAGTAGATGATCGCCCACAGGTGCGAGACCTGCAGCCCCGCGCCCGGCAGCACGCCGATGACGGCGGCGGTCACCGCGCCGACCACCACGCCCCGGGTCGCAGCCCCCAGGCCGAAGGCGGCCACCTGCTCCAGCGGGGTCAGGGGCGGCGTCAGGAAGTCCGACGTCAGGCCCATCATCTTGGCCTGGATCAGCGACGAGGACGAATTGGCGAAGGCGTTGTTGAGCACGGCCATCATGATCAGGCCCGGCGCCACGAAATGGCCGAAGGTCACGCCCTCGACCGCAGGACGGTCAGACCCGACCGCGACCACGAACACCAGCATGTAGAGCAGCGTGGTCACCACCGGGGCGGCCACGGTCTGCATGCCCACCTTCCAGAAGCGGCGGATCTCGCGCTGATAGAGGGTGAGGAACCCGCTCCAGTTCCAGCCGTGATAGTCGCGCGGCTGCGGCGGAACGACGCTGTCTGCCATGTCTCTCATTGGCCCGATCCTGGAAATTCCTTTGCCATGTGCGCCCGGCGAGGGTCGGACGCAAGCGTCCCGCTCCGAGAATCAATATATAGTTTCTGTGGACAGACCACATGGCGCCTATTGTGCGCTTTAACGCATTCTTTACACTATCTGGTAGGTCAGCCGCCGGCGGGGCGGTCTGTACACCAGATGTAGGGCGATGGCGAGGTGGGGTTTCTCGTCATGGCCCGGATTTTAGGCGGAGATGGGCCATGAGCTGGACTGACGAACGGGTCACCACCCTGAAGAAGCTTTGGCTGGACGGCCTCTCGGCCAGCCAGATCGCCAAACAACTGGGCGGGGTCACCCGCAACGCCGTGATCGGCAAGGTCCATCGCCTGGGCCTGTCGGGTCGCGCCGCGCCGTCGCAACCGGCCCGTCCGGCCTTCAAGGCGCCGCGCCCGGCCCGTCCGGCCGCCGCCTCGACGATCCCGGCCGCGCCGCGCCGCGTGGTCGCCGCCGAGCCGGTCGCCCCGGCCCCGGTTCCGGTCTCGGCCCACCAGCAGCCGTCGGTTCCGATCCTGCGCAACGAAGCCCCCGGCTCGGCCACCGTGCTGACCCTCGGCGCCCACATGTGCAAGTGGCCGATCGGCGACCCGTCGTCGGACAGCTTCACCTTCTGCGGCCGCCGCTCCTCGGAAGGCCCCTACTGCGTCGAGCACGCCCGGGTGGCCTACCAGCCGCAGCAGTCGACCAAGAAGAAGGGCGGCGCCACCGAGCTCGCCCGTTCGCTGCGCCGCTACATCTAGCGCCAGCCACCGATAAGAAGAGAGGCGTCGAAAAGGCGCTCTCGCCATGCAGCCCTCCCCGTTCCGCGGGGAGGGCTTTATGTTGGCAGCGATGACCGACCTCGCCCCCGATTCCAACGCGCCCGCCTACTCCGTCTCGGAACTGGCCTTCGCGCTGAAGCGCACGCTGGAAGACCGCTACGGCTTCGTGCGGCTGCGCGGCGAGCTGTCGAAGGTCACCCACCACTCCAACGGCCACGTCTACCTGACCATCAAGGACGACAAGGCCGCCATCGACGGCGTGGTCTGGAAGGGCAATGTCCGCGGCCTGGGCGTGCGGCCCGAGCACGGGCTCGAGGTCATCGTCACCGGCAAGATCACCACCTATCCGGCCGGCTCGCGCTACCAGATCGTCATCGACAGCATGGAAGCGGCCGGTGTCGGCGCGCTTCTTGCGCAGCTTGAACGCCTGAAGGCCAAGCTCGCCGGCGAGGGCCTGTTCGCGCCCGAGCGCAAGCGGCCCCTGCCCTCGATGCCGGCCGTGGTCGGGGTCATCACCAGCCCCACGGGCGCGGTGATCCGAGACATCCTGCACCGCATCCGCGACCGCTGGCCTTGCCGCGTCATCGTCTGGCCGGTCGTGGTGCAGGGCGACGCTGCAGCCGGTCAGGTGGCCGGCGCCATCCGCGGCTTCAACGCCCTGCAGCCCGGCGGCCCGGTCCCGCGCCCCGACATCCTGATCGTCGCCCGCGGCGGCGGCTCGGTCGAGGACCTGTGGGCCTTCAACGATGAGGCCCTGGCCCGCACGGTGGCCGAAGGGACGATCCCGCTGATCTCGGCCGTCGGCCACGAGACCGACACCACCCTGATCGACTTCGTCTCCGACCGCCGCGCGCCCACCCCGACGGCGGCCGCCGAGATGGCGACGCCGGTGCTTGCCGAACTGCGGGGCCTGGTCTCCGACTACGACCGCCGCCTGTCGCGCTGCGCGGGCCGGGTGGTCGAGGAGCGTCGCACGCGGCTTCAGGCGGCCGCACGCGGCCTGCCCCGGCCCAACGACCTGCTGGCCCTGGCCCAGCAGCGGTTCGACATCGCCGCCGGCCGCCTGGACGCGGCCCTGGAACGCAACACCTCGGTCCACGCCCAGGACCTCTTGAAGATCACCGCCCGCCTGTCGCCCGAGGCCCTGGCCCGCCAGCGCCAGGCCAAGGGCGAGCGCCTGTCCGACCTCTCCCGCCGCCTGGACCTGGCCGCGCGCCGCGCGCCCGAGCGCGCCGCCCAGCACGCCCGCCTGCCGGCCCTGTGGGATCGCCTCAACGCCGTGGCCAGGCGCCGCCTGGACCGCGAGGCCGACCGCCTGGCGGGCCTGGACAAGCTGCGCCAGTCGCTGAACCCGGAACGTCCGCTGGAGCTGGGCTTCGCCCTCGTGCGCAAAATGGACGGGACCCTGGCCCGCTCGGCCGCCGACCTGGCCGCCGGCGAGCGCGTGAACCTGAAGTTCAAGCACGGCGAGCGCGACGCGGTGATCGACGGCGAAGGCGCCACGCCGCCGCCTCCCCCGCCCGCGCCGATCGCGGCGGCTGCGCCAAAGCCCGCGCCGCGCCCGAAACCCGCGCCGCCGCCCTCGCCCCCGTCCTCACAGGGCGACCTGTTCTAGACGCACCGATTGGCGTAGAAGAGTCCCCATGAACGCTTACGATCGCGACCTCGGAAAATCCGGCCTGGCCGTCCTGCACTATGGCGACGGCGACTTCGCCGTGCTCCAGCCCGGCCAGTACGTGGTCTGCGCCGTCACCGGCGCGAAGATCCCGCTGGAGGCCCTGCGCTACTGGAGCCCCGAGCTGCAGGAAGCCTACGCCACGCCGAAGGAAGCGCTGAAGCGCTGGCAGGAGACCAAGGCCTGAATCCCTGGCCTCCGAATAGACGGGCGCTTCTCGCCGCCTTCGTCGGCGGCGTCGCTCCCCTCGCCTTCCCCGCCGCCGCCGCGGCGCCGGGGCTGGTCCTCAACGGCCGCCTCGAACAGGGCGGCTATGCGCTGGGCCGCACTGCGCCACGCGCCGAGGTGCTGGTCGACGGCGTCCCCACCACCCAGGCCTCGACCGACGGCTGGTTCGTGGTCGGCTTCGACCGCGACGCGCCGCCCAGCGTCGAGATCACCGTCCAGACGCCGGACGGCTCGGCCAGCCACCGCGTGGCGATCGCGCCGGGAACCTTCGACATCCAGCGCATCGACGGCCTGCCGCCGTCGCAGGTCTCTCCGGAAGACCCAGTCCTCCTGGCCCGCATCGCCGCCGAGGGCGCGCGCAAGGCCGCGGGCTTTTCCAGCCGCGTCGACGGCGACTTCTTCCGCACGGGCTTCATCTGGCCGGTGAAGGCGACGCGGCGCTCGTCGCGGTTCGGCGGCCAGCGGATCCTCAACGGCGAACCCAAGCGCCCGCACTACGGCGTCGACCTGGCCGCGCCGGTGGGAACGCCAGTGATCGCCCCCGCCGCCGGCGTCGTCGCCTTCGCCGAGACCGGCCTGCACTTCGAGGGCGGCCTCGTGCTCATCGACCACGGCCAGGGCCTGGTCAGCGCCTACCTGCACCTCTCGCGCGTCGACGTGGCCGCCGGCCAGCGCCTGGCCCAGGGCCAGGTCATCGGCGCGGTCGGCAAGGAGGGCCGCGCCACGGGCCCGCACCTGTGCTGGCGCCTCAAGTGGCGCGACCGCAATCTCGATCCCAGCCTGTGGGTCGTTGACGCAGGAATGCGACAGTGACGCGATCAAACTTGACCATTTCGGGACACCCCCTATCGACAGGCCCGCTCGGTTATGGTTATCCCCAGCCCCGCTTTTGAAACTCGCGTATGAGGCGTAATCCCGCATGTCCGCGGTGCTCGACAAGCTCCGTTTCCTCCTGGTGGACGATAACCACCACATGCGGGCGATCGTCAGCACGATCCTGAAAGGGGTCGGCGTGCGCCATGTGCATGAGGCGATCGACGGCGCCGAGGGCCTGCAGATCCTGAAGGATCGCCAGATCGACATCGCCATCGTCGACTTCAAGATGTCGCCGCTGGACGGGGTGCAGTTCACCCAGCTGGTGCGCAATTCGCCCGACAGCCCCGACCCGTTCCTGCCGATCATCATGCTGACGGGCTTCGCCGAACGGCACCGGGTGTTCGAGGCCCGCGACGCCGGCGTCACCGAGATCGTCGTCAAGCCGGTCACGGCCCGCTCGCTGCTCGACCGCATCGACATGGTGATCTTCAAGCCGCGGCCGTTCATCCGCAGCGGCGACTATTTCGGCCCCTGCCGCCGCCGCCGCCAGGACCCGCACTATGGCGGCCCGTTCCGTCGCGGCACCGACAAGGGCGCGATCGAGCTTTAGGGGCGCGAAACCTCGTCCTTCGACAGGCTCAGGATGAGGTTTCGACTGTCACGCCCGCCCTCTTCCTCACCCTGAGCTCGTCGAAGGGCGAGGAAGACGCAGGGCGCGCCTCAGTTCGTGCTGATCTCGCCCGCCAGCAGCGCCGCATAGACCTCGTTGGGCCAGCGGCGGTGGACCCAGAACCACTCCTCCGGGCGCTCGCGGATGCGGTCTTCCATGAAGGCGTTGACCATGCGCACGCCGGCCTCGATGTCGGCGCTGCGATCGCCGGTGCTGGGCGGGACGATCGGATCATGGACCACGGCGCGGAAATGCGCGCCCTTGGTGCGCTGCACCGACATCGGCTGCAGCACCGTGCCGAAGCGGATGGCCAGGCGCGTTGGCCCCGGCGCGGTGCGCGAGTCGTGGCCGAAGAACGGGGCCGCCACGCCGCCGTTGAACTTCTGGTCGTTCATCAGCGCCACCGACTCGCCGCGCTTCATGGCGTCGAGCAGTTCGCGCGCGCCGTCGCCGCCCTTGGGCGCGAACAGCCGCACGCCGTAGCGGAAGCGGCTCTTCTTGATGCGCTCATCGATGTAGGGGTTGTTGGCCGCGCGATAGGTCATCTGGCAGGTGACGCCGGAAAAGACGATCGCCGCCGGCATCACTTCCCAGTTCGACAGGTGGCCCGAAACGAACACCACCGGCTCCATGTCGCGGGCGATCTGGGCCAGGCGCTCGGCATTCACGACCTCCACCCGGCCGGGCGAGGACAGGAGCTTGTCCATCAGCGGGAACTCGCCGAACGTGCGGCCCAGGCCGTCCCACTGCCTGCGCAGCATGTCGGCGCGCCAGGCGGCGTCCTTTTCCGGGAAAGCCAGGCGAAGATTGCGGTCGGCCACCTTGTGGGCCCCGCTCAGCGGCCCGAAGGTGCGCCCGAACCACCCGCCCAAAGCCGAGGCTCCGTCCACGCCCAAGAGGCGGAACAGGCCCATGAACAGGTCGTAGCCGAACGCCTCGAGGCGCCAGAGGAAGTCTTGGGTGGGGGAAACACGAGCGTCGGACATCGGCCCTTACTAGCTCGACTTGGCCGGCGGCGGAACTGTGGCGCCGGAGCCTCCAGATCTCATCGGGCGAGCGAGCTTCGCTTGGCGCGCGACTTGCGGCTGTCAAGGCAGACCGTTCCGTTTCGGGACGGGGGAAAGCCATCGGGGGTCAAGGGTCCACATCATGGGCAACGACATCGACACTCACCTGGGCAAGCGCCTTCGCCGCCGTCGCCGGCTGCTCGGCCTGACCCAGCAGCAACTGGCCGGCGCCGTCGGCGTGCGCTTCCAGCAGATCCAGAAGTACGAATGCGGCGCCAACCGCATCTCGGCCGCTCGCCTGTGGCAGCTGTCCGAGGCGCTGGAAGTGCCGGTCGGCTACTTCTACGACGGCCTGTCGGCGGTCGCCCGCGACACCGCGCCGACGGCCAGCAACGACTCCGAGGGCGGCGAGATGTTCGCCCGCAAGGAGACGATCGACCTGATCCGGGCCTACTACCTGCTGGGCGAGCGTCCGCGCCGCCGGCTGCTGGACCTGGCCAAGTCGCTGAACGGCGTCGAGCAGCTCGAAGCCTGAGCTGCTTTCGTGGAGTAGCGTCGTGGGCCAAGGCGGGCTAAAGCCTGCCCCCATGACGCTCTCCGCCGATCGCCTCGCCGCCCTCGACGCCTTCATCGTCGAGCTCAACAGCGCCTCCGCGGGGGCCATTCTGCCGCTGTTCCGGTCCGACCACGGGCTGGAGGACAAGGCGGCCGGCAAGAACCTGCCACGCGACACCCACGCGGCGTTCGACCCTGTCACCGAGGCCGACCGCGGCGCCGAGGCGGCCATCCGCAAGCTGATCGCCGAACGCTTTCCCGAGCACGGCGTGATCGGCGAGGAGTACGGCGAGGATCGCCCTGACGCCGAGTTCGTCTGGGTGCTGGATCCCGTCGACGGCACCCGCGCCTTCATCTCGGGCCTGCCGCTGTGGACCACCCTGATCGGCCTGCGCCACCAGGGCCGTCCCGTCCTGGGCTCGATCGGCCAGCCCTATATCGGCGAGCTCTATGTCGGCTCGGCCGCCCTGGGTTCGCGCCTGCTGTCGCGCGGCGGCGAAAAGGCCCTGCGCGTGCGCCCCTGCGCCCTTCTGACCGACGCCATCATCGCCACCACCGATCCGGAAGCCTGTTTCGACGGCGCCGAACTGGGCGCCTGGCGCCAGGTGCGCGCGGCCGCCAAGCTGGCCCGCCTGGGCTGCGACGCCTACGCCTACGCCATGGTCGCGGGCGGCACGATGGACATGGTCATCGAGGCTGGCCTCAAGAGCTGGGACGTCGAGGCCGCCATCCCCCTGATCGAAGGCGCCGGCGGCGTCGTCACCGACTGGCGCGGCGCGCCGATCGGCCAGCACGGCGGCCAGATGGCCATCGCCGGCGACCAGCGCGTGCTCGACGAGGCGCTGGTGGCGCTGAAGCGGTCTGCGAAATAAGAGCCAAAGATCCTCCCCCTCTGGGGGAGGTGTCGGCGAAGCCGACGGAGGGGGGTGTGGCTGATGAGCCCGCTGCCGCCTCGAAAGCTGAAAACGTCCCCCTCCGGCCCTCCGGGCCACCTCCCCCAGAGGGGGAGGATCTAGAGGCTCGAGACCGTCTCATCAAAAGCCGCCCAGAAACGTGCGCGGCGATCGTCGGTCTCGATCAGGATCTCGTGGAAGGCGTCCTCGATCTCGACATAGCGGCCCTTGGGGATGCGGGCGGCGACAGCCTTCTGGGCAGAGGTCAGGACGCGGGTGTCGACGCCCGCCCCGACGATGGTCACCGGAATGGTGATCGCCTCGACGCCCCTGCTGCGCACCAGCCACTCGCAGGCGGAAAAGGCGAAATCGGTCCAGCCCCAGGTGATGCCGCCCAGCGCGATGTCGGGACAGGCGCGGATCTGGGCCTGGTGGCGGGCGTAGCGGGCCGCGTCGTGGGTCAGGGCGTCCTGCGGGAAGACATGCTTGAACGGGTCGCCGACATCGCCCAGCACGTAGCCGCCGCGCAACGGTGTCCGCGCGGCCAGCCAGGCCAGGGCGCGGGCCATGGCGGCGGGCTTGCCGCCGGTGTTCAGGCCCAGCATCGGCGCCGACAGCACGCAGGCGGAGAAACGGGTCTCGCCATGGGCCAGGACGAGGCTGGTCAGGCAGCCGCCCATCGAATGTCCCAGGGCGATCCAGGGCTTGGGCAGGCGCGTATCGAAGGCCGCCAGCAGCGCCTGGTAGTCGCCGACGAAGTCGTGGAAGCCGGCCGCGTGGCCCTTCAGGCGGTCAGGTAGCATGCGGTGCGAAAGCCCCTGCCCTCGCCAGTCGTGCACCAGGACGACGAAGCCCCGCGCCAGGAGGTCGGAGACGACCTCGTAGTATTTCTCGATCGGTTCGCTGCGGCCCGGGCTGACGACCACCGAGCCGCGCGCTTTTCCTGCAGGCGAAAACAGAGCGGCGCGGAGGGTCGCCCCATCCGCGCCGGAAAACCATTCGGCCTGGCCGTGGTCGGGAACCGGCGCCTCGGGTATCGAGACCAGCGGCGCAGGTTCCCCCATGGCTTAGCGGAGCTTCGAGAACAGCGCCGCCATCTTGGACTGCAGCGCCATCGCCGCGCCCATGTCCGACAGCTTCAGCTTGCCGGTCATGACGGCCATGGTCGGGTCGAGCGAGCCGGCGCCGATGGCCAGGAAGTCTTCCTTCGACAGGGTCATGGTCAGGTCGGCCGGGCCGTCGTCGTTCGACACCGAACCACCGTCGATGAGGATGACGCCTTCGCCCTTCAGGTCGAACTTCAGGCTCTTGCCCAGGCCGCTGTCGTCGCCAACGGCGGTTTTGATCTTGTCGGTGATTTCCTGCAACGTGGCCATAAACGCTGTCTCCCTCTTTTCTGCGCTTGAGCGTTCTGCGCGTGAAAACTTGGTGGGCACCCTGGCCGGAGCCGGGCCGCAAGTAAACACCGTTCAGACGCTCTCCACGCTATTTTTTGCTCTGGATGAAGCCTACGCGCGAAGGGGCTCCAGACAACTTGACGCGGGTCGCGCCCTTGAAGTCGGCAAGGCGCAGGATCGGCGTCTTGCCCGACAGCGGCAGGGATTGCGACTTGCCGTCGGCCCCGACCACGACGCCGCCGGTCGCGCCGGGAAAGCCGAAGCCCGTCATCTTCGGCGCCAGCATGGCCATCGGTCCGGCAGCCTTGCCGATGACGCCGTTGGTCGAGTCGAGCACGGTCTTCAGCTCGATGACCTCGTACTCGGCGGCGGGCTTCAGGACCGGCTCGATGACCAGGGTCGAGCCGAACTTGGCGTCGGCGGGCGCCTCGAACTCGATCTTGGCCCCGCCCTGAAGCTGGGCCAGCGTCGGCAGGCGTTCGAAACGGCCGTCGGCGCCGATCGGCAGCGGCGTACGCGCGCCGCTCGTCTCGATCAGGGTCGCCTTCAGGCCGGCGGCGGGCTTGCCGTCACGGCTGAGCGCATAGGCGACCCGAGTGCGCGCGCGTTCCTGCGCAGGCACCTTCAGGAAGTTCTCCAGATAGGCGAACACCTTGTCGGCCGGGGCGGTCTTGGAGCCCTGTGCAATGGCCGCCGAACCGGCGACCAGGGCCAGGGCCGCGGCGACCAGCGCGCGCCTTGCGATGCGGGCGCTCATTTCGGCTTCACGAACTTGAGGGTCATGCGGTCGCTCTCCCCTATGGCGTCGTACTTGGCGTGATCGAAGTCGGGCTCGGCGGGTTCGCCGCGCGGCGCCGACAGGCGGGTCGGCGGCAGCGTCCAGACCCCGAACGGGTGATCCTTGGTGTCCTTGGGATTGGCGTTGATCTCGCTGGATCCCGCCAGGACGAAGCCGGCCTCCTTGGCCAACTGCTCGACATAGGCCTGCTGCACATAGCCGTCGGCGGCCAGCACGTCCTGCACCCGGCCGGGCTCGCCCCGGTGCTCCTCGACGCCGAGGATGCCGCCGGGCTTCAGCGCCGCCAGGGCGTCCTTGAAGGCCTTCTCGGCGATGCCGCCGGCCATCCAGTTGTGCAGGTTGCGCAGGAACAGCACGCGATCGGCGGTTCCAGCCGGCGCCACGGGGCCGCTGCCGCGGCCGAAGGTGGTGATGTCGACCTTGCCGTAGAGCTTCGGCTTGGCCTCCAGCTTGCGGCGGTAGGCGGCGACGATCTCGGCGGCGGCCGGGTCGGCCGGATCGGCCTCCAGCACCGCCTCGTAGAGCTTGCCGCCGGTCGAGGCCAGGAACGGCGCCAGGATGTCGGAGTACCAGCCCGCGCCGGGCCAGAACTCGACCACGGTCTGGCCGGGCCGGATCTCCCAGAACTCAAGGCTTTGCACCGGATGACGCCAGGCGTCGCGGGCCTTGTCGGCGCTGGTGCGCCAGTCGCCGGCCACGGCGCCGGCCAGGGTCGCAGCCCCGCCCTTGGCGGCGGCAGGCTTGGGCGCCTCGGCCTTGGCGGCGGGCTCGTCCTTCTTGCGGCCGCAACCGACCAGCCCACTCGCGCCAGCCGCGCCGGCGGCGAGCAGCAGGCCGCGACGCGACCACGAAAACGCTGGGTCCATAGATCCCCCTGTACGCATGGATCCCAGCCTAGACCGCGACCTTGACCAAAAGACGCCCGCGGCGCTCCCCCCGAAGCGACCTCACGCCGGCTTCTTGAAGCGCAGGGTCATGCGGTCGCTCTCGCCGATGGCGTCATACTTGGCGCGGTCGAAGTTGGGATCTGCCGGCTGGCCCGACGGCGCCGACTGGCGGGTGGGCGGCAGGGTCCAGACGCCGAAGGGGTGGTCCTTGGTGTCCTTGGGGTTGGCGTTGACCTCGGACTTGGCGTCGAGCTTGAAGCCGGCCTTCTCGGCGATGGCCACGACAGTCGAGGTGGCCATGTAGCCGCCCGCGCCGGGACTCTTCTCGTCGGCCGGCTCGGCGCGGTGCTCCTCGATGGCCAGCACGCCGCCCGGCTTCAGCACGGCGAAGAAGTCGGCGAAGATCTTGTCGACCTCGCCCGGGCGGCCGGTCCAGTTGTGGACGTTGCGGGCGGTCAGCACCACGTCGGCCGAGCCCGGCGCGCCCAGCGGCGCGGCGACGGGTCCGAAGTCGACGAACTTGACCTTGCCGTACTTGGCTTCGTCGGCGAAGCGGGCCTCGAAGGCCGCGCGGCCCTTGCGGGCGCCTTCCGACAGCTTGGGATTGGCCAGGTCGGCCACGCCGGCGACATAGGTTCCCTTGGTGGCCTTGGCGTAGGGCGCGAGGATCTCGGTCCAGTAGCCGCCGCCGGGCGAGACCTCGATGACGGTCTGGCCGGGCTTGAGCCCCCAGAACGCCAGGCTCTCGTAGGGATGGCGGGCGCCGTCGCGGGCGACGCTGGCCGGCGTGCGGTCCGGCGAGGCCACGGCCGCCTTCAGCGCGGCGTCGGCGGCCAGGGCGCCGGTGGCGGGAACGAGGGCCGCGGCGGCGGCCAGGATCAGCAGGTGGCGGCGGGCGGGCATGGGTGTGTCTCCGTCGTCGTCGAGGTGACGGACCTTAACCTTGGGTGGCGGTCGATCAAGCGATTCCGGCCCGTCCGCCCCCTCGCCCGCCTGGCTTGCCCAGGCCATGACCGACGACGGCTGCATTCAAAAACGCCGCACCCCTTGAAGTCGAAAAACGACCTCCCAACTATTCAACCGAAGGCGCTGGACAGCCGGGCCCTCCGGATCACAGACGAGGCCGAAATCGGGTCGTCGAAGGTTCGAATACTGACTGCAACCTTGCTTGAAGAGAAGGTTCTACACTTATGCGTACTATCGACCTGTCGCCCCTGTACCGCTCGCTCGTCGGCTTCGACCGCCTGGCCGCGCAACTCGACGCCGCCGCCAAGACCGAAGCCGCTTCCGGCTATCCGCCCTACAACATCGAGCGCACCGACGAGAATTCCTACCGCATCGAGATCGCCGTCGCCGGCTTCAAGCCGGAAGAGCTGTCGATCGAGGCCAAGGAAGGCCTGCTGACCGTCTCGGGCCGCAAGGCGGCCAATGACGAGACCAAGCGCTACCTGCATCGCGGCCTCGCCGAGCGCAATTTCGACCGCCGCTTCCAGCTGGCCGACTACGTGGTGGTGACCGACGCGGCCCTGGCCGACGGCCTGCTGACCATCGCGCTCAAGCGCGAGCTGCCCGAAGCCCTCAAGCCCCGCAGCATCCCGATCAACGCCGGCGGCAGCGACACCGCCGTGATCGAAGGCGAAAAGGCCGCCTGACCGCGACCGACCGTTTTTTCTCTCTCTGAATTCCCCTCCGACTTTCGGGCGGCGCGATCTCGCGCCGCCCTTTTTTACGCCTGCACCGGATCTGCACGACGCGGGCCGCAGGCTCTGCACGCACAACGCCTATTGCCGCCGTTGACCTCCGACGTCGCACGCGGAACATCAGCGCCATGACTCAGCCGATCCTGATCGTCGACGACGAGCCGCACATCCGCGAGCTGCTGGCCTTCGCCCTGGGCAAGGCCGGCTACGCCACGGTCGAGGCCGCCGACGGCGAGGCGGCGCTGGATGCGATCGCCGCCCACAAGCCGGCCCTGGTGGTGCTGGACATCAACATGCCGCGCCTGAACGGCCTGGACGTCTGCCGCAGGATCCGCGCCGAGGGCCAACTTCCGGTGCTCTTGCTGTCGTCGCGCGACGACGAGATCGACCGGGTGCTGGGCATCGAGCTGGGCGCCGACGACTACGTGGTCAAGCCGTTCAGCCCGCGCGAGGTCACGGCCAGGGTCAGCGCGATCCTGCGCCGCGCCAGCGCCGCCGCGCCGACCGAGGAGCCCAAGCTGGTCAGCCACGGCCGCCTAAGCCTTGAGGCCGACGCCTGGCGGGCGGCCTGGGCCGGCGACGAGGCGACGCTGACCGTCACCGAGTTCGGCATTCTGTGGACCCTCGCCAGCGCCCCGCGCCGGGTGTTCAGCCGCGACGCCATCATCGACCGGCTGCGCGGCCCCGGCTTCGCCCTGACCGACCGCACCATCGACAGCCACGTGCGCAACCTGCGGGCCAAGTTCGCCAAGCTGGGCGGCGTCGACCTGATCGAGACCCGTCCCGGGGTCGGATATCGCCTGGGTCCGTGCCAGGGCACGAGCGAGAGCGCCGGGGCGTGATCGCCACGCTGGGCGCCTGGAAGGATGCGGTCAAGCGGCGCTGGCCGGCGCTGCGGCTGCGCAGCATCCTGCTGGCGGTGCTGCTGTTCGCCGCCTGCATGCCGGCGATCGGCGGCGTGTTCCTGCGCAGCTACGAGAACACCCTGGTGCGCCAGACCGAGGCCGAGCTGGCCGCCCAGGGCGCGGCCCTGGCGGCTACGGCCGCGGCGCTGTGGCCCGGCGCGCCCCCGCCCGCCCCCGCGCCACGCCCCGATCCTGAAGATCCCTACTACTACCGCCCCGAGCGGCCGAGCATCGACCTGTCGGCCGCGCGGATCCTGCCCGAGCGGCCTTCCCCCACGCCGAGCGCGACGCCCCCGCAGGCGGACGCGGTCCTCGCCGCCGGCCGCCTGGACCACATCTTCGCCGACACCACCCGCAGCACCCTGGCCGCCATCGTCCTGACCGACGCGCAAGGGCGCGTGGTGCGGGGGCTGGGCGCGGGCGGCGACCTGTCGGCCCTGCCCGAGGTGCGCGAAGCCCTCGCGGGTCGGCCCGAAACCGTGCTTCGCCGCAACGGCCAGTACCGCCAGCGCTCGATCTGGGAACTGTTCAGCCGGGCCTCGGCCGTGCGCCTGCACCATGCCCGTCCCGTCGAGGTCGGCGGCAGGACGGTGGGCGTGCTGCTGCTGTCGCGTTCGCCGCGCGGGCTGTTCAAGGGGCTGCACGAGGACCGCGGCAAGCTGCTGCTGGGCGCCGGCGTCATTCTGGTGGTGCTGTTCGGCCTGGCGGGCCTGGTCTCGCGCGGGGTGACCCGGCCGATCGAACAGCTGAGCGCGGCCACCCGGGCCATGGCCACCGGCCGGGGCGAGCCGCCCGAGACGCCGCGCACGGCCGCCGTCGAGATCCAGGCCCTGTACGACGACTTCCGGGCCATGTCCGAGGCGATCGACAAGCGCTCGCGCTATCTGCGCGACTTCGCCGCCGCACTGAGCCACGAGTTCAAGACGCCGCTGGCCGGAGTGCGCGGCGCCATCGAGCTTCTGCAGGACCACTATCCCACCATGAGCCAGGCCGAGCGCGAACGGTTCCTGGCCAACATCGCCGCCGACAACGCCCGGCTCTCGACCCTGGTCGGGCGGCTGCTGGAGCTGGCCCGCGCCGATATGGCCGCGCCCGAGGCCGGGGTCGTCGCCGCGCCCGCCGCCGCCGCCAAGACCGTCGCGGCGGCCCTGTCGACGCCCGCCTTCGCGGTCGCCAGCGACCTGCCCGCCGACCTGCCGCCCGTCGCCGCCCCGCTGGCGATGATCGAGACGGTGCTGACCGTGCTGGTCGAGAACAGCCGCCAGGCCGGCGCCGGCAAGGTGGCGATCAGCGGTCACGACCGTGGCGAGGCCGTCGTGCTGGTGGTCGCCGACGACGGACCGGGCGTGCCCAAAGCGGACGCCGCGCGACTGTTCGAACCGTTCTTCACCACCCGCCGGGCCGAAGGCGGAACCGGCCTTGGCCTCTCGATCGCCCGTTCCCTGGCCCGCGCCCACGGCGGCGAGGTGGCCTATGTCGCCGACCCGGACGGGGCGCGCTTCACCCTGTCGCTGCCGACGGCCTGACCGTCTGCACGAAATCTCCACATGGGGTCCATCAGGGCGCCGCACGCCGTCCGTAGGGTGTCGATCACGCCTTCCCGGCCAGGAGATTTTCCATGCTGACCGCCGCCCCGCCCGCCTCCGACTGCCAGGTCGAGCTCGACATCGCCGCCGGCCGCTACACCTGGAGCGTCACCCGTCCCGACGGCATGCAGCTGTCGGGTCAGGCCGAGGATCCGACCTTCGCCCGCAACCAAAGCCACCTGGCCGCCGTGATGCTGGACGCGTTCGCCTCGCTGAAAAGGCGGCGCTTCTAGCTGCGCCTCGTCTTCGCCCCATGGCGGGTGTAAGCGAAGGCCTCGCTTCATCCGCAAGGCCTTCTACATGCGCGTGCTTCTTCCCCTCGCCCTGGCGCTCGGCGTCTCGGCCGCCGCACTTTCTGCTCCCTTGGCCGCCCCCATGGCCGCCAACGCCCAGGCCGCGCCGCCGGAGAACTACGCGACCATCCGCATGAAGACGGACACCGCCTTCCTCAGCCCCGAGGAGCGCAAGGTGGTGAACCTGCTGATCCAGGCCGCCGACCAGATGACGGCGATCTACGCCAAGCAGATGGTCGCCCAGGGCGGGCCGGACGGCCCCGGCCACGGCTTCTATCCGGCCGGCCTGACCAAGGCGCAGCTGGAAGCCTACCTGGCCGCCCATCCCGACCAGAAGGCTACGCTGATGGACACCTACACGGTGGTCCGCCGCGAGGGCGACAAGCTGGTCGCCGTGCCGTTCTCGGTCGCCTACAAGCCCGAGCTGACCAAGGCCGCCGCCCTGCTGGACGAGGCCGCCAGGATCACCACCAACGCCAGCCTCAAGAAATTCCTGACCCTTCGCGCCCAGTCGTTCCGGACCAACGACTACTTCCAGTCCGAGATGGCCTGGATGGACCTGGAGGGCACGCCCATCGAGGTGGCGATCGGCCCGTACGAGACCTACACCGACGAGCTGATGGGCCAGAAGGCCGCCTTCGAGGCCTTCGTCACCCTCAAGAACCCGACCGAAAGCAGCGCCCTCGACAAATACAAGGCCTACCTGCGCGACATGGAGGCCAACCTGCCGGTGGCCGACAACTACAAGAACTTCAAGCGCGGCGGGGCCTCTCCCATCGCCGTGGCCGAGCAGATCCGCGGCGGCGGCGACAATCTGCACGGCCCGCAGACCGTGGCCTTCAACCTGCCCAACGACGAGCGGGTGCGCGAGGCCAAGGGCGCCAAGAAGGTGATCCTGTCCAACGTTCTGGCCGCCAAGTACGAGGGCATCCTGCAGCCGATCGCCAACCGCGTTCTGGTCGCCGACCAGGCCGCCCTGGTCAGCCAGAAATACATGACGCTGGAGACCCTGTTCCACGAGCTGTCGCACAGCCTGGGCCCGGGCTCGATCGTCGTCGACGGCCGCGCCACCACCGTCTCGGCCGAACTCAAGGACATCGGCGGCACCGCCGAGGAGGCCAAGGCCGACGTCATGGGCGCCTGGAACATCCTGTTCATGATGGACAAGGGCGAGATCCCGGCCGCCGAGCGCCCGCAGCTGTTCGCCACCTACCTGGCCGGCATCTTCCGCGCCGCCCGCTGGGGCGACGAGGAGGCCCACGGCCGGGGCGCGGCTCTGCAGTACGGCTACCTCAAGGCCAAGGGCGCCTTCGTCTATGATCCGGCCCTCAAGCGTTTCCGCGTCGACGACGCCAAGATGGCGGCCGGCATGCGCGACCTGGTGGCCGACATCGTCAAGCTGCAAGGCGACGGCGACTATGCCGGCATGGTCGCCTTCTTCGACCGCTACGCCCACCTCGACGACGACGCCCGCGGCGTCATCGCCACGCTCAAGGACATCCCGGTGGATATCGCGCCGGTCTATCCGGAGAAGGTTTGAGATAGCAGGATGCTCCCCCTGAAGGGGGAGCTGTCGCGGAGCGACTGAGGGGGAAGAAACTGCGGCATCGGCGGATGAACTGACCTCATCAGATACTTCCCCCTCCGGCCCTTCGGGCCACCTCCCCCTTCGGGGGGAGGATCTCTGCCCTACCCCTTCAGCCCGAACGGGTCGTCGATCGAGGGCGACGGCGGGGTGAACCAGGCCGCGCCGGTTTCTGTCACATGCATGTGGTCCTCAAGGCGCACGCCGAAGCGGCCGGGGATCACGATCATCGGCTCGTTGGAAAAGCACATGCCCGGCGCCAGAGGCGTGGCGTCGCCGCGCACGAGGTACGGGCCTTCGTGGATCGACAGGCCGATGCCGTGGCCGGTGCGGTGCGGCAGGCCCGGCAGGGCGTAGTCGGGGCCCAGGCCATGGCGTTCGAGCACCTGGCGGGCCACGGCGTCGATGGTCTCGCACGGCAGGCCCGGACGCACGGCGTCGAAGGCGGCGGCTTGGGCCGCGTGCTCGATCTCCCAGATCCGGCGGTGCTCGTCCGACGGCGTTCCGAACACGTAGGTGCGGGTGATGTCGGCCTGGTAGCCCTCGACCTGGCAGCCGGTGTCGATCAGCACGAGGTCGCCCTCGGCCAGTTCCTGGTCCCCCGGCAGGCCATGCGGATAGGCCGTGGCCTCGCCGAACTGCACCGCGCAGAAGGTCGAGCCGCCGCCGCTGGCCGCGCGATGGGCCTCGTCGATGAAGCGCTTGACCTCGCTGGCGCGGACGCCCGGCGACAGCACCGCGCCGGCCCGGCGGTGGACGTCCAGGGTGATGGCCTTGGCGTAGCGCAGCAGGGCCAGTTCGGCCTGCGACTTCACGCCCCTGCAGCCGTCGACCACCGCCCCGGCGTCCTTCACCGACAGCGATGGCGACGCGTCGCGCAGGGCCGAGAACAGCGAGAACGGCGCGGCCGGATCGAGCGCCAGGACGTCGACGCCCAACTGCGCGAGCGACCGGCCGACCAGGGCGGCGGGGCTCTCGTGCTCCTGCCACAGGCGGATCTCGACCTCGATCTTCAGGTCGGCCTGCAGCGATCCCAGCTCGAAACCCGGACAGATCATCACCGGCGCGCCAGACACCGGCAGCAGCAGGGCGACGAGACGCTCGGTCGCGCCCCACGGCACGCCGGTGAAGTAGCGCAGCGAGGCGCCGGCCCCGATCAGCAAGGCGTCGGCGCCCAGGGCCCGTGTCAGCCCCCTCGCCTTCTCCAGGCGCGCCGCATACTCGGCCGCGCCGATGGCCGGCGGACGGCCCGCCCGCAGCGAAAGGCCGGCCAGCTCGGCGGCCATGGTCGATCCGCCCACGCCCAGGGTCATGCGGTGTTCCTCGTCTTGTCCCGGCCGGCCGGTCGATGTCGAAGCGCGCAGGATCGCCGGATTCGCCGGCTGCCGGACGGCCGATGTCGCCGCCGAATGCGTCAGCCTCGGGATCGATCGCGCGGATACATCCTAGCCGGCTTTCCTCGCGCCTCGATATGTCCGAGGTTTAATCCGAGGCCCGGCATATTCTGGTATACGGGCCGTCTCGGCGCGGGGGCGCCGAATTGGGGCTCAGTTCACAGCGCATGAGTATCGTCGTCCGCACCCTGTCCGATCAGACCTACGAGATCGTAAGACGCAGGATCCTCACGGGCGACATGCCGCCGGGAACAGCGGTGCGGCAGGACACCATCGCCGCCGAGCTCGGGGTGTCGAAGATCCCGCTGCGCGAGGCGCTGGGCCGGCTGGAGCAGGACGGCCTGCTGAGCTCCTATCCCAACAAGGGCTATGTGGTGCGCCAGGCCTCGACGCAGGAGGCCAGCGAGGTCTTCGCCCTGCGCCTGAAGCTGGAGCCCGGCGCGGCGGCCAACGCCGCCCTGAACGCGGTTCCCGACGACCACCTGCGGGCCGAGACGGCGCTGGCGGCGCTGGAGGCCGAACTGGGCAAGCCGCAGGGCGACCCCGTGACCTGCAACCGCGCTTTCCACATGGCCCTGGTCCGGCCCGGCGGCCACATCACCAGCCAACTGGTCGAGCGGCTGCAGATCCTGTCGGAGCGCTATGTGCGCATCCACCTGGAGCCCTTCGGCCGCGACGAGCGCGCCAGCCGCGAGCACCGCGCCATCCTCGACGCCTGGAAGGCCGGCGACGCGACGCGGGTGGAGACGCTGCTGGCCGAGCACATCGAGGGCACCCTGGCCGACCTGCGCCAGCAGTTGCCGGCCTAAGGGGCGATCGACACGCAAGATCCGAGACGAAAACCACGCCCAAACCGTGAATGCCAATAGGCCCTAGGCCGCCCGCCGCGCGTAAAGGAACTCGATCACCGCCGCGCGGGCGTGGACGTAAACGGCGTCCTCGGCCACGGCCAGGCGATCACGCGGCCTGGCCAGGTCGACAGGGCGCACCTCGCCGATCGTTGCGCGCGGACCGTTGGTCATCATCACGATGCGGTCCGACAGCAGCACCGCCTCGTCGACGTCGTGGGTGACCATCAGGACGGTGTTGTTGAGGCTGGCCTGGATCTCCATGACGCTGTCCTGCAGGTGGGCGCGGGTCAGGGCGTCCAGCGCCCCGAACGGCTCGTCCAGCAGCAGCACCTTGGGCTGCATGGCCAGCGCCCGGGCGATGCCGACCCGCTGCTTCATGCCGCCGGAGATCTCGGACGGCCGCTTGTCGATGGCGTGGGACATCTTGACAAGGTCGAGGTTGTGCAGCGTCCAGTCGCGACGCTCGGCGGCGGATTTCTGGCCGGCGAACACCTTGTCGACCGCCAGCTGCACGTTTTCGCGCACCGACAGCCACGGCAGCAGCGAGTGGTTCTGGAACACCACCGCCCGTTCGGGTCCCGGCGCGCTGACGGCCTCGCGGTCGAGGATCACCGCGCCAGTCGTGGCCGGCACGAGGCCCGCCACCACGTTCAGCAGGGTGGACTTGCCGCAGCCCGAATGGCCGATGATCGAGACGAACTCGCCCTTGGCCACCTGCAGCTCGACGCCGCGCAGGACTTCGGAGGCGCCGGCGCCGTGCCCGAAGGTGACGCCCAGGTTTTCGATGGAGAGATAGGCCTTGCCCATGATGCTTGTCCTTCTTAGCTGACCGCGCCGCCGCGCGAGACGATGCGGCCCAGGAGGGCGACGATACGGTCGAGGGCAAAGCCCGTCAGGCCCACCCACGCCAGGGCCACGACGATGTCGGAGATGCGCGAGGCGTTGTATTGATCCCAGATGAAGAAGCCGACGCCGACGCCGCCCAGCAGCATCTCGGAGGCGACGATGGCCAGCCAGCTCATGCCCACCCCGATGCGCAGCCCCGTGAAGATGTAGGGCGTGGTCGAGGGCAGCAGGATCTTGAAGAAGTATTCGATTGGCGACAGCCGCAGCACCCGGGCGACGTTGCGATAGTCCTCGGGGATGTTTCGCACGCCCACGGCGGTGTTGATGATGATCGGCCAGATCGAGGTGACGAAGATCACGAACAGGGCCGAGGGATTGGCCTCGTGGAAGGCCGCCAGCGAGATCGGCAGCCAGGCCAGCGGCGGCACGGTGCGCAGGACCTGAAAGATCGGATCCAGCCCCCGGTGGGCCCAGCGGTTGGCGCCGATCAGCACGCCCAGGCCGATGCCGACCACCGCCGAGATCGAGAAGCCGAAGGCCACGCGTTTCAGGCTGGTCAGCACGTGCCAGAACAGGCCCTTGTCGACCCCGCCCCGGTCGTAGAACGGATCGACGATCAGCTCCTTGGACTCCAGCCAGATCCGCGAGGGCGACGGCAGGCCCTCGTAGGAGTCGCCGCAAAGCCCCTGCCACAGCGCCATCACCACCAGTAGGGTCAGGACCGGCGGGACGACGGCGGCGGCGAGCGCCCCCGCCTTGCGACCGATGCCGGCCGCTCCGGGGATCTTCGGAGCGACCGGCGCGGCCGCCGTCGCCGACGCCGTTGCCGGCGAGGCGACCGCAACCGGGGCCTTCATCGGGGCCGCGAAAGGCGCGGCCTCGGCGAAGTCGGGCTTGGGATAGGTCATCGGGATCCCTTCCTCAGACGAGCTTCTTGATGGGCTGGCTGGCGAGGTACGCGCCCGGATTGGCCGGATCGAACACCTTGCCGTCGAAGAACCGCTCGGGGCCGCGGCTGTCGCCGGCCGGGCCGCTCTGGCCGATGGACTTGGCGGCGGCGCGCCAGATGTCGGCGCGGTTGACCTTGTTGACGAGGGCCTGCTTGTTGACCCCCTGCCCGATCACGCCCCAGCGGATGTTCTCGGTGACGAACCACAGGTCGTGCGACTTGAAGGGGAAGCTGGCGTTGTCGGCCCAGAACTTCATGACGTGGGGCGAGCCTGAGACCTTGCGGCCGTCGCCGTAGTCGATGACGCCCTGCTGGCGGGGCAGGATGTCGCCCATCGGCACGTTGATGTATTGCCGCCCCGAGACGATCGAGCACATGGCCGCCTTGTTGGCCGGCTTGTCGCACCACATCTGGGCCTCCAGCACGGCGGCGGTCAGGGCCTGGGCGGCGCGCGGATAGCGGTCGACCCAGTCGGCCCGCATGCCCAGCGCCTTTTCCGGATGGTTCATCCAGAGCTCGCTGGTGGTCGTGGCGGTGTAGCCGATCTTCTGGTTGACGGTCTGGCCGTTCCACGGCTCGCCCACGCAGAAGGCGTCCTGGGTGCCGGCCTTGAGGTTGGCCACCATCTGCGGCGGCGGGATGACGATGGTCGAGACGTCGACGTCGGGATTGATGCCGGCGGCCGCCAGCCAGTAGCGGACCCACAGGTCGTGGGTGCCGCCGCGGAAGGTCATGGCCACCTTGGCGATGTTTCCCGAAGCCTTCAGCTGGGCGAACTTGGCCTTGGCCCCGGCGGCGCTCAGGCCCACCTTCACCGCCTTCAGGTCGTTGCCGACCGAGATCGCCTGGCCGTTGGTGTTGAGCCTGGCCAGCACGTACATCGGCAGCGGCTTGCCGCCGGTCTGGACGCCGAGGGTGAACTGCAGCGGCATGGGCGAGAGGATGTGCGCCCCGTCGATGCCGCCCCCGCCCGAGCCCAGAACCAGGTTGTCGCGCGTGGCGGCCCACGAGGCCTGCTTGACCACCTCGATGTCGGGCAGGCCGTGCTTGGCGAAGAAGCCGCGCTCCTTGGCGATGATCAGCGGCGATGAGTCCGTCAGGGCGATGAAGCCCAGGCGCGCCTTGGCGGTCTCGGGGCCCGCGCCGGCCGCATGGGCCCCGGCCGGGAACGCGGCCTTGACGGCGGCCATGGTGGCGGCGGCGCCGATCAGGGCGCCGCGGCGGGAAACGCCCTGCTGGAGAGCGGTCTTGTCGGTCTTGGTCATGATCGGGCTCACAGCTTGTATTCGAGGGAGAACCAGGCCTTGGTCCGCGAGGCCGGCGGGGCCAGGGTCCCGGCCGGCACGGTCGTCTCGCGCTGGAAGTCGGCGTACTTCACCAGCAGGCTCAGCTTGGGCGTGATCGCCGCGGTCAGCTGGACTTCCCACTCGTGGCCGAGGTCGGCGCCGGTGCGCTGGTCGTCGAAGTCGTGGTAGCGGACCAGCAGGTCGCTGTTGAAGAAGTAGGTCTTCCTGAAGCGCGGCTTGACGTTGAGGCCCACGTTCAGGTCCTTCAGGCCGTCGGCGAAGCTCTTGTTGCCGCCCGGAGAGACCCACGAGTCCGACCAGCCGTTGAAGGCGTGGACCGTGCCCAGCGGCGTGGTGAAGCCCCGCGTTCCGTCGCCTTCCAGCTGCTCGTAGGCCAGGCGGGCGGTGTAGATGTCGAAGGTCCCCGCCACCTCGCCGGCCCAGTAGTCGAGGTCGTAGCTCGCCGTATTGCCGTGCCAGTCGCTCTGGCGGGCGAACGTGCCGCCATAGGCCACCTGGTAGAGACCCACCCAGGTCTTGCCCGAGGCCTTGGCGCCCTTGGTGATCGACGAGTTGATCGGCGAATTGCCGAAATCCAGCGCGTAGACGAAGCCCTGCAGGCGCAGCGCCTCGGCCGGCGACCAGGTGACGTTCAGGAGATGGCTGTCGCTGTCCCAGTCGCGAAGTTCGCCCAGGATGCGATTGATGTGGGTGAGGTAGGCGTAGGTCCCCTTCACCCGGCCGGCCGCGAAGTCGGCGCGAACGCCGTCGAAGGTCTGCTCGTCCTGGCGCCACGCCACGCCGCCGACGAAGCGCTGGTCGTCGAGCACGATGCGCTGGCGACCGGCCGTGACCTGCAGCGCGGCGCTCGGCGTCCAGGTCACCTGGGCGCGGTTGACCTCGGTGACGTCGGGGTCGTTGACGATCGGATAGCGGGCCTTGTCGGCCCCGTTCAGCGGCGGCGTGGCCGCGCCGGGCACGTTGACGGCGTAGTGCTCGGGGCCGATCTGGCGGACGTCCTCGAACTCGATCAGGCCCTTGAGGCCGTGGAAGTCGCCGGTCTCCCAGCCGAGCCGGGTGCGCACCGTGTAGGCGTTGGCCCGTTCGCGCAGATTGGCCTGGTCGACCGTCTCGTAGCGCGCCCGGACCTCGAAGATCGGCTTGCCGGCCAGCATCTGGTCGCTGAAGGTCGGCGGCGGCGCGGGCGGCGGCGGCGGTTCGGCCGGCTCGGCCAAGGCCTCCGGCTCAGCGGCCGCCGGCGCGGTCTGCGTTGTCGTCTGAGCGTGCGTTCCCGATGCCCACAGCAGCGCCGCGAGCCCAGCGCCGAGCGTGAGCCCGGCCCTCTTCGTGTTCATGCCTCTTCCCCTTAAGGCCAAAAAAAAACGCCCGGCGAGGGCGTGAGCCCCCTCCGGACGTCGTTGTCCAAAACAGTCGCCGACCCCGTCGTCGGCGTCAGGGCCTTGCGGCCCGTCGCGGAACGTCGTTGCCCCGCGTGTCGTAGTCAGGGACGCATCGACCGCCGGGGGACGGCAATCGACAAACCGCCGTTATCGGTCGTTTCGCAGGTGCGGCGCCCATTTTTGCGCAGCAGCACGGCGCCCAAGACTTGGGCGGCGCCCGCAAACCGGGCGCCCTCCTCTCCTTACGGACGATCTCAGAGCTTGTATTCGAGGGTGAACCACACCTTCTTGCGCGACGCGGGCGGCGCCGGGGTACCGGTCGGCACGCTCGCCACCCGATCGAAGCCGGCGTACTTCAGCTGCGCCGACAGCTTCGGGGCGATGGTCGCCGTCAGCTGGGCGTTCCATTCGTGACCAAGGTCGGTGCCCGTGCGGTCGTCGTCGAAGTCGTGATAGCGGACCAGGAGCTCGGGGCTGGCGAAGTTGCGCACCTTGATCTTCGGCTTCAGCGTGACCGTGAAGTTCAGGTCGTCGAGGCCGTCGGAGAAGCTCTTGTTGCCGCCCAGCGACGACCAGGCGTCGGCCCAGCCATAGAAGCCGTGGGCCGCGCCCAGCGGCGCGCCGAAGCCCCGCGTGCCGTCGCCTTCCAGCATGTGGTAGCCGATCTGGGCCGTGTAGATGCCGCGCGTGGCTGCGAACTCGCCGCCCAGATAGTCGAGCTCGTAGTCGGCGGTGGCGCGGTGATAGTCGCTCTGGCGAGCGAAGCCGCCCGAATAGTTCAGGGTGTAGGCGCCGGCCTTGGCCTTGCCGACGGCCCGCACGCCCTTGGTGATCGAGGTGTTGAGCGGCGAGTCCGAGAAGTCGAGGGCGTAGACGAAGCCCGTGGCCTTCAGGGCCTCCGAGAAGGTCCAGCTGGCGTTGACGAAGTGGCTGTCGCTGTCCCAGTCGCGCCGCTCGCCCAGGGCGCGGTTGACGCGGGTGACATAGACATAGGTCCCCTTGAAGCGGCTCAGCGACAGGTCGGCGCGCAGGCCGTCATAGGTCTGCTCGTCCTGGCGCCAGGCGGCGGCGGCCACGAAGCGCTGGTCATCGAACTGGATCTTCTGGCGGCCGGCGGTCAGTTGCAGGGTCTTGGACGGCATCCATTGCAGCTGGGCGCGGTTCACCTCGGTGACGTTCGGGTCGTTGATCGCCGGGAAGCGGGCCTTGTCGGCGCCGTTCAGCGGCGTGGAGACGCCCGGCGTGGTGATGGCGAAGTGCTCGGGGCCGATGCGGCGCACGTCGTCGAACTCGATCAGGCCCTTCACGTCATGCCAGGCGCCGGTCTCCCAGCCAAAGCGCGTGCGCACCGTCGTGCCTTCGGCGTTGTTGCGCAGAGTGGCGGTCTTGGTCTGGTCGTAGCGCTCGTAGCGGGCGCGGATCTCAAGCAGCGGCTTGCCGGCCTTGACCGCATCCAGCAGCGACGCCTCCTCAGCATTCGCGCCGTTCGCCCAGGCCAGGGCCGCAAGGCCCACACACACAACATGAAGTCTGCTCATGCGGCGGGGCTCTAGGGCCCAAGGGTTAACCCGCTACCACCGCCGCGCCATAGAACAGTGTTGTATTTTCACGCAGCGGCTAAGCTCCTGGCGCTGCGGGGAAATTCGGCAGGTGCGACCGTTTGTCGCCCATCGGCGCGGGCTGCTACCTGTCGGCGATCAGCCCGTGCATCACCCCGTCCAGCGTGACCTGCATCAGCTCCTCGGCCGGCGCCCAGTTGCGGCTGGGCTTGGTGATGACCAGCGAGACGATGCCGTGGCAAGCGGCCCACAACACCTGGGCGGCGCTTTCGGCGGTGCCGGTCTTCAGCCGGCCGGCGGCGGCGATCTCGCGGATCGGACCACTGAACTCGTCGAAACAGCGGTCGCCGAGATCCGACACCGCCTGCTGCTTCTCGACCGAGATCACCTCGTTCGAGCCGCAGAACACCAGCTGGTAGGTGTTGGGGTTCTCGAAGGCGAAGCGCATGTAGGCGTCCAGCATCCGCCGGACCTTCTCGACCGCGTCGATCGGCTCCTGCGACAGGGCGACGTTGATCGACAGCAGCTTCTCGATGGCTTCCTTGCCGATCTCGAGCAGGATCTGGTCCTTGTCGCGGAAGTGCATGTAGAGCGCGGTCGAGGACACGCCCACGGCGTCGGCGATCTTGCGGATCGTCGCGCCGGCGTAGCCCTCGGCGATGAAGATCTTCTCGGCGGCGGCCAGGATCTCGCCCCGGCGCATGTGGCCATCGCCCTTGGGCTTGCGGGCGGACCTGGGCGGCTTCTTCAACGCGACGGTCACGATACGGTACTTCCTCCCTCTTCCCCAGCCTGACACTAAACGGGAATCACCCAGAGCCGACAAGCGGAACACTGTTTTACGTAGAACGCGCATTTTTCCATTTGACACTTTATGGTTGAATTTATCGAGTCGCTCCCGCCGGTAAGGCTAAGCTGGGGGACGACATGGCGCGTGAGGAACGGCGGCTGCACGTCGATGGGCTGGATCACGCGATCCTGCTCGATCCGCCACAGCTCTCGCCGCTTCCCGTCGCCGACGGCGCGCATCGGCGGCTGAGCCCGGTCCAAAGCGTCGCAGCGGCCACGATCGGTCTGGGCCTGGCCGTCGCCCTGGCGCTCGCGCCCAGCCAGACGCTCGACGTCCTGAAATGGACGGGCCTGGCCCTCTTCGCCCTGCTGGCCACGCTGCGGCTGGCGGCCGCCTGCACGCCCCGCCGGACAGTCAAGGCCCCGCCCCTGCCCGACCACGCCCTCCCCGCCTATACGGTGCTGGCGCCGCTCTACAAGGAGGCCTCCGTCGCGGCCGAACTGGTCGCCAGCCTCGATCGCCTGGACTACCCCCGCGATCGCCTGCAGGCCCTGATCGTACTTGAGGCCGACGACGCCGAGACCATCGCAGCCTTTCACGCCCTCGACCTGCCGGCCTTCGTCCAGGTGCTGGTCGCGCCGCCGGGCGGCCCAAAGACCAAGCCGCGGGCCTGCAACCACGCCCTGGAGCGGGCCCGCGGCGAGATCCTGGTCATCTACGACGCCGAGGACGCTCCCGATCCGGGCCAACTTCGCGAGGCCGCCGCCCGCTTCGCCGCGGGTCCGGCGCATCTTGCCTGCCTGCAGGCGCCGCTCAGGATCGAGATCCCGGCCATATCCGGCCTGCTGCCAAGACAATTCCAGCAGGAGTACGCCGCCCACTTCGAGGTGCTGCTGCCGGCCCTGGCGCGCTGGCGGCTGGCCTTCCCGCTGGGCGGCACCAGCAATCACTTCAGGACCGCGCCCCTGCGGGCGATCGGCGGATGGGACGCCTTCAACGTCACCGAGGACGCCGACGTCGGCTTTCGCCTCGCGGCGGCCGGCTACACGCTCGACGTCATCGACCGCCCGACGCTGGAAACCGCCCCGACCACCTGGAAGGTATGGCGGCCGCAACGGGCGCGCTGGATCAAGGGGCACCTGGCCACTTTGCTCGTGCACCTGCGCGGCCCGGCCGCGCGGCGCCCCCGCGTGGCCCTGGCGCTGTTCCTGACCCTCTTCCTGTCGCTGGTCTCCACGCACCTACACGCGCCGATCTTCGCCGGCGCCGTGCTGATGATCCTGCTGGACCTGGCGGCGGACGGCCATGCCGTGCTCGACGAGCCGGGCCTGGTGCTTTTCGGTTACGCCTGGATGGGTTCGGCCATCGCCGCGGCGGTCGGACGGCGGCGCGCCGGCGGCAGGGCCAAGGCGCTGGACCTGCTGGGCCTGCCGCTGATCTGGCTGTTGCAAGGCTGGGCCGGATGCCATGCGTTGTGGCAGTTCGTGCGGCGGCCGCATCACTGGGACAAGACCCCGCATGCGCCTCGGGCTGGACGACGCTTGGCCTGAGCGCGTATGGCGTGGCCATGCACCCGACCATCGCCGCCTCTCCCCTCGTCATGCGCACCACCGGCTGGGCCGACTACGCCCTGCTCGACAGCGGGCGCGGCAAGAAGCTGGAGCGCTACGGCCGCTACACCGTCGTCCGCCCCGAGCCGCAGTGCTTCTGGGAGCCGCGCCTGCCGGCCAGCGCCTGGGACGAGGCCGACGCCGTGTTCGACCCGTCCGACGAAGACGAGGCCGGCCGCTGGCGCTTTCGCGGCAAGCCGATCGAAAAGTTCGACCTGGCCTGGGGCGAGGCGAAATTCCACGGTCAGTTCACGCCGTTCCGCCACCTGGCCTTCTTCCCCGAGCAGGCCGCCAACTGGGCCTGGCAGGACGAGCGCGTGCGCGCCTTCATCAAGGCCCGCGGCCGCCAGCCCAAGATCCTGAACCTGTTCGGCTATACGGGCGTGGCCAGCCTGGTCTGCGCCGCCGCCGGGGCCCACGTCACCCACGTCGACGCCTCCAAGAAGTCGGTCGGCTTCGCGCGCGAGAACGCCGCCTTCGCCGGCCTCGCCGACAAGCCGATCCGCTGGATCGTCGAGGACGCCCGCCGCTTCGTCGCCCGCGAGGTGCGCCGCGGCAACGTCTATGACGGGATCATTCTCGACCCGCCGAAGTTTGGCCGCGGCCCCGACGGCGAGGTCTGGCGCCTGTTCGAGGACCTGCCGGCGCTCGCCGCAGACTGCGCGGCGCTGCTGGCCGAAGACGCCGACTTCCTGCTGATGAACGCCTATGCCGCCCGCGTTTCGGGGGCCGCCATGTCGGGCCTGCTGGCCCAGGCGCTGGACGGCCGGGCCGGCGTCATCGACTGGGGCGAGCTGTCCCTCGTGGAAGACAAGGGCGACCGCCAGATCGGCCTGTCGTTCTTCGCCCGCTGGTCGTCGGAGGCCTGAGACATGAGCGTCAAGACCGTCACCTCCCTGACCAACGCCACGGTGAAGGCCGTCCGCGCCCTGCACATGCGCAAGGAGCGCGAGGACAGCGGCCTGTTCCTGGCCGAGGGCCTGAAGATCGTCATCGAGGCGATCGACTGCGGCCACGCGCCCAAGATCCTGATGTACGGCCCCGACGCTGCCGATCATCCGATGCTGCAGAAGGCCGCCAAGGCCTGCGCCGCGGCCGGCGGCGAGGTGATCGAGGTCAATCGCGAAATCCTGGAAAAGGTGTCACGCCGCGACAATCCTCAAGCCGTGGTCGGCGTGTTCCGGCAGGTCTACACGCCGCTGTCGGCCATCGTGCCGCAGAGCGCCGACTGCTGGGTGGCCCTCCAGGCCGTCCGCGACCCGGGCAATCTGGGCACCATCATCCGCACGGCCGACGCGGCCGGCGCCGGCGGGGTGATCCTGGTCGGCGACTGCGTCGATCCCTATTCGGTCGAAGGCGTACGGGCGACCATGGGCTCGGTCTTCGCCGTCAAGATCGCCAAGGCCAGCGTGCAGGAGTTCCTGGCCTGGCGCGAGGAATGGCCGGGCAGCGTGGTCGGCACCCTGCTGACCGCCACCGTCGACCACAAGAGCGCCGACTACGTGAAGCCGTCGCTGATCCTGATGGGCAACGAGCAGCAGGGCCTGCCGCCCGAACTGGCCGCCGCCTGCGACGTCAACGTCAAGATCCCCATGCGCGGCCGCGCCGACAGCCTGAACCTGTCGGTGGCCACGGGGATCATGATCTACACGGTGACGGGCTAGCCGCTTCGAGGCCCCCTCCGGCCCTTCGGGCCACCTCCCCCAACGGGGGAGGATCTAGAGCGCCAAGATGCTCCCCCTGTGGGGGAGCTGTCGGCAAAGCCGACTGAGGGGGCCGCGAAGCGGACACGCCCCCTTGCGCGACACCAGGCCGCACACCATTTCGCAGCCTCGCCGCGGGAACGCACTGGCCACCTTCGCCGCTCTCCCAAACGTGAAGCCGATTTCGATGGCGCCCCTGTGCTAAAGCGGCGCAGTCGGGCGGCGGCCTCTTCCAAAGCCGCCGCTTTTCCATATCTAATTCATGAAGGCGGGTGATTTGCTTCCCGCCGGGAGAAAGCGGTCGATGGCCGAGCGAAAGCAAGGCGGAAATACAGGTGCGGGCTCTTCGGTCGTCACGGAAGTGAAGCCGAAGACGCAGAAGCCCTCGCTTTATCGCGTACTGATCCTGAACGACGACTACACCCCCATGGAGTTCGTCGTTTACGTGCTCGAACGGTTCTTCAACAAGTCGCGCGAAGACGCGACACGGATCATGTTGCACGTTCACCAGAACGGCGTCGGCGTCTGTGGTGTTTTCACCTACGAAGTCGCCGAGACCAAAGTCGCCCAGGTGATCGACTCAGCCCGCAGACATCAGCACCCGCTGCAGTGCACCATGGAAAAGGATTGAGGAGCCTCCCCTTGCCCTCTTTTTCGCGTCCTCTCGAAGAATCCCTGCATCGCGCCGTCGCGTACGCCAATCAGCGAAAGCATGAGTACGCGACCCTCGAACACCTGCTGTTGTCGCTGACCGACGACGACGACGCCGCCGGCGTCATGCGCGCCTGCGACGTAGACCTGACGGCCCTCAAGAAGAGCCTGGTCAACTATCTCGACGTCGAACTCTCCTCGCTGGTGGTCGACGACGAGGAAGACGCCAAGCCCACGGCGGGCTTCCAGCGCGTCATCCAGCGCGCCGTTATCCACGTCCAGTCGTCCGGCCGCGAGGAAGTGACCGGCGCCAACGTCCTGGTCGCCATCTTCTCCGAGCGCGAGAGCCACGCCGCCTACTTCCTGCAGGAGCAGGACATGACGCGGTACGACGCGGTGAACTTCATCGCCCACGGCATCGCCAAGAAGGCCGGCGCTTCGGAGCCCAAGGCCGCCAAGGGCGCGACCGCGGTCGAGGAAGATCAGGAAAAGCCCAACACCAAGACCGGCGGCGAGGCCCTCGAGGCCTATTGCGTCGACCTCAATGAAAAGGCCCGCCAGGGCAAGGTCGACCCGCTGATCGGCCGCGCGAACGAAGTGGAACGCGCGATCCAGATCCTGTGCCGCCGGACCAAGAACAACCCCCTGCTCGTGGGCGACCCGGGCGTCGGCAAGACCGCCATCGCCGAGGGCCTCGCGCGCAAGATCATCACCCACCAGGTCCCCGAAGTCCTGGCGGAAGCCACCATCTATTCGCTCGACATGGGCGCGCTGCTGGCCGGCACCCGCTATCGCGGCGACTTCGAGGAACGCGTCAAGCAGGTGGTCAAGGAACTCGAGAACCACCCGAACGCGGTGCTGTTCATCGACGAGATCCACACCGTCATCGGCGCCGGCGCGACCAGCGGCGGGGCGATGGACGCCTCCAACCTGCTGAAGCCCGCCCTGGCCTCGGGCAGCCTGCGCTGCATGGGCTCGACCACCTACAAGGAGTTCCGCCAGCACTTCGAGAAGGACCGGGCCCTGGTCCGCCGCTTCCAGAAGATCGACGTGAACGAGCCGACGGTGGAAGACACCATCAAGATCCTCAAGGGCCTGAAGACCTACTACGAGGACTTCCACAAGCTGAAATACACCGCCGAGGCCCTGAAGGTCGCGGTGGAGCTGTCGGCCAAATACATCACCGACCGCAAGCTGCCCGACAAGGCGATCGACGTGATCGACGAGGCGGGCGCGGGCCAGATGCTGCTGCCGGAAAGCCGCCGCAAGAAGACCATCGGCGTCAAGGAGATCGAGGCGGTCGTCGCCAAGATCGCCCGCATCCCGCCGAAGTCGGTCAGCAAGTCGGACACCGAGGCCCTCAAGGAACTCGAGAACGACCTGAAGCGCGCCGTGTTCGGCCAGGAAGAGGCCCTGACCCAGCTGTCGGCCGCCATGAAGCTGGCCCGCGCCGGCCTGCGCGAACCGAACAAGCCGATCGGCTCGTATCTGTTCAGCGGCCCGACGGGCGTGGGCAAGACCGAGGCGGCCAAGCAGCTGGCCCAGACCCTGGGCATCGAGATGCTGCGCTTCGACATGTCGGAATACATGGAGCGCCATACCGTGAGCCGCCTGATCGGCGCCCCTCCCGGCTATGTCGGCTTCGACCAGGGCGGTCAGCTGACCGACGCGGTCGACCAGCACCCGCACGCCGTCGTCCTGCTCGACGAGATCGAGAAGGCGCACGGGGATGTCTACAACATCCTGCTGCAGGTGATGGACAACGGCACCCTGACCGACAGCAACGGCAAGAAGGTCGACTTCCGCAACGTGGTCCTGATCATGACCACCAATGCGGGCGCGTCCGACGCCCAGCGCAACTCGATCGGCTTCGGCCGGTCGAAGGTCGAGGGTGAAGAGGACGCCGCGCTCAAGCGCCTGTTCACGCCGGAGTTCCGCAACCGCCTGGACGCCGTCGTGGCCTTCAAGCCGCTGACGCCGGAGATCATCCGCCAGGTCGTCCAGAAGTTCGTCATGCAGCTGGAGGCGCAACTCGCCGACCGCAACATCACGATCGAACTGGCCGACGACGCGGCCGACTGGCTGGCCAAGAACGGCTTCGACGAGCTCTATGGCGCCCGTCCGCTGGCCCGGGTCATCCAGGAGCACATCAAGAAGCCGCTGGCCGACGACATCCTGTTCGGCCGCCTGACCCGCGGGGGCCACGTCAAGGTGGTGCTCGAGAACGGCAAGATCGGCTTCGAGATCGAAAGCGCCTCGGAAGGCAAGTCCGGCAAGTCGGACGACGCCGAAGAACCGGCCCTGGCCGAGTAAGGCTCAAGGCCTGCTGAAAATGGAGAAGGCCCGGAGTGATCCGGGCCTTTTTTCTTGTCTAACGCAGGTGGCGCGCGCCCAGCAGCGACAGCAGGCGGATCGCCCGCTCCTCGTCCAGGCCTGCCGGCGTGAAGTGCTCGAGCCCCACCTCGGACAGGGCCGAGGCGTCCTCGGCCGCCAGCCGCCGCTGGCCCATGTTCCAGTCGCTGAACAGCCGTCGCTCGGCCAGGCCGTCGGCGATCAGCACGATCTCGTCGTGGCGTGGATCCGCGCCGATCCGTTCATAGGCCTGGGCGACCGTCTGGCCCGGCCCTTCCAGCACCTGCAGGAACCGTCCCTCCCCGGCCGCCAGGAAGCCGGTGATGTCGTCGAGGCGATTGTGCTGGATGGATTTTGCGACCACCGCCCGCAAGGTCTCGTCGATGGCCGCCGGATCGGTCGCCCGGCTGGCGTAGACGAGACGATAGAGCCCGCGCCGGGCCAGGGGATCGGTCATTCTCTATCCTTCGACGGCCGCCAAGGCTGGGCCTTTGGGGGAAAGCACTGGGCCAAGAAAGGTTCGGGCGCGCGACTCCCTCACGGGAAAGAGGCAGGCAAATCGGGAACAAACGGCCAACGTGAGTGCATGACTGCGATCACCTTCGACACCCTGAGCGCATCCAGGCGCCTGAGTGAGGCAGGTGTCGACGAACGCACGGCCGAAGCGATCGTGGAACTGGTGCAGCAGACGACCATGCTTCCAGATATCAGCGATCTGGCGACGCGCTCGGAACTGGCGGCGGTCAAGAGCGACCTGCAAGCCGTGAAGGCCGAGCTGAAGAACGATCTGAAGATCGAGATCGCCTCAGTCCGTAGTGAACTCGCCCTGACCGACGCCCGCATCCGCGCCGACCTCAGCGAGAAGATCCGCCTCCAGGGCTGGGCGCTGCTGGGCGGCATGGCGGTGCTGGTGTCGATCTCGACCGCGCTGATCAAGCTGCAGCCTTAAGGGTGGCGTTCGGCCGCCGCGACCTGGACTGTCTGCGCGGTCGAGCCTCCATCGGCCTTGCCTTCCCGGCCATGGCGGCGTGAGCGCTGGAATTGCCCGCCGGTTCGCTCAGAACGCGGGAGGCTGCCGCCTACGCCCCCCCCCCCGACTGAAGGGCCCGAGCATAGGCTGACGGCAATCGGTTGGAACGTCGCCTCCAGACGACTCAGCCGCGCTCGCGGATCGCCTTCACTTCGCGCCAGATACGGAACAGGTACTCCACCGTCGCCGCCGCGCCGACATAGCCGATGGTGTATCCGAAGCTGGTCAGGGCCGACGCGATGGCGCCGCCGAGCGGCTGGGTGGCCGCTCCCTGCTGGAACGCCGAGACGATGCCGATCAACTGCATCAGGTCGCCGCAAAGGCTGACGACGCCGGCGGCCGCGACGATGCGGGTCACCGGATGCAGGCGGCGAAAGAACGCGGAGGCGTGATCGGCGGGAGCGTCCAGGGCGTCGGGCATCAAGCGTCTCCCAGCGCGTTCGCCGCGCGTAAATCTCGGTGGGTGCGGGCCAGGAACTCGACCCAGGCGGCCAGGCCGGCATTGACCACGATCGCGCCGAGGCGCTGCAACACCTCGCCCAGCGATCGGCCGAGCCAAGCCTGGAGGATCTCCGGTTCGTAGCCGGCCGAGGTCGCCAGTTGCGACGCCTCGCCAGCCGCCTGGGCAATGCCAAGGACGTGAAGCGCCAGCACGGCCAACTGCACGCTGGCCGAACCAAGCAGAATCCAGGTGATCGGATGAAGTTTCATGCAGCCCCCGCCCCCGTATGGCGAGGTTCGCGGGGCCCGGCAACCTGAAGCTTCAGAGCGCCGCGCTGATCTTCGCGGCCAGGGCCTTCAGGTCCTCGGCGTCGGCCATGCCGCCGCCGTGCCGGCCCAAGGCTTCGCCGTCGTAGCGGGGAATGACGTGGAAGTGCAGGTGGAACACGGTCTGGCCGGCCGGAGCGCCGTTGAACTGGGTGACCACCACGCCGTCGGGCTTCAAGGCCTCGGTCACCGCTCGGGTCGCCTTCTGCACGGCGCCGATCAGCCGACCCAGGGTCTTGGGCTCGGCCTCCAGCACGTTGCGCGCCTTGGAGGTCTTGGAGATCACCAGCAGATGCCCCTTCGACTGCGGAAAGGCGTCCATGAAGGCCAGGACCTCGTCGTCCTCGAACACCTTCACGCTCGGGATCTCGCCGCGAACGATCTTGGCGAAGATGTTGTCCGGGTCGTAGGTTCCGTGAAGGCTCATGGTCGTCTCCATTGCGTGGGACAGGCTCTAGCAAACCAGGGAGGGTGCGCAAGCGTGGGCAAGAGCGACGAGACGGGCCAGGGCCTGACCGAACGCCAGAAGAAATGGTTCGCCTCTGTGCAGGCCAGCCTCGAGCGCGACACCGGCAAGACCCTGGAGCAGTGGGTCGAGATCGTCCGCCGCGACTGCAAGGAGACGAAGCCCAAGGCCCGCGTCGACTGGCTGAAGGCCAATCACGGCCTGGGCGTCAATCGCGCGGCCCATATCCTGGGCGCGGCCTTCCCATCCGAGCTGGGCTGGGACGACGCCGACGGCCTGCGCGCGGCGCTGTGGACCGACCCGGCCTCCACCGCGATCCTGGCGGCGATCGAGGCCGCCGTCGCCGATTTCCCGGGCCTCGTCACCGGCCAGCGCAAGGCCTTCACGGCCTGGTCCAGCAAGGTGCAGTTCGCGGCAGCAAAACCCGTGAAGGGCGGAACGGTGTCGCTGGGCCTGGCCCTGACGCCCGACGCCTCCCCTCGCCTCTCCGAACCGAAGAACGAGAGCTGGTCCGAGCGGCTGAAGGCCAAGCTGACCCTCGCCTCCCCGGCCGAGGTCGACGACGAGGTCAAGGCGCTGCTGAAAGCCGCCTGGGACCGCTCCTGACGGGAACGGCGCCGGGCGCGGCCACGTTTTGACGGCGGGAGGACAAGACCATGTCCAAGGAAACCGATCTCACCGCCAAGTTCTGGAAAGCCCTCAAGACCGATCGCACCGTCATGCTGGGCCTGCGCGACGTCGAAGGCGGCCACTGCCAGCCGATGACCGCCCTGATGGAGAGCGAGCAAGGCGGCCCGCTGTGGATCTTCACTTCGGCCGACTGCGACATGGTCGCCGCCCTGGATCGCGAGCGCGACGCGGTGATGCATTTCACCTCGAAGGGCCATGACCTGTTCGCCGAGATCGACGGCCGCCTGCGGATCGACAACGACCGCCAGGCCATCGACGGCCTCTGGAGCCCGTTCGTGGCCGCCTGGTTCACCGGCAAGACCGACCCGACGCTTCGCCTGCTGCGCTTCGAGCCGGAGCACGCGCGGATCTGGCTCAATGAGAACAGCCTGTTCGCCGGCATGAAGCTGATGCTGGGCCGAGACCCCAAGCGCGACTATCGCGACAAGGTGGCCGAGGTCAGCCTGCACTAGCCAAGGGCTTGCTTGGCGGGCGGCGCAAGCTCTGCTTTAGCAGGGGTTATGGAAACCCGTTCCGTCCGCACGCCCCTATCGATCAAGATCGTCATGGGGCTGATCGTCCTTGGCGCAGCCTTCACCGTATGGGGGACCAGCACCTTCCTGGCTGTCCGCGAGCCGACCCCGCTCTGGATCGCACTGGTGGTTCAGAACTTCGCCATGGCCGCTTATCAGCTGTGGGCGCTGCCCCGGATGAGCCGCTGGGCGCCGATCGCCAAGGGGACCGTCGGCCTGGCCCTGCTGCCAGTGCGCTGGGCCTATGACGCCCCGCCGGAGGTGAGCTTCGCCAGCCTCACCAGCATCGTCGTGCCGCTAGTGACCTACATGGCGCTGGTCCTGCCGCATTGGCGGAAGATGAACTGGGCGCCCCTGGGCCTGCCCTACCGCCCGGCGAGCAACCCGGTCGAGGTGTTCTAACTGCCCTCGTGTCTGAACGGCGAGAGCTCCTCAGTGAGCATCGCCATGTCCTCTTCCACCGCCTCGCGCTCGCGCTCCAGATAGCGGGCGACGGGCTCGCGCAGCGCCGGGTCGGCGATCCAGTGAGCCGAGTAGACGGCGCTGGGCAGGTAGCCGCGGGCGATCTTGTGCTGGCCCTGCGCGCCAGCCTCGACGCGCGGCAGGCCCAGCCGGATCGCGTGCTCGATGGCCTGGTAGTAGCAGAGCTCGAAATGCAGGAACGGCACGTCTTCGGTGCAGCCCCAATGGCGGCCGTAGAGGCAGTCGCGGCCGAGTAGGTTCAGCGCGCCTGCGATCCATGGCCCGCCCGGCCGCCGGGCCAGGATCAGCAGCACCTTGTCGGCCATCCGCTCCTGCAGCAGCGAGAAGAAGCGGCGGTTCAGGTACGGCCGGCCCCACTTGCGGCTGCCGGTGTCCATGTAGAAGCCGAAGAAGGCGTCCCAATGCGCGTGGGTCAGCTCGTCGCCGCTCAGAGCCACGATCTCCAACCCGTCCTGGGCGTCGCGGCGCTCGCGGCGGATGGTCTTGCGGCGGTTGGACGACAGAGCCGCCAGGAAATCATCGAACGTGGCGTAGCCGGCGTTCTCCCAGTGGTACTGCTGGTCCTGCCGGCGCAGCAGGCCCCGGTCGCCCATCCAGTCCCACTCGTCTTCCGTGGGGAAGGTCACGTGCAGCGACGAGGCCCCGATCCGCTCGCACAGGGTCAGCGCCCCGCCCAGCAGGGCCGAGCGCGCCTCGTCGGGATCGACGTCCGGCCGGGCGATCAGGCGCGGGCCGGTCACCGGCGAGAACGGCGCCGAGCACTGGAGCTTGGGATAATAGGCGCCCCCCGCCCGCTCGTAGGCGTCGGCCCAGGCGTGGTCGAAGACGTATTCGCCCTGGCTGTGGTTCTTCAGATAGAGCGGCATCACCCCGGCGATGCGCCCGTCCGTATCGGCGACGCTGACGTGGTGCGGCGCCCAGCCGGTGCGATCGGCCGCGCAGCCGCTCTCTTCGAGGATGTCGAGGAAGTCGAAGCTGACGAAGGGATCGCCGGAAGCCCCGGCGCAGGCGTCCCATGCTTCCCGGCCGATATCGGCGATGCGGCGGTGGATGCGCACCTCCGCCTTAAGCGAACTCACGCAGCGAAGCCCTCGAAGATCAGGTTGTCGCAATGGTCTGAAACCGCGTCCCACTGCTCGGGCGAGCGCACCGTCCAGGCGACGATGGGCATGCCCTTGGCGCGGAAGACGTCGGCGCGCGGACTGGGCAGCATGTCGAGCCCCAGCGCGAGGAAGTCCGGGCGCGCCAGCTCGACCTGCTCCAGGGCCGCCAGCGACTTGCGCAGCTCCGGCGCCAGCTTGCGGGCGTTCTCGTCGTTCCAGCTGTAGGAGTCCAAGCCCCGCAGGACCTGCGGATTGTGGTCGGCGAACCAGGCGTGGGAGTACGGATTGAAGCCGATCACGGCGATCGGCCCGGCATGGTCGATCAGGATCTCCGAGACCTTCTTTTCCAGTTCCCCCACTTCGCCGAACGGGGTCTTCAGCTCGATCTGGACCATGGCCCGGTGGCCGATCACCGCCAGGGCGTCGGCCAGGGTCGGGATGGTCTCGTCGGTGCCCGACAGCTTCAGCGCGCCCAGTTCGGCGGCGGTATGGTCGCGCAGGCGCCCTTCAGCGCCCGTCAGCCGCTCCAGGCGATCGTCGTGGAAGACCACCGCCTGGCCATCGGCCGTCAGCTGGACATCCAGCTCGATGGAATAACCTTTCGCGCAAGCGGCCTGGAAGGCGGCCAGCGAGTTCTCGGGCGCGCCGTCCGGCGTCCACAGCCCCCGGTGCGCGATCGGCGGATCGAAGAGGCGCTCCCACGCCTCGCCGAACACCTCGGTCCCGGGCCGCGGACGCGCGCGCATCAGAAGACCTCCACCACCGCGTCGACCTCGACGGCGAAGCCCAGCGGCAGCTTGTAGACGCCGACGGCCGAGCGAGCGTGGCGGCCGGCGTCGCCGAACACCTCGACCATCAGGTCCGAGCAGCCGTTGATGACCTTGGGAATGTCGATGAAATCAGGGCCGGCCTGCACGAAGCCGCCTAACTTGACCACCCGGGCCACCTTGTCGAGGTCGCCGACGGCGGCCTTGATCTGGGCCAGCAGGTTGACGCCGCACAGGCGCGCGGCCTTCTGGGCCGTCTCCAGGTCGACGTCGACGCCGACCGTGCCCTTGACGCCGCCGGCCGGATCGATCGAGATCTGGCCCGAGATGTGGACGAGGTTGCCCGAGCGCACGAACGGCACGTAGTTGGCCACCGGGGCCACCGGCTGCGGCAGCGTGATCCCCAGACCCGCCAGACGCTCTTCCACCTTCGACATTCAGACGCTCCCTTACCGAGAGCGCATGCTTAGCAAGGGCAGGCCTTCACACAAGAAAAAAGGCCCGGACGCAGGGTCCGGGCCAAGGCACACAAGAAAAAAGGCCCGGACGCAGGGTCCGGGCCAAGGCGCACAAGAAAAAAGGCCCGGACCGCGAGGTCCGAGCCTGAAGGCTGGGTAGACTTGGAAACGGCCCGCAAGCGGGGCCGTTCCGAATTTCGGCTTAGCGAGCGGCCTGGAACTTCTCGACCGTGGCGGTGACGCGCTCGTTCAGCGGCTTCACCGAGTCCTTGATCGAGGCCGAGACGATCTCCGAGGCCTTGCTCAGCTGGGCGATGTAGGCTTCCAGGGCCGACTTGGCCCAGGCGGTCTGCAGCTCGACGGCTTCCTGCACGCTCTTGGCGGCGGCGAGCGCCTTGGCGGCGGCCACTTGGTCTTCGGCGGCCTTCTTCGAGTAGGCGAAGGCCTCGGCGCCCAGGGCTTCGGCGCCCTTGGTCGCGGCGGTCACCGAGGCGACGACGGCTTCGAGGTTCTTCTTGGAATGGGTGTTGGCTTCGGCCAGGGCGGCCAGCGACTTCTCGACACCGTCCTTGAACGCTTGGTTGCTGGCGGTGGAGTATTGCTCGACGGTGCTCTTCAGGGTCTCGGTGACGGCCATGGGGAGGGCTCCTGGGCGGGTCATGGTGGGACGACGCGACCTTGTTAGGGTTTTCCGGCCGCGATCCCGCGCCATGCGTTGGGACGACATGGTTTTCTCATGTTGCAGTGCAGCAGTCAAACGATTTTGTGCAGCGCACCATAACCCTAGGTGAAGCTGCTCCGTACCCTGACCGCATGCCGAGCGAAGCGTTGCCGCAACGCCTAAGTTTTATCTTAATGTGCGGCGAAATCGCTCACCAGTTGTTTACTTTGGCGTAAGGCGACAACGCGCATGCTAGCTCTCACGCGTGTGGCGGTGCGGAACCGCTCAGTTCAAATGACGGACGTTTGTCGCATGTTCGCCAAGCTTAAATCCGCCCGTCGTCTCCTCGTCGCCGCCGGCCTCGCCGTGGCTTCGCTGGTTGGCGTCGCAGTTCCCACCGTCGCTTCGGCCCAGATCCCGTACCTGCAGCTGAACGCCGCAGAACCCAAGTACGCGGCCATCGTGATCGACGCCAACTCGGGCGAGGTGCTGTACGACAAGCGCGCCGACAGCCCGCGCTATCCGGCCTCGGTCACCAAGGTGATGACGCTGTACCTCACCTTCGAGGCGCTCAGCGAAGGCCGCCTGAAGCTGACCGACCGCGTGCCGATCTCGCCGCGCGCCGCCGCCCAGGCCCCCACCAAGATGGGCCTGCGTCCGGGCGACAGCCTCAGCGTCGACGAGGCGATTCGCGCCATGGCCGTGAAGTCGGCCAACGACATCGCCACCGCCATGGCCGAGAAGCTGGGCGGCAGCGAAAGCCGCTTCGCCGCCCTGATGACCCTGCGGGGCCAGGAGCTGGGCATGCGCAACACCCGCTTCGTCAACGCCTCGGGCCTGCCCGACAGCCGCCAGATCAGCACCGCCCGCGACCTGGCCATCCTGTCGCGCGCCACCATGCGCGACTTCCCGCAGTATTATTCCTACTTCAGCCTCAAGGGCTTCGAGTTCCGCGGCGGCTACGTCCGCGGCCACAACCGCCTGCTCTCCAGCATGGAGGGCTTCGACGGCCTGAAGACCGGTTACACCAATGCGTCGGGCTACAACCTCGCCGGTTCGGCCGTGCGTGACGGCCGTCGCCTGATCGCGGTTGTCCTGGGCGGTTCGTCGACCGCCTGGCGCGACAACAACATGGAAGACCTGCTGACCACCGGCTTCGACGTGATGCGCCGCCGCTCGCACGGCGAACGCACCAGCATCGCCGCAAACCTCTACGAAGAAGATCCGACCGGCCCGATCATGCGCCCCTCGTCGGAAGAGGGCGACGGCGACCAGGCCGGCCTGAAGATCGTGCTGACCGACAACCCCAAGCCCGCCCCGGTTAAGGTCTCCCCCACCCTGAAGGCCGCCAAGGAATCCGTGAAGCCGGCCCCGAAGAAGGCCAAGGGCGAGTGGAGCGTCCAGGTCGGCGCCTTCCAGTCCAAGAGCCTGGCCAACAAGCAGCTGGGCATCGTCCGCGATCGCTTCGCCAAGGCCGTGGCCGACGCCGAGGGCGCCGTGGTCAGCGCCGCCGGCGGCGCCTTCCGCGCCCAGTTCCAGGGCATGACCGCCGACGCCGCCCGCGCGGCCTGCTCGGCGATCACCGCCAAGCGCCAGCCCTGCATGGTCATCGCTCCGCGCTGATCTGGCCTGGAGCCTGAAAACAGAAAAGCCGGCGACCTCGCGGTCGCCGGCTTTTTCTTTGAGCGAAGTGCGTAGCCCTCGTCCTTCGACAGGCTCAGGATGAGGACCAGGTCGGGCACGCAGATGAGCCCCCCTCAGATCAGCAGCGCCAGAAAAACCTCATCCTGAGCTTGTCGAAGGACGAGGTTTTCGCCCCCCTCACCGCCCCTTCAGCAGCCGGTCCCGCGCCGCGTTGAGCTGCGCCGCCAGGCCCGCCGTGCCGCCCTTGTCGGGATGAGCCAGGCGGATCAGGCGGGCGTAGGCGGCCTGGATCTCGTCTGGGCCAGCCTTGGCGTCGACGCCGAGGATCGAGCGGGCCTCGTTGGCCGACAGCTGGGCCTTGCCGGGCTCGGCGACCTTGCGGACCACCGGCCGCTGGCGGGCCGAGGTGGCGCACCACAGGCCCAGCACGCACAGCGCCAGGGTCGCCGGCCACTGGCTGCGGACGCCGGCATAGGCGGCGGCGGCGAAGGCGGCGGCCGAGGCCACCCCGGCGCCGACGCGCCAGCCCTCGCCGGCGAAAAGCGGCTTGCGCTTTCCCCACAGCAGCCAGGCGACGACCACCGCGCCGAGGATCAGATAGAACAGCATGCTCGGACCCGACGCCGCCCCCAAGCGACCGGAAAAGTCTTACTGGGCGGCGAGCAGAGTTTCGCCCGAGAAGGCCGAGAGGCCAAGCGAGTGCATCAGGGCCCGCAGTTCCTGGCGTGCGGCCAGATGCTGTAACGACACCGGCACCGGGCGCACCTGGGTCGACAGGTCGGCGATGGTCAGGCCGAACGGGAACAGCTCGCGATAGATCACGCGGTCGCGCAGGCCAGGACCCATGCGGAAGCCGACCCGCTTGGCCAGGGCCGTCAGGCGATCTTCCAGGCGCTTGCGGTTACGGGCCTCGGTGGTGGCCAGGCGGTTGCGCAGAACCACCCAGTCCAGCGGCTGGCGCTGGCCGGCCATGGCGCGGGCCTTGCGGGCCTCCCACACCGTCTGGGAATAGAGGCTGGGCTTCTGCAGCTCCATGGTCACCGGGTCGACGTGGCCCAGCATGTCGAAGTCGACGAAGCTGTCGTTCATCGGGGTGACGATCAGGTCGGCTAGGCCGTGGGCCATGCGGGTGATCTGGGTGTCGCCCCCGGGGGTGTCGATCAGCACGAAGTCGGCGACCTCGCGCGCGGCCAGGAACGCCTTCTCGAACGCGGCGACCTGCTCGGCTTCCGACGAGGCGGCCAGGGCGATGTCGTCGTCGCTGAGGCGGAAGGTCTGCGGCATCGGCAGCTTGACGTCGTTGCCGGCCAGCCAGGCCGCGCGGTTCTCGCAGAACCGCATGCTGGTGCACTGGCGCAGGTCCAGGTCCATGATCGCGACCCGTGCGCCGCCGTACAACAGCGACGTCATCAGGTGCATCGCGATGGTGGACTTGCCGGCCCCGCCCTTTTCGTTGCCGACGACGATCACGCGCGTTTCGGCCATAGGCTTCATCCTTCGTTCCGCCGACTCGGGCGAATCTAACCAAAATCTTAACGCGCATGAAACGCCCTGCGCGCTCCTAGCGTCAATCTTATGGCGCCCTGCGTCCACAGACTCGGTGTCGCAGGTGGACCCGCTGTCCCATATCGGCCATAAGCCGCGCGTCCGAACGCTCGTTTTTGCGTCGCAGCAGAGTCTCCCCCGACATGACCCGTATCGTCCGCACCGTCGCCGAATTGCGTGAGCAGGTCCGCGCCTGGAAAGCCGCCGGCGAGCAGGTGGGCCTGATCCCGACCATGGGCGCGCTGCACGAGGGCCACCTGTCGCTCGTCCGCTTGGCCCAGACCCGCGTGAAGCGCACCGTGGCCAGCGTCTTCGTCAATCCCAAGCAATTCGCCCCGCACGAGGACTTCGACGCCTATCCGCGCGGCGAGGCCCGCGACGCCCAGCTGCTGGAAAGCGCCGGCTGCGACCTGCTGTTCGCCCCCAATGCCGCCGAGATGTACCCGCAGGGCTTCTCGACCACGATCAACCTGACGGGCGTGTCCGAGCCGCTGGAAGGTGCGGCCCGGCCGCAGTTCTTCGGCGGCGTGGCCACCGTCGTCACCAAGCTGCTGATCCAGGCGGAGCCCGACATCGCCGTCTTCGGCGAGAAGGACTACCAGCAGCTTCAGGTCATCCGCCGCGTGACCCGCGACCTTGATCTGCCGGTGGAGATCGTCGGCGCCCCGACCGCCCGCGCCGAAGACGGCCTCGCCCTCTCCTCGCGCAACGCCTACCTGTCGCCCGAAGAGCGCGCCGCCGCCGTAGCCCTGCCGAACGCCATGAAGGCCGCCATCGCGGCCGTTCAGGCCGGCGAACGCGTCGAGACGGCCGAAGCCGCCGGCAAGGCCGCGCTCGAGGCCGCCGGCTTCAGGCAGGTGGACTATTTCGATTTCCGCGACGCCGACGACCTGTCGCGCTTGGGGCCCGACGCCCTGCCCTCCGGCGCGAAGCCGCGCCTGCTGGCGGCCGCCTGGCTGGGCAAGACCCGCCTGATAGACAACATGGGCGCTTAAGCGCCCTACCCCTTCGTCACCAGGGCGATGCCGACGGCGATCATCATCGCCAGGAACAGCAGACCCATGCCGAGCGCCATATAGGCCAGTCGCATCTTCGCTCTCCCTAAGAAGGTCGAGCCAAGATCGTCTCACGCGTGGGTTGATGATCCGCCAAGCGATCACCAGGCGCCAAGCTCCCGGAGTTGGCGAGCCAGTTCCGGCGGCAGGTCGGCCGCCTCGCCCTCGGTCAGGTCGGGCGGCGCATCCTCGGGTTTCAGATAGCGCCAGCCCTGGAAGGCTCGGCGCGGCTGGGGCGCGACGCGCACGATGGCCGGATCGACCGTCACCTCGCAGCGCGCGTTCTGCCCCTCGCCCACCGTGTCGATGGCCAGGATCGTCTGGCGGCACAGCACTTGGCCCTTGAACACCCGGTACAGCGAGCCGCCGTCGAGGATCTCGTCGATCCGCTTGGGGGTCATGCGGGTGTGCATCACCCAGGGATGACCTTCCTTGTGCCAGGCGACGAGGTCGTCGATCGTGTCGCAGCCGACGACCAGCTTGATCATGTGCAGAGCCATGCAGCCGATTTAGCGCGCTCCAACCACGGCGCAAGCGCCAGCCTTCGCCGTCGACGTGACAACGCTATCATTTAACATCTAGGTCCGGTTCCAGACCGGTGATATCGGAACGTCAAGGGAAGAGACGGCGACCGTCGAACGACGGCGCGATTTCGGGGGAATGGGACCATGACGGCGGCTGAGCTCAGCGTTGTCTTCTTTTTGCAGATGTTCGTGATCATCGCCGTCAGCCGCCTGGTCGGCTGGCTCGCGAAGAAATACCTGGGCCAGCCCCAGGTGGTGGGCGAGATGATCGCCGGCGTGCTGCTGGGGCCGTCGCTGTTCGGCCTGCTGGCGCCCGACATCCAGCACATGCTGTTCCCCAAGGACTCGAAGTCGGTCCTCTATGTCGGCGCCCAGATGGGCGTGGGCCTCTACATGTTCCTGGTGGGCCTCGGCTTCCAGGCCGACCACTTCAAGAGCAACGCCAAGAGCGCGGCGGCCGTGTCGCTGTCGGGCATGGCCGCGCCGTTCCTGGTGGCCGTGGCCATCGCGCCCTGGCTGCTGAGCCTTGGCCTGTTCGGCAAGGGCATCGACACCTTCCAGGCCACGCTGTTCATGGGCGCGGCGATCTCGATCACCGCCTTCCCGATGCTGGCCCGCATCATCCACGAGCGCGGCCTCTCGAAGACTCCGCTCGGCACGCTCTCGCTGTCGGCGGGCGCCATCGACGACGCCGGCGCCTGGACGGTGCTGGCCATCGTGCTGGCCACCTTCGGCGGCGGACCGGCCGTGGCGATCAAGGCCATCGTCGGCGGCGCGGTCTTCGTCGCCTTCATGGTCACCCTGGGTCCCAAGCTCCTGGCCCCGCTGGGCCGCTGGGCCGAGCGCGAAGGCAAGGTCACGCCCAACATCCTGGGCGTGGTGGTCATGCTGTTCATGCTCAGCGCCTGGGCCATGGACGCGGTGGGCATCCACGCGGTGTTCGGCGGCTTCATCCTGGGCACGGTGCTGCCGCGGGGCGTGTTGACCCGCGAGGTCAAGAAGCAGCTGGAGCCGTTCGCGGTCGTGCTGCTGCTGCCGATGTTCTTCACCTTCTCGGGCCTGCACACCCAGCTGACCATGGTCAACAGCATCAGCCTGGTCGCCGTGACCCTGGTGATCCTGGCCGGCTCGATCCTGGCCAAGGGCGGCGCCTGCTGGGCCGCCGCGCGCCTCACCGGCCAGGACAACGCCACCGCCTGCGGCATCGGCGCCCTGATGAACGCCCGCGGCCTGATGGAGCTGATCATCATCAACATCGGCCTGCAGAAGGGCATCATCGGCCCGGCCCTGTTCTCGATGCTGGTGCTGATGGCGATCATCACCACCCTGATGGCCAGCCCGCTGTTCGAGATCCTCTACGGCAAGGCCGCCCGGGCGCGTGGCGAGCTGGGCGCCCTCGACGAAAGCGAGGACGAGGACAGCGAACTGGCGAGACTGCCGGCCTAGCCGATAGGTTACCCGTAAAATCCCCGCGAAAGCGGGGATCTTACGGAGATTAGTGCTCCGACGCCTTCAGCCGCGCCAGCACCACCCCCTCGGCGACCTGGCCGCCGGCCACGGCCGACAGCTCGCCGACCACGCCGCCGAACGGCGCGGCCAGGGCGTGCTCCATCTTCATGGCTTCCAGCACCAGCAGGGTCTGGCCCTTGGTGACCGACTGGCCGGCCTCGACCGCCACCGACACCACCTTGCCCGGCATCGGCGACAGGATCGCGCCGTCCGAGGCCGCGCCATGGGCGCCGCCGCCGACCTGGGGCGCGAAGTCGAACTCACGCACGTCGCCGCCCTCGAACACGTAGAGCGGATCGCGGCCATAGACGCCGGGAAGCACGTCGACGTCGTCGAGCGGCCGACCGTCCTCGACGGTGATGTCCCACGACCAGTCGTCGCCGGCGCCGGTCACTAGGCCCACGCGCAGCGGAACCCTGGCGCCGTCCACGGTCAGCGGCAGGCTCATGGCCGCGCGCGGCGCGCCCATGCGGAAGCCCAGCAGGCGCGACGGCGCGCTGGCCCACGGATCGGCCTTGGGCTGGTCGGCGGCCATGAAGGTCTCCAGCCGCTGGCCGATCGCGGCCAGGGTCGGCGCGTCGCTGAACGAGCGCTCGATCAACTCGTCCAGCCGCGCGGCGATGAAGCCGGTGTCGATCGCGCCGTCCACGAAGTCCGGGTGGCTGGCGCAGGCGGCCAAGAAGGCGGCGTTGGTCTTGACCGGATAGACCTCGACCAGCTTGCAGGCCTCGGCCAGGCGATGGGCCGCGTCCTCGCGGTCGACGCCGTGGGCGATCAGCTTGGCGATCATCGGGTCGTAGAACGGCGTGACCTCTCCGCCCTCCTCCACCGCGCTGTCGACGCGCACGTCGCCTTCGGGCAGGCGGAAATGCTTCAGCGGCCCGGTCGAGGGCAGGAAGCCGGTGGCGGGGTTCTCGGCATAGAGGCGCGCCTCCATGGCCCAGCCCTGCAGTTCGATCTCGTCCTGGGCCAGCGGCAGAGGCTCGCCCGAGGCGACGCGCAGCTGCCATTCGACCAGGTCCTGGCCGGTGACCATCTCGGTGACCGGATGCTCGACCTGCAGGCGGGTGTTCATCTCCATGAACCAGATGCGGTCGGCGCGCAGGCCCTCGCTGGCGTCGGCGATGAACTCCACCGTGCCCGCGCCCACATAGCCCACGGCCTGGGCCGCGCGCACGGCCGCGCCGCAGACAGCCTCACGGGTCTCCTCGTCCATGCCGGGAGCCGGCGCTTCCTCGATGACCTTCTGGTGGCGGCGCTGCAGCGAACAGTCGCGTTCGAACAGGTGCACGACGTCGCCGAACTGGTCGCCGAACACCTGCACCTCGATGTGCCGCGGACGGGTGACCCACCTTTCCAGCAGCACGCGGTCGTCGCCGAAGCTGGCGGCGGCCTCGCGGCGGCACGAGCCCAGGGCTTCGACGAAGTCCTCGGCCCGGTCGACTTTGCGCATGCCCTTGCCGCCGCCGCCGGCCACGGCCTTGATCAGCACGGGGAAGCCGATCTTGGCGGCCTCGGCGGTCAGCCGCTCGACCGACTGGTCATCGCCCAGATAGCCGGGCGTGGTCGGCACGCCGGCCTCGATCATGAGCTTCTTGGCGGCGTCCTTCAGGCCCATGGCGCGGATCGCCGACGGCGGCGGGCCTATCCAGACGAGCCCTGCGTCGATCACCGCCTGGGCGAAGTCGGCGTTTTCCGACAGGAAGCCATAGCCGGGATGGATCGCCTCGGCGCCGGTCTGGCGCGCAGCGGCCAGGATCTTGGCGGGGTCGAGATAGCTTTCCCGCGCCGGCGAGCCGCCGATCAGGATGGCCATGTCGGCCTCCATCACGAACGGGGCGTGGCTGTCGGCCTCCGAGTGGACGGCGATCGTGCGCACGCCCATCTCGCGCGCGGTGCGGATGATCCGGCGCGCGATCTCGCCGCGATTGGCGATCAGAACCGACTCGATCAACGCGTTCCTCCTCGGGACGAGGCGGTTTGGGGCCAGCCTCTGTCGCATGCTTCGTTATCGGCCGAGGTTTATGCCCTAAAACACCGATAGGCCAGCACGACCTTTGCCGCACACCGCGACAACGCCGCCAGCTTGCCCCCTGCCCTCGCCGTTGCAAAGCGCCGCCATGTCTTCCTAGATCGCGCTTCGTAACGCGTCGCCCGGAGGAAGCATGCCCATCGACACCTCACGACGGGCGCTGGCCCTCGGGGCCGCCGCCCTGGCGCTGACTCCCGCAGCCGTTCGCGCCGAGCCGATGCTGCGCCTGCCGAACATGCCGCTGCATGACCCGTTCATGGTCGTCGACGAGAAGGCGGGCCTCTACCGGCTCTACACGTCCAACATCGCCCGCCTGAGCGGGACGCCGGGCCTGGGCACGATGATGTATGTCAGCCGCGATCTCCTCGATTGGGAAAAGCCGCGCTGCGTGTTCCAGGCCCCCAACGACGCCTGGTTCAGGGGCGGGGCCTGGGCGCCGGAGGTTCATCAATGGCGAGGCCGCTGGTTCCTGTTCGCCACCTTCCACGACGAGGCCGCCCTGCTGCCGCCGGCCGGCAAGCGCAGGCCCTATCGGCGCGGCACGATCCTGGCCGTGGCCGACAGCCCCGAGGGTCCGTTCACCGTGGTCCGCGACGGCGAGCCGGTCGCACCTAAGGAGCTGATGACCCTGGACGGCACGCTCTACGTCGCTCCCGACGGTCGGCCCTGGTACGTCTACTCTCGCGAGTGGTTGCAGGTGGGCGACGGGGCGATCGAAGCCCTGCCCCTGACCGACGACCTGGCCGCCGCCGGCCCGCCCCGCACGCTGTTCACCGCCAGCCAGGCGCCGTGGAGCGACGGCAAGAGGCAACCCGAAGGCGACCTCGCCTACGTCACCGACGGCCCGCAGCTCTTCACCAGCAAGACCGGCCAGTTGCTGATGCTGTGGTCCAGCTACGACAAGAACGGCTACGTCCAGTCGCAGGCGCGTTCGACGACGGGCCGGCTGGAAGGTCCGTGGGAACAGCTGCCGCCGCTGGTCCGCCACGACAGCGGCCACGGCATGCTGTTCACCCGCTTCGACGGCCAGCTGATGATGGTGGTCCACCGCCCGTTCAAGAACGCCCGCGGCAAGCTCTACGAGATGCGCGACGCCGGCGACCGGCTGGAGATCGTGCGGCAGCGCATCGACCTGGATGGCGATCCCAAACCCCTCCCTTGTATCTAGATCGCGGCGCCGGAGCGTGATGGCTTGGTGCTGTGAA
>NZ_JBMDIW010000025.1:0-67179 GCF_057808875.1 Caulobacter sp. FG7
TGCGCCGCAGCCTGCTGGCCGAGACCGCCGCCGGCCTGGTGGTCATCGCCCTCGTCGCCTGGCTCGGCCGGCTGGCGCCGATCGCCGCGCCATAGACGCGAAAAGGTCCCGCCCTCGCGAGGAGAGCGGGACCCGTCCTGCGTCGCCGTTGCCGCCTAGAGCGCGGTCAGGCCGGTGATCGTTTGGCCGTCCAGCTTGAAGCGGACCTTGGTCCCGACGGCGAGGTCCCTCAGCAGGGCCGGGTCGGAGACCTTGAAGGCCATGGTCATCGGCGGCCACTTGCGGGCCGGGATCGCCTCGTGCGCCAGGGTGACCTTGCCGGCCTTGGCGTCGACCGCCCGCACCACGCCGACGGCCTCGATCGCCGAAGCGGCGGCCGGGGCGGCATGGCCCGCATGACCGGCGTGGTCGTCGGTCTGGGCCGCGGCCGGCTGGGCGAGGAGGGCCAGGGCGACCATGCCGCCCGCGATGCCGAGAACTTTCATGAGCTTACTCCGTGAACAAATGACTTGGGGGCGCTAGAACCAGGCCCGCAGGCCCAGCACCAGGCTGGTGTCGGAAACCCCTTCCCCGGCGGCCCGGGCGTAGTCGGCGGTGCGTCCGAAGCGCCGCCCCCAGGTGACGCCGACATAGGGAGCGAACTCGCGCCGCACCTCGTAGCGCAGGCGAAGGCCAAGCTCGGCGTCCGACAGGCCCGAGCCCGTGCCGGTCTCGGCCACGTCCTGGGCGGCGAAGTTGAGCTCGGCGCGCGGCTGCAGGATCAGGCGCTGGGTCAGGCGCCAGTCGATCGCGCCCTCGGCCCTGGCCAGGACATCGCCCTTGCTGGACACGAAGACCGCGCCCTCGGCCTCGATCCAGTAGGGCAATAGGGTCTCGAACCCGACCGTCGCGTAGGTGCGCGACCTGGGCTCCAGGTCCTGGCGGACGCCCACCTGCAGGTCGGTGTAGAGACCCATCGCCCGCGAATAGAGCGCCTGCACCTCGCCGCTCTCGACGCCGTGGCGGTCGCCCTCGCCTTCCGACTTGATGACCAGCCGGTCGATGTCGCCGCCGAACCAGGCCTCGCCGGCCCAGTGATAGCCGTCGCCGCCCGAGCGGGCCTGATATTCGAAGAGGTTGAGCATCACCTGCGAGGCCTGGGCCCCGCCGTGCTCCTGGCGCAGCACGGCGCGCGCCCGCTCCATAGCGGCGGGATCGAAGACCCGGTCGGCCAGGTGGTCGCTAGGCGCCGGCGGCGCGGCGGTCTCGCGATCGGGCAGCGGCGGCGGCTCCATCGACAGTTCGGGCGACAGTTCGGGCGCCATCGCACCCATGTCGTGGCCGGCGTGAGGATCAGGCGCTGTCTGGGGAACCGCCGGCGTCGCGCCCATGTCGTGGCCCGCGTGCGGATCGGCCGGCGCCGGCGCGTGGTGGTCGTGCTGCGCCAGGGCCGGGCCGGCCCACAGCAACGGCAGCAGGGCGATCAGGGAGGCCTTCATCACGCGCCCTCCCCTTGGCCGTCGCGCACGCTGAAGACCTGAAACATCCCGGCGTGCATGTGGTAGAGCATGTGGCAGTGGAAGGCCCAATCGCCGGTCTCGGCGGTGAAGTCGAAGGCGACCCGCCCTCCCGGCAGCACGATCACCGTGTGCTTGCGCGGCATGTGTCCGACGGGACCGAAGGCCAGCTCGAAATAGTGGCCGTGCAGATGGATCGGGTGGGCCATCATCGTGTCGTTGACCAGCACGACCCGCACCCGCTCGCCATGCCGGAACGCATAGGGCGGCGGCTTGTCGCTGAACTTGCGGCCGTCGAAGCCCCACATGAAGCGTTCCATGTTGCCGGTCAGGTGGATCTCGATCGACCGTTCCGGCGCGCGCTGATCCGGATTGGGCTCCAGCGCCACAAGGTCGCGATAGACCAGCACCCGATGGCCGACGCTCTCCAGCCCCTGGCCGGGCTCGGCCGTGCGGTCCACCGCCATCGGCGAGAGCATCTGCACGCCGGGACCGAGCGGCACCTGCGGGGCGTTGTCGGGATTGCGCATGGACATGTCCATGCCGCCCATGTCGCCCTTGGCCATCACGTCGCCGCCCCGGGCCCGCGGCGGCGCCATGCCGGGCTCGGCCGCGGGCATGGCGTGGCCCATGGCCGCGTGATCCATGCCGCCGTGGTCCATGCCTGACATGTCCATGCCCATGTCGCGCATGTCGGCCAGGGGCCGCTCGCGCACAGGCGGGACCTCGGCGGTCATACCCGGCCGGGGCGCCAGCGTCGCGCGGCCCAGGCCCGAGCGGTCGACCGACTCCGAGACGATGGTGAAGGCCTTGTCCTCGACCGGCTGAACCATGACGTCGTAGGTCTCGGCGTTGCCGATCTGGAACTCGTCGACCTCGACGGGCCGCACATGCTGGCCGTCGGCGGCGACCACGGTCAGCTTCAGCCCCGGGATGCGGACGTTGAACACCGACTGGGCGGCGGCGTTGATAAACCGCAGCCGCACCCGCTCGCCGGGCGTGAACAGGCCCGTCCAGTTGTCCTGCGGGCCCCGGCCGTTGATCAGGAAGGTGTAGGCCGCCCCGGTGACGTCGGAGATGTCGGTCGGATCCATCAGCATCCGGCCCCATTCCAGACGCTCGGCCAGGGTCTGGTCCTTGCCCTTCAGCAGGCCGGCGATGGTCTGGCGCTGGAAGTTGAAGGCGCCGCTCTGCTGCTTGAGCCGGCGGAAGATCTGGTGGGGGTGAACGCGGGTGTGGTCCGACAGCACCACGACATGCTCGCGATCGAAGGCCACCGGGTCCTCGCCCGCCGGATCGATGATCATCGGGCCGTAGTGCCCGACCTGCTCCTGCAGGCCCGAGTGGCTGTGGTACCAGAAGCTGCCCGACTGCTTGACCTTGAACTCGTAGACGAAGGTCTCGCCCGGCTTGATCCCCGGGAAGCTGACGCCCGGCACGCCGTCCATCTCGAACGGCACCAGAAGGCCGTGCCAGTGGATCGAGGTCTCTTCCTCCAGGTCGTTGCTGACGTGCAGCCGGACGGTCTGGCCTTCCTTCAGCCGGATCAGCGGTCCGGGCACGGTTCCGTTGATCGTCACCGCGTGGCTGGTGCGGCCGTCCACCGAAATGGTCGCGTGGCCGATCTTCAGATGAATGTCCTCGCCGCTCAGCGCCGCGGGCGAGCGCTCGCCCGCCTGCGCAGGAAGCGCCCAGGCGGGCAGCAGGTCGGCCAGCGCCGCGCCGCCGCCGAGGATCGCCAGGGATCGCAGGAAACGGCGGCGGTCCAGAGCCCCGCGGGAGATACGCATGTCAGTCCTTCGTACGGCGCGCCGGGGGAGCGCCCTTCCGGACGCGACGCGGTCTCGCCCCATGCTACGCGCCCCGCGCGGCCTTCCCTCAACGTCCCGGGAAAATGTTTCAGGTCTCGGCCAGCCATTCGGCCAGCCGCCGACGGGCCCGGTAGACGCGGGTCTCCACGGCCTTGGCGCTGACCTTCAGCAGATCGGCCGCTTCCTGCTGCGACAGGCCCTCCAGGCTGGTCAGGATCAGCGGCTCCTTCAGCTGGTCGGGAAGCCGCGCGATCGCCCGCTCCAGCCGCGCCATCTGCTCGCCGCGCAGGGCCTGGGTTTCGGGCCCCGCCGCTGGGTCGGCGTAGTCTGGGACTCCCGGGGCGTCGATCGAGCGTTCCCCGAGGATCAGCCGCCGCACCTTCAGGCGGCGACCGCGGTCGCGGCACTTGTTCAGGGCGATGGCGGCCAGCCAGGTCGAGAACGGGCGCGCGGGATCGTAGCGGTCCAGCGCCTTCCAGGCGGCGACGAAGCTCTCCTGCACGACGTCCAGAGCCGCGTCGGCGTCGCCCAGGTGACGCCGGGCGAAGGCGTGCAGCCGGCCCTTGTGACGACGCATGAGCAGGCTGAAGGCGAGGTCGTCGCCCCGCGCCGCCCTGCGGGCCAGCGCGCCGTCCTCGTCGTCGACCGATGGCCGGGTCACGGGGTCTCGGGCGTGAGCGCTTCGCTGACGCGACGATCGAACTTGGCCGCCTGCGCGGGGGTCAGCTCCTTGCGCATGGCCAGCACGTGCTCGACGGTCTCCTTCTGCAGGGTTCCCATCGCCACGTGGAAGCGTTCGACCGCCGCGGCGACCTCGGGCGTATATTCGTGGCGGGCCTGGATGGCGGCGGCCAGCTGGGCGTTGGCGGCCCGCAGTTCGGCTTCCCGCGCGCGCCGGCGCACGGCGAAGTCCTGCTCCAGCGCCTCGATGCGGCGGTCCTGCTGGGCGGTCAGCTTCAGTTCGTTGTGGACGACGTCGTGCAGCGACGGCGCCTCGCGCTTGGGAACCAGATGGCCGGAGCCGAGCCAGCCGCCGCCGATCCCAGCCGCCAGGGCCAGCACCACGGTCAGCACCGCGCCGCGCGAGATCGCCATCACCGACCGTCCAGCAGGGTCGACGGCGCCAGGTGGGCGTCGACCGAGAAGGCCGCGATCTCCACCGGCCTGCTCGTCGTCGAGGTCGTGGCGAGGTTGCCGCCGATCATGCCGATCCCCAGGGCGGCCACCACCGCGGCGGCGCGCAGCGGCGTCAGCAGCATCCCAGAGGGCTGGCGCAGGACGTCGATCCGCGCCCAGACGCGCCCTTCCAGGCCATCCAGCCGGGCCTGCGGCTGGCGCCGCATCGCTTCGATCAAGTGGTCGAGCTGTTCGCTCATGTCGGTTTCCCTGGCTCTCGCCAGGACAATACGCCCGGCGCGGCCCAATCCCTCAACAAATGGCCAAGCCGTTCGCGCCCCTTGAAAGGGCCCGGCGGCCTTGCGGTCATATTGCCGCAGGCCTGGCCTTCAGGAGACCCGAACGATCCGCGGCGATGGTGAAAAGGCCCCGGCCGCCGTCGTCCTATCCGGAAAATACGAGGACCGCTCGCCCATAAGGCGATCGCGCGCAGACCCAGGCCTGGATGACGAGGTTTCCGCCCGGGCTTCGCCCCGGAAAACCGCAGAACATCGTTACTGATTTTGCGCGAACTCAACCTTAATCCGATCGGAAGGGCCGCCCGACATCATGCCGGTCATCAGATCGACCGGCGGCTTCGTGGAGAGCGCCTTCCCGGTCCATCCGACTTCCACGCCGGCGACAGTCCCGCCGCCGTCGTGAGAAGGCCCCGCGCTCAAGCCCCTTGCGCGGGTCTGACAGGAGCGCCGCCCATCCCCCCCTCCGGGCGGCGCTCCTGCGCTTTTCCTGTCAAATGGCCTTCAGGCCGGCGCGATAGCGCTTCCAGTTCTGCACATAGTGCAGGGCCGAGGCCTGCAGGATCATCGCCTGGTGCTCGCTGACCTCGCGAATGATCTTGCCCGGCGCGCCGACCACCATCGAGTTGTCGGGAATCTCCTTGCCCTCGGTGATCAGGGCGCCGGCGCCGATCAGGCAGTTCTTCCCGATCTTCGCGCCGTTGAGGATGATCGAGCCGATGCCGATCAGCGAGCCGTCGCCGATCGTGCAGCCGTGCAGCATCACCATGTGGCCGACGGTGACGTTGGCGCCGATGGTCAGCGGGATCCCGGCGTCGGTGTGCAGCACCGAACCGTCCTGGATGTTGCTGTTCTCACCGATGGTGATCGGATCGTTGTCGCCGCGCAGCACCGCGCCCCACCAGACGCTGGCGTTCTGCTTGAGCACGACATTGCCCATCACGCTGGCGGTCGGGGCGATCCAGTATTCGTCCTGCGGCGGAAGATCCGGCGCGATATCGCCCAACGAATAGACAGTCATCCGTACACCCCGTGTTCTTCCAAGGCTGCGACCTTTAATCGCTCATAAACCATAAAAGCCCCTATTGTAGATCCGGTGATTCGGGGTGGAACATCCTCTCATCGGGGGACTTTCCTTCCGTATCCGCCGCGGTCCATACCGTCCGCGGCCTCCTGATGACGGAGAACAGGGTCTTGCGTTCGGCGTTCCGGCGTACAGCACCGCCTTCCTGGGGCTCCACCGAGCCGCCCGGCCGCGCCTGCGGCTCCGTCTTCTGCTCCTCTCATCGACCCAAGGACGACGCCTTACGGCCTCGTCCTTTTTTCATGCCCGAATGGAGGCTTTGATGACCAAGCGAGCCCTTAAGCGGATGGTGCGCGAAGGCGCTGACGGCCGCTACGACGACGACGCCAAGGTGCGTCGCCTGCCGGTGGAGCATCGCGGCGGCTGGTCGCCGCTGGGGGAAACGGACAACGCGCCCCGTGATCAGAGCTACATCAAGACGATAAAACCGAAATCGCCAGGCCAGGCGCAGCTCATGGAGGCCATGGACAGCAAGAACCTGGTCATGGCGCTCGGTCCGGCCGGCACCGGCAAGACCTATCTCGCCATCGCCAAGGCCGTGGAGGCCCTCGAGGCCGGCCGGGTCAACCGCATCGTCCTGTCGCGTCCCGCCGTCGAGGCCGGGGAGTCGATCGGCTACCTGCCGGGCGACATGGAAGACAAGCTGGCCCCCTATCTGCGGCCGCTCTACGACGCCCTGACCGATCGCCTTTCGGTCAAGCGCATGCGGGCCCTGATGGCCGAGGGCGCCATCGAGATCGCCCCGGTCGGCTTCATGCGCGGCCGCACCCTGAACAACGCCTTCGTGGTGATCGACGAGGCCCAGAACTGCACCTACATGCAGCTGAAGATGCTGCTGACGCGCCTGGGCTGGCACTCGACCATGGTGGTCACCGGCGACCCGAACCAGTCGGACCTGCTGCCGGGCATCTCGGGCCTGGGCGACGTGGCCGACCGCTTCGAGCAGATGTCCAACATCGCCGTCGTCCGCCTGGAGGACCGCGACATCGTCCGCCATCCCCTGGTGGCCGAGATGCTGGGCGTTCTGTGACCCTGAATCTGTGATTTTGTAACAGTTCAAACCTCGAAAGGCTTGAGTATGAGGCGGCCGGACGGCAAGGTCCGGCCGCCTTAACTGTTTGCGGAACCCGCATGTCCGATATCACCGCCGCCCCACGCTCGGAGTTCACGCTCCGCGGCGTGATCCTGGGCATCCTCATCACCGTCGTCTTCACGGCCGCCCAGGTCTATCTGGGCCTGAAGGTCGGCCTGACCTTCGCCACCTCGATCCCGGCCGCGGTGATCTCGATGGCCCTGCTGCGGTTCTTCCGCACCTCGACCATCCAGGAAAACAACATCGTCCAGACGATCGCCTCGGCCGCGGGCACGCTTTCGTCGGTGATCTTCGTGCTGCCGGGCCTCCTGATGATCGGCTGGTGGTCGGACATCCCGTTCCTGGCCACCTTCGGCATCTGCGCCGTCGGCGGCATCCTGGGCGTGATGTATACCATTCCCCTCCGCCGAGCCTTGGTGACCAACTCGCCCCTGCCCTACCCGGAAGGCGTCGCCGCCGCCGAGGTGCTGAAGGTCGGCTCGGGTTCGCGTGAAGGCGCGGCCGAGGGCAAGGCGGGCCTGTGGGCCGTGATCGCCGGCACCCTGGCCTCGGCCGCCTTCGCCGCGCTCGGCGCGGCCAAGATCTTCGCCGCCGAGGTCGCCGCCTTCGTCAAGGTCGGCAAGGGGGCGACCGGCATCGGCGCGTCGAGCTCGCTGGCCCTGATGGGCGCGGGTCACCTGATGGGCATCACCGTCGGCATCGCCATGTTCACCGGCCTGTTCATCGCCTGGGCCGTGCTGGTGCCGATCCTGACCGGCGTGTTCCCCGCCGAAGCCGGCGCCAGCGTCGCCGACCACGCCCTGACCGTCTGGGCCACCAAGGTGCGCTTCCTGGGCGCCGGCGTCATCGGCGCAGCCGCCATCTGGACCCTGGGCAAACTGGTCGTGCCGATCTGGCGCGGCCTGGTGTCGGCCTTCGAGGCCGGCAAGGCCCGTCGCTCGGGCGGCGGCGACCTGCCCCGCGTCGAGCAGGACATCCCGCTGTTCGTCGTCGGCCTGGTGTCGGTGGCCCTGCTGGCCCCGGCCGGCTGGCTGCTGGCCGCCTTCGCGCTGGGTGGTCCGGCCGGCGCCCTGGCCCTGCCGCTGACCATCGCCGCCGTCGCCTACCTGGTGTTCGCCGGCCTGCTGGCCGCCGCCGTCTGCGGCTACATGGCCGGCCTGATCGGCTCGTCCAACAGCCCGGTCTCGGGCATCGCCATCCTGACGGTGCTGGGCGCCTCGCTGCTGGTCGGCGCCATCGGCCGCGGCCTGATCGGCCCCGACGCCGCCAAGGCCCTGGTCGCCTTCGCCCTCTACGTCACCGCCACCGTGCTGGCCGTGGCCGTGGTGGCCAATGACAATCTGCAGGATCTGAAGACCGGCCAGTTGGTCGACGCCACCCCGTGGAAGCAGCAGTCGGCCCTGGTGATCGGCGTGCTGTCGGGCGCGACCGTCATCCCGTTCGTGCTCGACCTGCTGGCCAAGTCGAACGGCTTCGTCGGCGCGCCGAACCTGAATGTCGTGCCCGGGGCCGAGCCGCTGGCCGCGCCGCAGGCGACGCTGATCTCGACCCTGGCCAAGGGCGTCATCGGCCATAACCTGCAGTGGGACCTGCTGGGCGTGGGCGCCCTGATCGGCCTGGCCCTCGTCGTGGTCGACATCGTGCTGCGCCGCGCCAGCAAGGACCGCTTCAGCCTGCCGCCTCTGGGCGTGGGCCTGGCCATCTACCTGCCCAGCGCCGTGACCGCCCCGGTGGTCGTCGGCGCCGTCGCCGGCTGGATCTTCGAGCGCGTCGTCTCCAAGGACCGCAAGGCCGAGGTCGCCAAGCGCCTGGGCGTGCTGATCGCCTCGGGCTTCATCGTCGGCGAGAGCCTGTTCAACGTGGCCCTGGCCCTGCTGATCGTCTCCACCAACAAGGGCGCGCCGCTGGCCATCGCCAACCCGCCGCCCGAGCACCTGGGCATGGTCATCGCCATCATCGTCGCGGCGGTCGTGGTCGCCGGCCTCTACGGCTGGTGCCGGATCCAGGCGCGGAAGATGGAAGAGGCCTGACCGGCCTCTCTCCGCTGAACGACGAAGACCCCGGATGGCCAGCGCCCTCCGGGGTCTTTTCGTTTGAGGGCGAAGCCTGCCCCTACTCGGGCGCCAGCACCGTGAACCGCAGGTCGGCCCGGCGCTCGAACCCCAGGGCCTGGTAGAGCCCATTGGCCCCGGCATTGTCGGCGTAGCTGTGCAGGAACGGCGTCTCGCCTCGCGCCAGGATCGCGCCCGCTACACGCGCCATCAGACCGGCGGCGTAGCCCTTGCCGCGAAACTCGGGCCGGGTGCAGACGCCGCTGACCTCGGTGAAGCCGTCTGGCCGCATCCGCTCGCCGGCCATGGCCGCCAGCTCTCCGCCGACCTTCACGCCGACGAAGTCGCCCAGTTCGTGGGTGCGCGTGAAGAACGGCCCGGGCTTGGTCAGGGTCGCCAGGGCCAGCATCTCGGGCGCATCGGCGTCGCCCAGCGGGACGATCTCGAAATCCAGCGGCTTCAGCGGCGTGACCGCTTCCGCCGCCATCTGCCAGCACAGGGCGCTGGACAGCACGACCGTCCCCGGAACCGGCGGAAGCTGCGAAAGCTCCACCAGGCCGCTGGTTCCATGCTCTCGCACCAGTTCGCCCAAGGCCGCCAGGCTCTCCGGCGTCTCGTCGGCGACGGCGGCGAACATGCCGAAGTCAGGATCCATCCGCAGGGCGCGGCCCCGCGTGACCGCCAGACGCGACTGGCGACCGGTCAGGCTGGACCAGACGGGACGGTCGAGGGGGTAGCTCACGGGCAGTACGCCGCGATCAGGGCCTTGACCGCGCCCACCACCGCCAGGGCCGGCTTGTCGTCGTCGTCGAACATCTGGCTGGAGGTGAACACCCCCTCGATCAGCAACATCATCGCATCGCCCAGGGCCTTGGGATCCGAAGCGCCCATCACCTGCGCCTTGGCCCGCAGGCGATCGCGCAGGTCCTGCTTGTGCGCCTGCGACACCGCCCGGCCGGCATGGCTGCGATCGGGATATTCGACGACGGCGTTGCTCAGCGCGCAGCCGCGATAGTCGGCCCCGCCCGAGCGTGCGGCCAGGCCCTCGAAATAGGCGACCATCTGGGCCTTGGGATCGTCCGGGAAGGCGTCCTCGGCCGACTTGAAGCGGTCCCAGAAGCCCTCCTCCACCTCGCGCAGCACGGCGGCGACCAGGTCGTCCTTGGACTTGAAGCTGCGATAGAGGCTGGGCTTGGTCACCCCCGCCTTGCTGACGATCTCGTCGACGCCGACGGCGCGGATGCCCTCGCGGTAGAACAGGTCGCGGGCCGTCTCGAAAATCTTCTCGGCCGCGCGCGGGCCTGGCCCGTAGGGCTGGAGATGCAGGGGGGCGTCGGCGTCGGTTTTCGTCATAGCTCAGAAGGCCTCTTGACGATGTTACTAACCGGTACGTACAACGCCATCAAGACCCGTACCGATCGGTTACATTTTCCGCGAGGAAACCCGCATGGCGACGATCCGACGCCCCTTCGGCCGCAACTACGCCTTCGTGGTGGCCGGCGTGACCTTCCTGGCCCTGCTTGCGGCCGCCGGCCTGCGGGCCGCGCCGGGGGTGCTGATCCTCCCGCTGGAAAAGAGCTTCGGCTGGGACCGGGGCTCGATCTCGCTGGCCGCCGCCATCGGCATCTTCCTCTACGGCCTGACCGGTCCCTTCGCCGCGGCCCTGATGCAGTCGTTCGGCGTGCGCAAGACGGTGAGCCTGGCCTTGGTGCTGATGGCCGTCTCGACGGGGCTTTCGGCCTTCATGACCCAGACCTGGCACTACGTCGCCACCTGGGGGGTGCTGGCGGGTTTCGGCAGTGGCGCGGTGGCCATGGTGCTGGGCGCGACCATCGTCAATCGCTGGTTCGTCGAGCGGCGCGGCCTGATGCTGGGCCTTTTGACCGCCGCCACCGCCACAGGCTCTCTGATCTTCCTGCCGGCCATGGCCTTCATCGCCGAGCACGGCGGCTGGCGCCCGGTGGTGCTGACCGTGGCCGCCGTCGCCGCGGTGATGGCCCCCATCGCCTGGCTGCTGATCCCCGAGCGCCCCTCCGACATCGGCCACAAGCCGTTCGGCGCGGGCGAGGACTGGGAAGAGCCGCCGCGCGGCTCGGCTTCCAACGCCCTGGCCGGCGCCTTCGGGGCCCTGGCGCGGGCCAGCAAGACCCGCACCTTCTGGCTGCTGTTCCTGGGCTTCTTCATCTGCGGCCTGACCACCAACGGCCTGATCGGCGTGCACATGATCGCCTTCTGCGGCGACCGGGGCATGCCCGAGGTCCGCGCCGCCGGCCTGCTGGCGCTGATGGGCCTGTTCGACCTCTTCGGCACGACGGCGTCGGGCTGGCTGACCGACCGCCATGACCCGCGCAAGCTGCTCTTCGTCTACTACGCCCTGCGCGGCCTCTCGCTGATCTACCTGCCCTATTCGGACTTCTCGATCGTCAGCCTGTCGGTGTTCGCGGTGTTCTACGGCCTGGACTGGATCGCCACCGTGCCGCCGACCGCGCGCCTGGCCACCCAGGCCTTCGGCGACCGCGACGGCCCGATCGTGTTCGGCTGGATCGCCGCCGGCCACCAGTTGGGCGCGGCGACTGCGGCGGTCGGCGCGGGCATGATCCGCGCGGCCCAAGGCCAGTACGTCCAGGCCTTCATCCTGGCGGGCGTGGCCGGCCTGATCGCGGCGGGCGCTTCGCTGCTGATCCGGCGGGAAGTGAAGGCGGCGGCGATCTGAACCCGCCTCCTCCGTACCCCCCCCCCCCCGCGAAAGCGGGGACCCAGGTGTTCTATCGTCGAGCGCCCAGGCTTTCGTGGGGATTTTACGGATGGGTGACACTCGAACAAGAACGGCCGCCCCGGCGAAACCGGGGCGGCCGCTTCCTGCCTGAACAGGCGAAAGGCTTAGTCGAGGTCTTCGGCCAGGATGGCCATCTCGAACATGTACGAGCCGTCCTCGTCCTCGTCCTGGAAGACGACGCCGATGAATTCGCCCTTCACTTCGACTTCGGCCGAGTCCTTTTGCTTGGGACGGGCCTTCACGGCGATGTGCGGGTTGCCGAAGGTGCGCTTCAGGTGGGCTTCGAGCTTGGCGATGGCGGCGGCGTCCACGGGGGGCTCCTGATCTCGTTGTTGGGCTTTCGCCCCCGTGGGGCGGAATGGCGGGAAACTAGAGGTCCACGGCGCAAAGTGTAAGGCCTTTTGCGCGGGCGCCCGATCAGGTCTGTTGAGAAAACGGCGGCGAAGGCGAGGCCCGCCCCTGCTCGACCAGCCAGTCGCGGAACCGCCGGGCCCCGCGCGAGGCGCCGGAGAGGGGCGTCAGCGCGCACAGCAGGGTGGGCTGGGGAACCATGCCCAGCGGCGCGACCAGCCGGCCGGCCGCAAGATCGCGCTCGACGAAGGCGTGCGGAACCATGGCTGCGCCCAGCCCGGCCGCCGCGGCCTCGATCATGTAGAAATAGTGGTCGAACTCGCGCACCAGGCCGGCCGGCGACAAGGCCACGCCCGCCCCCTCGGCCCACTGGTCCCAGCCGTGCAGGAAGGTGCGGGTGTGCAGGCGCGGCAGCGTCAAAAGGCCCTCTACGCTGGACGCCTTCGCCGCCAGATCGGGCGCCACAACCGGCCCGACATGTGTGTCGAGAAAGGCCGTCGCCTCGCCGTCCGGCGACGGCGGACCATCGGGGTCGCGCATGCGGATGGCCAGGTCGATCCCGTCGGCGCGAAAGTCGAACGGCCCGTTGGACTCGGCCACCCGCACCGGCGTGTCGGGAAAGCGCTCCAGGAAGTCGGGCAGGCGCGGGATCAGCCACTTCATGGCGAAGGTCGGCAGGCACGACACCACCGTCGGACGCGGCTCGTCCTCGGGCGGGCGCGGCACGGATTCCTCGAGGATGTCGAAGGCCCGCGTCAGGCCCTGGGCCAGCTTCAGCCCCGCCTCGGTCATGACCAGGCGATTGCGCGGCCCCTCGGTCAGGGCGACGCCGAGATGGTCCTCCAACTGGCGGACCTGTCGGCTGACCGCGCCGTGGGTGACGCACAGTTCGTCGGCGGCCAGGGTCATGCGGCCGCGGCGGCCGAAGGCCTCGAAGGCGCGCAGGGCGTTTAGCGGGGGCAGCGGACGTCGGGCCATGTGACGAAACCTCACAGACCTCGACCGATAAGTCGTTAGCCGCGCCGGGGCAACCGCCGGATAAACGGCGCATGGACAGACAGCGGAAAATCACGCCGGCCCAATGGGCGGCGGTCGCGGCGCTGTGGGCGCTGGCGGTCTATGGGATGACGGCAAAGCCGGTGGAGAGGCCGGAGACGGCGCGGCTCGTGGCGTGCCTCCCCCACCCGTAAAATCCCCGCGAGAGCGGGGATTTTACGGAAAAAGGTCCCATTTTTGTGGATGGAAGCCCCCTTCAGATCACGTAGTCGTACACCACGTCGGCCAGGGTGTGGTCCATGGTCCTGGCCGGCTCTTCGCAGGTGGGGCAGTTGACGATGCGGGCCGGCACGCCGGCGGCGGTGCAGTGGGCCGGGATGGGCTTGAGCACCACCGAGCCCGAGGCCACCTTGGCGTAGTCGCCGATCTGGATATTGCCCAGCACCTTAGCGCCCGCGCCCAGCAGCACGCCCTTGCCGATCTTGGGGTGGCGGTCGCCGCGCTCGGCGCCGGTGCCGCCCAGGGTCACGCCGTGCAGCATCGAGACGTCGTCGCCGACCACCGCCGTCTCGCCGATGACGATGCCGGTGCCGTGGTCGATGAACACGCCCGCGCCCACGCGCGAGGCCGGGTGGATGTCGACCTGGAACACCTCGCTGGCGCGGCTCTGCAGGTAGAAGGCCAGGGTCTCGCGATTGTTCTCCCACAGCCAGTGCGACACGCGGTGGGTCTGCAGCGCCAGGAAGCCCTTGAAGAACAGGAACGGCTGGACATAGCCCTTGGTGGCCGGGTCGCGCTCGAACACCGCGCGCAGGTCGGCCTCGGCGGCGGCCACCAGGGCCGGGTCGCTCTCGAAGGCCTCGGCGGCGAACTCGCGGGCGGTCATGGCCCGCATCTCCTGGTCGCCCAGCTTACGGGCCAACTGGAAGGTCAGGGCGTCGGCCAGGTTGTCGTGGCTGAGAATGACGGCGTTGAGCAGCGACGCCAGGGCCGGTTCGGCCTTGGCGGCATGTTCGGCCTGGTTGCGCAGCGCGGCCCAGACGGGCGGCGCGGCCTTATCGGTCACGACTTCTAAAGGCTTGGCCACGGGGCTCTCCCTTCCCAGCGGTGACTAGAGCATATTTATTCAAAACGCTCCAGCCGAACAGACGGCGCGCTGCTAGCGAGCCAGGACGAGCGCGGCCAGATCGGCCGGCAGTTCGCCCACGACCGCCATATGGTGCACCCGGAGCAGTAACGCCACCGTCAACGAGTCGGGCATCCGCCCAGTGACCGCCGCCTCCAGCGCATCGGCGAACGGCACGCGGGCCACGGCCAGGTCCTCGGTGTCGTCGGGGGCGCTCTCAGTGGGCGACAGGCCCAGCGCCAGGAAGCCGATGGCGATCTCGTCGGTGATCGAGTTCGACAGTTCCATCCATAGCAGCGGCCGCCATTCGGCCGCGACCAGACCCACCTCCTCGGCGAGTTCGCGCTTGGCGCCCTCCAGCGGATCCTCGTCCAGCGGCGCGCCGCCCTCGGGCAGCTCCCAGCTGTAGTTGGCGTGGGCGAAGCGGTTCTGGCCCACCAGGGTCACCGTGCCGTCCTCATGCAGGGGCACGATCCCGATCGCCCTATTCTTGAACGACAGCTTGCCATAGAGCGCCGGTCGCCCCGTGGGCGCCACGGCCTGGTACTCGGTCAGCGTGACCCAGGGGTTGTCGTAGACCTGGCGGGCGCTGGTGACGCCCCAGGGCTGACCGTGCGGCTTCAGCCAGTCGAATTTCTCGGACATGCGAACGGCTCGCGACTTGTGCCGGCCGGGGCTCGGCCATAGGTGACGTGCCTGTAGCGCGCTTTCAGGAGATCGTCTTGGCCGGTTCCATTCCCCCCGCCCCCGAATTCGGCGAACCGATCGCGATCGAGGCGGCGCCCGAGGTCCTCGCCTTCCTGGCGCGCCGCCGCTCGGCTTCGGCCATGGCCCTGCACGCGCCTGGCCCCAGCGAGGACGAGCTGGCCGACCTGCTGCGTCTGGCCGCGCGCGTGCCCGACCACGGCAAGCTTTCCCCCTGGCGGTTCGTGATCCTGCGCGGCGAGGCCAAGGCCGCCTTCGCGGCGAAGATCGCGCCGCTGGCCGCCGACCAGGCCAACCCGACCAAGGCCACGGCCGCCATGCGCAAGCTGACGACCCCGCCCCTGGCCATCGCCGTGATCTCGCGCCCCGTGCCGCACGAGGTGCCCGAATGGGAGCAGGTGATGAGCGCCGGCGCGGTCTGCACCCAGCTGCTGCTGGCCGCCTCGGCCATGGGCTACGGCGCCAACTGGATCACCGACTGGTACAGCTTCGACCAGCGGGCGCTCGACATCCTCGGTGCGGCCGAGAACGAGAAGGTCGCTGGCTTCCTCTACATCGGCACGTCGGCGGAACAACCGCAGGAGCGCGTGCGGCCGGACGTGACGGCGATTACGAGTGAGTGGAGCGAGTAAGCAGGCTGAAATGCCTGTGTTTCCGCTTGGCGACACACGGTGATGGACACATATTGAGGTCATGAAAGTCACGTCGACCGAGACCTTGAAGGCTCTGCGGCAAGCGCGGGAACACTACGGTTCCTGGGCGGAGGTGATCGCGCACTCCAAGCCCGACAAGGACGGAGTGCTTCGCTTGCCTTCGACGCAGGAAGACGACAAGAACTCAGCCGGACAAGCGCCGGCACGACGCATCGGGTGATCTTCAGCCTTACGCTCGTTCTGGCAATTTTTCTGCTCGCGCCAGGCTTTGCGTTCGTCGCCGGCGTCTACTCCGGTGGCTTCCGGACCGGCCTTGAAGCGTCTCCGCCGCCGCCCAACTCGGTGATCACGCTCGCCCTCGTGGCCAGTGGAGCACTTGCCGCGCACTTTGTCTGGGCCGGACTGTACGGTTTGGGCGAACTCTTGTGCGGCGTGCTCGATATCGGCTGGAAGAGCGCCCATCCCAACCCCTACGCCGTAGCGCTGCACCTGCCTCAGTCGGAAGGCAGAGCGCGTGGCCTCGACCTGCTTTGGGCTCTTGGAAACCTGGTCCTGCTGACCGTGCTCACGTTCGTTGCCACCCACTATCTGGTAGGTTGGCAACTGGCCTCAAAAAGTCCCGTCAGAAGCGCGCTGTATGGGTGGGTGGCCGAGGCCACGGCCGCTCAGGGCGCCATCGCCCACGTCGTCACCAACCTGGAGCTCGACGGAGCGGCAGTCGGCTATGAGGGCGTTCTCAAGCACCTGACCTTGGACTCGTCCAAAAAGATCGTCTCGCTGGTGCTTGCCGAGTGTGAGGTTTTCACTCTCGTGGCAAAGGGCGGCCTCGTCCACCACGTCCGCAACCCACGCGACAAGCCCCTGCCCAACATCGTGCTTTCGGGGGAGGCGATCCGAACCGTCGCCTTCACCCCTATCGGACTGCCTACCGCCTAGCGGCTCACCCCCGGCCGCGGTACGGCGCCACGCCCTGGTCGGGCACCCACAGGCCTTCCGGCGCCGGGCCGGTCTGCCAGAAGACGTCGATCGGGATGCCGCCGCGCGGGTACCAGTAGCCACCGATGCGCAGCCAGCGGGGCTTGGCGACCTCGACGATCTTGCGGGCCACCTTGACCGTGCAGTCCTCGTGGAACGAGCCGTGGTTGCGGAAGCTGGTCAGATAGAGCTTCAGCGACTTGCTCTCGATCAGCCAGTCGCCCGGCGCGTAGTCGATGACGAGGTGCGCGAAGTCGGGCTGGCCCGTCACCGGGCACAGCGAGGTGAATTCGGGCGCCACGAAGCGCGCCAGGTACAGCACGTCGTTCTGCGGGTTCGGCACGGCCTCGAGCACGGCCTCTTCCGGGCTGGCGGGAGCGGCGACGGTCTGGCCCAGCTGGGTCACGGAAAGTTCGGTCATGGCGGCGATTTAGGCCCGCGTCCCCGGCGAGACAAGCGCCGGCGCCCTCGCTACGGTGTCGCAAACACTTGTTTGGGAGAGAAACGATGACCGGACGCGACTTCGACGGCTTCACGGTGGTGGTCACGGGCGCCTCCACGGGCCTGGGCCGGGCGATCGCGGTCGAGACCGCCCGCCGGGGCGCGGGCCTGGTCGTCGTCAACTTCGCCCGCAGCGCGCAAGAGGCCGAAGAGACCGCCCGCCAGGTCGAGGCCCTGGGCGCCAAGGCCGTGCTGGCCCAAGGCGACGTCGCCGACGACGCCGACTGCCGCAGGATCGCCGAAACCGCCGCGCCGTCGGGCCGCATCGACGCGCTGTTCAACAACGCCGGCATGACCAAGTTCGCCCCGCAGCATGGCGACCTCGACGCGGTGAACGCCGAGGACTTCCTCAAGCTCTATTCGGTCAATGTCGTGGGCGCCTTCCAGATGGTCCGCGCCGCCCGAACCCTTCTCGAGGCCGCGCCGCGTCCGGGCGCCGTGGTCAACACCAGCTCGATCGCCGGGGTCATGGGCAATGGCTCGTCGGTGCCCTACGCGGCGTCCAAGGGCGCGATGACCACAATGACCCTGTCGCTGGCCCGCGCCCTGGCCCCGAAGATCCGCGTCAACGCCATCTGCCCCGGCTTCATCGACACCCCATGGTTCGGCAAGGCCATGGACGAGGACCGCGTCGCCCGCCTGCGGGCCGGAGCCGCCGCCGCCACGCCGCTGCAGGTCGCCTCGACCGCCGAAGACGTCGCCGGGGCCGCGGTGTTCCTGGCCTCGCCCGCCGCACGCCACGTCACCGGCGAGACCCTGCTCGTCGACGCCGGCCTGCATCTGGGCGCCGCGACCTTGTCGATGCGCTGAAGTCGCAGGCAAACGCAGATCGACAACTTCGCGACAACTGTGGCCAATGCGCCGCTTCTGCAGCAAATGAGCCACAGTTGCCTAGGTTTTGAGCGATCCGTGTTCTTATTGCTGGCGCTGTGCCCCCGCTGATTGCAACTAAAGCATGGCCCGCGGTTAATCCCGGCTTGTGAAGGAACGCGCTTGCAGGCGCCGCACAAGTTGGGACCACACTCCCGGCGGGCTACACAAAAAAGGGGATAACACGGATGAAGATTTTCAAGCTCGCGCTGGCCGCCGCCACCGCCTCGGTCGCCCTCGGCGGCGCCGCGATGGCTCAGGAAGTCAGCCTTTCGTACAATGTCGGCATCGCCAGCGACTACGTGTTCCGCGGCGTCAGCCAAACCAACGAAGACCCGCAAGTGTTCGGCGGCGTCGACCTTGGCTACGGCGTCGGCTACGCTGGCGTGTGGGCTTCGAACGTCGATTTCGGCACCGATGACCCGAGCGTGGAAGTCGACTTCTACGCCGGCGTGAAGCCGACCGTCGGCGACGTGTCGATGGACTTCGGCGTGCTCTACTACGGCTACTCGAAGGACAAGGGCCTGACCCCCGGCAAGTATAGCTACACCGAGCTGAAGGCCGCCGTGTCGAAGCCGTTCGGCAAGGCCACCCTCGGCGGCGCCGTCTACTTCTCGCCGGAATGGCCGGGCGACCTGTCGACCGCCGTCTACTACGAAGCCAACGGCTCGATCCCGCTGAACGACAAGTTCTCGCTGAGCGGCGCCCTGGGCAAGCAGACCATCGAGGACGGCGCCGACTACACCACCTGGAACCTCGGCGTCGCCTACGCCGTGACCGACAAGCTCGCGCTCGACGTCCGCTACTGGGACACCAGCGAGCATGACTTCGGCAGCATCTACGACTCGCGCGTCGCCGTGTCGCTGAAGGCTTCCTTCTAAGCCAAGTCCCTTCGGGACCAACGAACGAGCCGCCCGGGTCCGTCCCGGGCGGCTTTTTCTTTGTCTGTAAGCGCCGGCTAGCGTCCGGCCCAGGCCGCCTCGATCTCGGGCGTATCGACCAGCAGGGCGAAGGACAGGCCCAGGCTCTTCAGCGCGCCCTCGTGCAGGTCGGGCTCATAGGCCGCGCAGGCGTCGCCGGCGACGAAGACGTGATAGTCGCGATGGAAGGCGTCGCGCACCGTGCTGTCGACGCAGCACTCGGTGGTCAGGCCGCAGACCACCAGGGTGTCCACGCCCCGTGCGCGCAGCCGCGCGTCGAGATCCGTACCGACGAAGGCGCTGTAGCGCGGCTTGCGGATCACCAGTTCGCCCGGCTCCGGCAAGGGGCCGTAGAAGTCCGCGCCCCGGGTTCCCTCGCGGCAGATCACCCGCTCGATCTCGGGATCGCCGCCGCGCCGGCGCATGCGCTCAAGCACCACCGGCGGATCACTCTCGGGCGTAGTCTCCAGGCCGACGAACACTACCGGCGCGCCGGCCGCCCGCGCCACCGCCGCCAGCCGCTGGGCCTGCTCCAGCGCCGCCGCGGCGGCCGAAAGATCGACGCCGAACCGGCCGATGACGCCGTCGGGCGCGGCGAAATCCACCTGCATGTCGACGATCACCAGCGCCGTCCGCGACGGGGCGATCCAGGCGGCCAGACCGTCCTGCGCGATGATCGGCGTAGCGTTCATGGATAGGCCTCCCGCAGGCCCGGCAGGATCTCGTCGCCGAACATCGCCAGCCCGGCCTCGTAGTCGGGAAAGATCAGCATCAGCCCATCCAGCTCGCATGTTTCGACCAGGTCGCCGATCTTGGCGCCGCAGGTCGCCGGCGCACCGATCACGGTGCGGGTCATGAACGCCCCTTGGCGCGCGGCGGTTTCGGCCAGGCGCTCGGGAGGCACGCCCCAGTTCGACAACATGGTGGTGACCGCGCCCATGTCCACCCCGTCGCGATAGCGATCCGCCAGGCCCTGCGCCTGCGCGTCGGTATCGGCGTGGACGACGGTGCACATGGCGTAGGTGCGGATCGCCTTGCCCAGCTGCGCCGCCCGCGCCTTGGCCCGGCGGCTGGCGTCGCGCAGCGCCGCCTCGTCCTCTCCGCCGATGAAGCAGGCGTCGGCCTCGGCCACGGCGAAGGCAAAGCCGCGCTCGGAAACGCCGGCGCAGATCAGGTCCGGGCGCGGCTTGCTGAGTGGCTTGGGCTTGGACTGGCAATCGGCCAGGGTGAAGAAGCGACCCTCGTGGCTGACGCTGTCCTCGGTCCAAAGGCGCTTGACCAGACGCGTCCACTCCTCGGCCAGGGCGTAACGGTCGTCGTGGCCGAGGCTGTCGTCCCAGGCGCCCATCTGGGCGAACTCGTCGCGATAGGCGCCGGCGACGATGTTGAGACCGGCGCGGCCGCCGCTGATGTGGTCCAAGGTGGAAATCAGCTTGGCGGCCACGGCCGGGTTCTGCAGCAGCGGATGCAGCGTGGCCCAGATCTTCACGCGGCTGGTCGCCTCGGCCAGGGCGGCCATCAAGGTCACCGATTCCAGGGCCGCGCCCCAGTGGTCGGTGTCGCCGCCGAAGCCGCGGAACTTGGCCATCGACATCACGAAGTCGAGGCCGATCTGGTCGGCCAGCACGGCGGCGGCGCGGTTCTGCGGATAGAGGCCGTCGAGCGGCGGCGTGCTGCTGGAGACGATCCAGCCGCCGTTGGCCACGGGCAGGAAGACGCCGAACTCCTTGCGCCCGCCGTCGTACGCCATCATCGCCTCCACGCCCGCTCGCTCAACTTCGAGTCAGGCGCGACCATAGACCAAAAGGGCGGCGGCGCGAGGCCGGCCTCAGGCGTCGGCGGCGGCTCCGGCTTCGACATCCGCCGCCACGGCGCGCGGCTTGGGCGGACGCATCAGCAGCACGGCCACGAACACCACCGCCGTCAGGGCGGCGAACAGCTGGAAGGTCGGGGTGAAGCTGCCCAGCCGGTCGCGCATGAAGCCGCCGATGAACGGCCCGGCCGCCGACACCGCGCCCACCAGGCAGACCAGCGAGAACAGCTCGACGTTGTTGCGGCGGCCGAAGTAGTTCAGCAGCAGCAGGCTGACGGCCAGCACGGTCAGGCCAAAGCCCAGGCCCACGCCCACGGCGTACAGCGCCTGCAACGGCAGGGTGGTGGCGTGGGCCAGGGCCAGCAGGCCGGCGACCAGGAGGCCCTGGGCCAGCACCAGCAGCCAGCGCGGGTCGATGCGGTCGCCCACGGCGCCGCCGGCCATCCGCGCGGCGACCTGCATCAGCCCCTCGGCGCTGAGCGCGCCTGCCGCCACGACGCCGGCCACGCCCAGTTCGGTGAGGTGCGCCTGGGTCAGGCTGGCGGCGGTGACCCCGGCCAACAGGTGGCTGAAATAGGCCGCCACCAGGATGGCGAACTGCGGGGTGCGCACCGCGTCGCGGACGCTCCAGTCATGGTCGGTGCGGAAGACCCGCGGATGGGCCGGGGCGGTCTTGGCCTCGGCGGCGGTCAGGCGGTCCATGGCCCGGCCGGCTTCCTCCAGCCACTTGGGCCCGCCGACCACGGCGGCGCACAGCAGGCCCAGCAGGCCGATGACCACCGCCTGCAGCGCCCAATAGATCCGCCATTGGCCGTCGAACGCGCCCTGGCTGGCCAGCACCAGCAGCGGGCCGGCGACGCCGCCCAGGGCGCCGCTGGTGAAGTAGATCCCGAACGGCAGGGCCCGCTGGCGGAAGATCGCCGACAGCACGTGGGTGCCGGGAATGAGGGCGGCGGCCTGGAAGCCGATCCCCAGGAGGGCCGTGGCCAGGAAATAGGCCGGCAGGCTCTGCACCTTGGCCAGCAGGGCCAGGCCCGCGGCCATCACGGCCGCGCCCGCCACCAGCGTCGCACGCACGCCCCAGCGGCGGATCAGCAGTGTCGGCAGCCAGGACGAGGCGCCCGTGGCCACGCCCATGACGGTGAAACCCAGGAACGCGTTCTGCCAGCTCCAGCCCAGCTGCGGGACCATGGCCGGGATCATCACGCCCAGCGACGAATAGGTCGCCGCCGTGATCAGGAACAGTAGCAAGGAAAAGGCGCCCAGCAGCAGCCAGGGGCGATGCTGGATCTGGTGGTCGGTCATCAGAAGCGCCTTGCGAGGGTGATCCGCCACTCGCGCCCCTTGCCGGGCAGGGCGGCGAGGTTGGCGTAGGTGTCGGCGACGGGCGTGAAATAGAGCTCGTCCAGCAGGTTATCGACGTTGAGCGTGGCCGTGTAGAGGCCCTGCTCATAGGCCAGCGAACCGTTGACCACGCCATAGGCCGGATAGACCACCGCGCCGGGAACCGTGCCCGAGGTCTTGGTCACGTGGGTCACGCCCAGGGTTCCGTAGAGCTTGCCCCAGTCGTGCTGGTCCGAGGCGTAGGCGCCGTAGAGGCTGAGCACAGATTTCGGGATCAGGGTGTAGTCGTAGTCGCCCGGCCGGATGCTGGCGAAGCTCCACACCACGTACGAGCCGCCATAGCCCTGCGCGCCCGGCACGCCGGCCGTATAGGTCGGCACGTACTGGAACGAGGTGTCGGGCCCCTTCACCGTGGTCCGCTGGGTGTTGCCCGAGAAGGTGAAGCTGAAATGCTGGCTGGCCAGCCAGCGCACCTCCAGCTCGACGCCCTTCGAACGCGTGCCGGCCGGATCGCCGTTGATGCCCATCAGCTGGGTGCGGTTCTGGCGATAGCCGGCCAGCGAGCCGATCAGCGCGCCCTTCAGCCATTGGAACTTCACGCCGGCCTCGGCCAGGTCGCTGTCCGACAGCCAGGCGTCGCCCGCGTCGGCGACCAGGCCCGGATTGACGTCGCCGGCCTGGCTCATCTCAAGCGCCGAGGCCTTGGCGTACGACAGGTAGGGCATCAACCCGAAGGGCGCCTTGTAGGTGACGCTGGCGGTGTAGGTCCCCTTGCCCTTGGCGGCGTGCTGCTCGCCTGGCGTCGTGAAGCTCAGCGAGCCCACGTCTTCGGAGGTCACGTCGTAGTCGTCGTAGCGGCCGCCCAGCATCAGGTTCAGCTTCTCGCCGACCTTGATGTCGGTGGTGAAGAAGATCCCGGCTTGGGTCCACCTGGTGTGGTTGTCGTTCTCCCAGGTCATCGACGGGTCGGTGAACGGGCTGCCGATCAGGTCGGTGGCGGTCTGGCCCACCGACAGGTCGCGGCGGTCCAGCGCGATCAGGCCGCTGTTGTAGCTCTCGCGCCGACGGCCCTTGAAGCTGCGGTACGAGGCGCCGACGAACGAGCGGGCGACCACGGCGTCGTCGAGGAAGCGGTTGGCGAACTCATAGGTCGCGCGGGCCTCCCAGACATTGCTGTCGAAGCGGGCGGGGTAGCCGTAGGAGACGAAGCGCTTGTTCTCCAGGTCGTCGTAGAACAGCTGCAGCTTGATCGCGCTGTCGGGCGACAGCTTCCTGGCGATGTCGAAATAGAGGGTGTTGGTCGCCGTCTTCGAAAAGTCCGCGCCCGAGACATAGACCGTGCGCGGGGACAGCTTCGTGGTCCCGACGCCGACATCCAGGGTGTGGGCCGCGTCGGTGGACGGAAAGCCGTAATAGGGCAGGTACAGGGCCCCGCCGGTCTCATTGGGGGTCAGGCGGCCGTTGCCGTCGGCGTCGACCAGGCTCGCATCACGGCCCGTGACATAGGTGCGGCTGTCGATCAGGTCCTGGGTCAGGCGGTTCCAGCCGGCGGTCTGCACGTCGCCCTTGGAGCGATAGACCATGCCGCCCAGCGCCGTGCTCCAGCCGTCGCCCAGGTCGAAATCGGACGAGACCTGAAAGGTCTGCCGGCGCGGATAGATGCCGCGATAATAGCTGTGGCTGTCCTCGACCTCGCCATAGACATGCACGCCGCCGACCACGTCGCCGAAATTGGCGGGCAGGCCGATCTGGGCGGTGGCGTTCTTGCGGTTGTAGCTGCCGAAGGTGGCGGTCAGCTCGCCCTCGGGCTCGGTGAGATAGCCGCCCTCGCCCTTCCCGGACTTGGGAATGAAGTTCAGCATGCCGCCGACCTTGCCCGAGCCGTAGATCGGGGTGGGCGGGCCGCGCACGATCTGGATCTGGTCGGCAGCCCCGATCGGGGTCGAATAGGTGCCGCGGTTCTCGATGCGCTTGAAGCCGCGGAAGTAGTTCTCGGCCAGGGTGCCGCGGATGTTGAGCGCCCCGGGCACGCCGTAGAAGCTGGCCGTGTAGGTGCCGGGCGAGACCGCGGTCAGGCCGTCGATGGTCTCGATGCCGTAGCGTTGCAGCGTCAGGCCGGACACGAAGCTGGCCGAGCGCGGCGTCTCGATCAGCGGCTTGTCGAGGCCGAAGACGGTGTCGTTGGGCTGCTTTTCCAGCAGGCCGGCGTTGCGGTCGCGGGCGACCACCACCACCGCGTCGACCTCGGCCAGTTGGTCGTCAGCGTGCGCGGTCGAAACGGCCGCGAGGCCGGCGAAGGCTCCAATGAAGGAGGGGGCGGCGAGCAGGGCGAGGCGGCGGGACATACGTGCAGGCTCCGGAGAGCGGGGCCACGGCCCCGCCTCGCCGCACCAAATGGGGATGACTTGACGTTCGTCAAAATCTCTTCTGACATTTTAGAATGGATTGCCATGGCCTGTGTCGGGAAAGCCTCACAGTTGGCGGGATGTTCCGCCTCGCCGCCTCAGGCCGCGAGCCGCCGGGCCTCGATCCGGCGCGAGGCGGCCTGCACCGTCAACTCGTAATGGTCGCCCTGCGTCACGTCTTGAACGTTGCGGGGGCGATGGGCGACGACGTTGACGCCGCCCGCATGGCGCAGGCTGTCGAACAGGATGCCTGCCCCGCCCGACGCCCGCACCGCCTCGCCCAGCACCTGGCCGGCCGCATAGTCGTCGCTGGCGTAGACTTCGGGCCGCGCCGCCTGCCGGCCGCGGATGTCGAGATACTCGCCCTCGAGCCGCGCGGTGTAGACGCGGTACTGCCGGCTGATCGTCGCCGCGCCGGTGGCGACCGCCTCACGGCGCAGGTGATGGGCGACCTCGGCCACCGCCGTCGTCAGGTGTTCGGCGGCGTACCAGGCGCCGAGGTCGGGGCCGTTGAAGCGCATGCCGCCCGGCGCCACGTGCAGGAACGACGCCATGACGATGCTGGCGTTGGGGCGGCCATAGACCCGCTCCTCCATCGGCAGGCGGGCTATGCGCTCGGCCACCAGCCGGTCGTTGGTCCAGCCGGAAAGCTCCATCACCGCATCGAGGTCGGCGGCCGTCGCCACGGTGTCGAACAGGCCGATCGGTGGAAACCGCGAGGGGATCAGGCGAAAGGCCGGCCGGGGTGCGGGGGCATGGGCCTCGTCGCTCACGAAAAGACGATCTCGGCGTCTTGATAGGGCCGGAAGTCGCGGTCGAGGTCGCCCGGCGGCATGTAGAGCCCGCCCCGCGCCGCGTCGAGGAACCGGCGCAGGCTGACCATGCCGTCCTGCGTTCCGCAGGTCAGAAGCTGCATCGGCGCGCGGCCGCCGAACAACGGGGCGGCGTGCGGGTTGCGCAGCCAGGCGACACCCTCGCGCTCGCCGGCATGCAGCACGCCCAGGGCCTGATGCACGCCCAGCACCGCCGAGATGCGGGTCAGCATGTCGAGGTCGAGGGTGATGTCGCGATGCTCCCGCACCGCCTTGATCCAGTTGTAATAGGTCGAGCGCGACGGCAGGCCCAGCACCAGCAGGCGCTCGTCCTCGGTCAGACCCCACAGGTCGGCGATCGATAGGAAGGTGCGAAGGCCGGGGCCGCTGAGCCGCCGGCGGTTGGCGGGCGAGAACCGCGACAGGTCCAGCACGCCCCGACCGGCGGCGATCTCGACGGGTTTGCGCTTGGCGTTCGACATGCGGACCTCCATCCAGATCCACATATAGTCTAAATCTGGACGTTATGGAAGGACGTGCGAGAAGCCCCCTGCCCCCTCGATGGGGGAAGGGCCGGGGATGGGGGTGGCTACGACGGTTCAGGCAAGCGCGCGATGGCCAACGCCGCACCACCCCCACCCAACCCTCCCCCATCAAGGGGGAGGGCCAAGGTAAAGGCGCTAAGCCTCGACCGGCGGCCGCTGCACGGCCTCGGGCGTCACGCTCAGCACGCGCATCATCGCGGCCTTGGAGGCCTCGACGTCGCCGCTGGCGATGACGTCGGCGACCTCGCGGTGCTGCTCGATATCGGCCATCAGCTCGGCCTCGGTGGCCCCGCCGAACGAGAACACCCAGAAGCGGGCGGCCTTGTGCTGCAGCGGAATGAGGATGCGGGCCAGGGCCAGGTTGCCGGAGGCCCGGGCGACCGCGGCGTGGAAGCGCTGGTCCATGGCCACCAGGGCCGGCAGGTCGCGGGTCCTGGCGGCGGCCTCGGCGTCGTCGAACACGGCCTTGATGGCGGCGATGTCGGCCTTGGAGGCGTGGCGGGCGGCCAGGCCCGCACAGTGCGGCTCGATCAGGGCCCGGGCTTCGTAGCCCTGACGCAGGTCCACCAGATCCAGCGGCGCCACCGTGGTGCCCGAGCGGGCGCGGCGGATCACGAGGCCTTCGAGCGCCAGGCGTCCCAGGGCGTCGCGCACCCCAGCTAGGCCCGCGTCGTAGCGCGCCGCCAGCGACTGCTCGTCCAGCCGCGCGCCCGGCGGCAGCTCGCCCAGGATCAGGTCGAGCAGGATCTTCTCGTACACCTTGGCCTTCTGCAGGTCGGGCGACCAGTCTTCCAGACCCGACGACGAGCAGACGTCCAGCACCAGCATGCGCGAGCGCGCGCCGCCTCCAGCGACGTTGTAGGGGGCGTCGTCAGGGGCCCGAGGGGGCGAAGGCTGGCGCACGAAACCGCTCCGAAGGTTGTCCTCGGACTGATAGGTAGGCTGAAATGTCAGTTTCGCCTAGAGGCAACGCGCCCGTAAGGGTGCGGCCCTGACGGCCACGCGACCATCGGGGCGAAACCTCGCCCTTCGACAGGCTCAGGGTGAGGCTTTCCAAAGCGGGGGCCTATCCGTGATCCTCATCCTGAGCTTGTCGAAGGACGAGGATCACACGCCGCCCGATCAGGCGCCTTGCATCGGCGGCTGGAACAGGCCGGTGGGCGAGGCCGTGAAGATCTCGCAGCCGTCTTCGGTCACGCCGATCGAGTGCTCGCACTGGGCCGACAGCGACTTGTCGCGGGTCACGGCCGTCCAGCCGTCGCCCAGCACCTTCACCGCCGGCTTGCCCAGGTTCACCATCGGCTCGACGGTGAAGAACATGCCGGCCTTCAGCACCGCGCCCTGACCGGGACGGCCGAAGTGCAGGATGTTGGGGGCGTCGTGGAACACCTTGCCCAGGCCGTGGCCGCAGAAGTCGCGCACGACGCTGCAGCGCTGGGCCTCGACATAGGACTGGATGGCGTGGCCGATGTCGCCCAGGGTCGCCCCCGGCTTCACGGCCGCCAGCCCCCGGGCCAGGCTTTCGTAGGTGATGTCCACGAGGCGACGAGCGCGCGGGCCCACCTCGCCCACGCCGTACATCCGCGAGGTATCGCCGTGCCAGCCGTCGACAATGACGGTGACGTCGATGTTGGCGATGTCGCCCTCGCGCAGGGTCCAGTCGCCCGGGATGCCGTGGCAGACCACGTGGTTGCGCGAGATGCAGACAGTCTTGGGATAGCCGCGATAGAACAGGCAGGCCGGCAGGGCGCCATTGTCGAGGATGAACTCGCGGGCCAGCCGGTCGAGCTCGTCGGTCGACACGCCGGGCACGACATGCGGGATCAGCATGTCCAGGCATTCGGCGGCCAGGCGGCCGGCGCGGCGCATGCCCTCGAAGTCTTCGGGCTTGTGGATCTTGATCTGGCCCGTGCGGGTCTCGGTCTCGATCTCGAAGGCGTCGTCGAGGGTCATGGGCGGTCCGGTCTCAAAAGCGATCAGCGCCTCCGAAGAGGGCCGAGAATACGAATGTCGGTCGGGCTTATGTCGCGACTATAGCATGAAAGTTCAACCGCGCGCACAACGCGCTCCCTTCCCCCTTTGATGGGGGAAGGAGCGATCAGCGCTTCCAGGCGATCGGCCGCGCGATCCGGATCTCCTGCGTGCTCATCGCGCAGGCCCAGACCATGACCTCCACCCCCGCCTCGGCGGCGACGTCGAGGCCGCGCGCGAAGGCCGGATCCAGCTCGCGGCAGGCCTGGAAGTCCTCGCAATCCTCGCGCTGCACGACGAACAGCGCCACGGCGCGGTGACCCTCCCGCACCTGGGCGGCGAGGTCCTCCAGATGCCGGGTCGAGCGGGCGGCCTTGCAGTCGGGGAACTCCGCCAGGCCCGGCGATCGCGACAGGTGGACGTTCTTGATTTGATTTCCTAATTGCATCTAATGGCCAAGGTGGAGAAAACCCATGTCTATCAAGGCCTACTCGTACATAAGGTGGTCGAGCAAAGCGCAGACCGAGGGGGACAGTCTAAGACGTCAGCTAAAGTCGTCACGCGCTTGGGCGGCCAAAAAAGGCATCCTGCTCGATGAGACACTGCGAGATGAGGGGGTGTCATCCTACCGTGGCCGCCACCGGAAAAAGGGCGATCTCGGCAAGTTTCTGACGCAGGTCCATGACGGCACGGTGCTGCCCGGCTCCTACTTGCTCATCGACGAATTCTCGCGTCTTGGCCGTGAGCCCGAAGTGCAGATGATGCACACGCTAACGACGTTGATCCTCAGCGGGATCACCATCGTCACGATGAACGACGAGCGCGAGTACGGCCCGGAATCCGCCACCGAGGAACGATTGATGGGCGCCCTGATGGCCATCAGCGTTAGTCACCGTGCGGCCAAGCGCATGGGCGTGGCGGTGAAGGAAGCGCACGCGGAAAGTAAGAGAAAGGCTCGCGAGGAAGGCCGCCGTTGGCACGCGGCCGGGCCATCGTGGCTGAAGGCGCGGACTACGGGGAAGGGAGCGGCCCGACAAATAGAGTTCGAGGTGATCGACGACCGTCGTGCTGTGGTGCAACGCATCTTCGACATGATCGAAGCGGGTATGGGTACGTCAGCTGTAGCGGTCCGATTCAACACTGAGGTGCCGCCGGTTCCGCCGTTCAAGCATGCCGCGAAGGGCTGGCAGCACGCAGCAGTTCTCGGGATCGCCAAGAGCCGGACTGTCCTTGGCGAGTACCAGCCTCGGTTTGCGACTATGGGCAACGACCGAGCGGGGCGGATGCCAGATGGCGACCCGATACCGGGTTACTATCCGGAAATTATCGATGAGGACCAATTCAGTCGCGTTCAGGCGATCATCGTCGGTCGCCGCCGTGGTCCCAATCGCGGGAACAACGCGCGCAACATCACAAACCTCTTTCAGGGCCTGACCAAATGCGGCGTATGCGGTGGAACCGTGGGTGTTCATTCCTCACAAGCGCAGGCCAGCAAGGCGGTGTTGCGTTGCGTGGACAGCGGTCGCGGCCTCTGCACCAATCGGGTCCGGTATCCTTACCCGGCGTTTGAACAGGCCGTGCTGCTCAACGTCATCAACTTGGATTTGAGCGCACCAACTGTTCCGAAAGCCGATCCGCACAGGGCCGAACTGGATCGCGCCACGGCGCGCCATGCCAAGCTTGAAGGCGAAATCAACAACATCGTGCAGTTGATCAAGGCCGGGAGTGGCAGTGTCCGGCTTGCCGTTGAATTGGACCGCGCCGAAGCCGAGCAACTATCGGTCGCGCGTGAGATCGAGCAGTTGGCGTCAGCCTCGGCAACCCGGCAGCGGGAACGTCCCGCTAAGGAACATCAAGAGGCGTTGAAGGCGCTTTTGGTTGATCTGGAGGCGTTGGAGGGAGCGGAACTCTATGATCGCCGCTTGGCCTTGTCAGTGGCCTTGAAGGGCATCATCGGTGAGATCAGATTCTACGCGAATGGTGGCAAGATGTTCCTCTCCAAGGAGGGGCACGGCATTGAGAGCGCCATCCAGTTGGGCAAGGCGGGATTCGAGCGGCCCAGCATCAACGACTTGTACCGGGACCCGTGGTTAGTCGGCCTGATGAAAGAAGCGGGCTCCTACGTGCCTGAGGACGCCTGAACGCAGCCGGATTCAATTGGTGTCGAGGGCCATCTTGATTTTCCACGCTGCGTCGAACTTGCGCTTGGCCTCGGCCTTTAGCGCATCCAGTCCACGTTGGAGGTCTTAAATGGCCTTGGTCATTTCAGCGGCAGAGCCGCAGTCGTGGGTTAGCTCGTGGTCGCCGCACATGACGCGCATGTCGCCGCCAGCGCTCGCAACGCTGTCAGGATCATACTTCAGCTGAAACCGCTTCATCTTTGTGTCTCCCAGCGTCGGCGTTAGCTTACATCGGATGCGGCGAGGGGCAGCGAACAATGGTGAAATGGATCAAGCTGGCTCGACCGGCGGCCATATTGGCTGCGCTCTACGGGGTCGCAAAATTCGTTCTGGAATCCTTCGCGGGCAACTGGATCACCAGCGGTTCGCCTAAGGCCGCCGTGACGAAGATCGTAATCGCGTCCGCCCTTATCGCAGTGGGCGCGCTCTGGACGGGGTGGGAGTGGTTCGTGGCCCGCTATCCCCGACCTTGGTTCCCCCAGCCGTGGTGGCGCGTCCTTGAATGGCTGAAAGTGCGTCCGACCTGCCACGGCTTCATGAATGTGCCGTCTGTCACTTTCGCCGCTGAAACCATGGTGTCGGCGACCTTAAATGTGACGGTCTTCGTCAATCTGACGAAATCGCCATATGATGCCCGGTTGGCGTTTGAAGACGCGGAGATCATCTGGACGCAGCCCCGTGGCAAGGGGCAGATGACTACCAAGTTCAGGGCTATCGACACAGGTGGGTTTCTGTCGATGACCATGCCCAAGGGGCGGGATACATCCGTTCAAGTGCAATTCGTGGCAGTAGGCCTTCCCCTTCACGTGCTGAAGGCTCCCGATTTCTTGAAGTCCGCCAAGATGGTCATGTGTGGCGCGAAGGTCGAATACAAATCCGCAACGCAGTTCGTCGGAAAGATGCCGCCACAATCCTACGATTGGGTCCCGATGAGCGCCGAACCGTTTCCGCAATACCCGGCGCGCCCAGTCGAATTCACCGGCGCTGAGATTTGAATTCGTAGGTTTCGCTGATGGCCGATCTGACCGTACCGCTGTTTTCCTATCGAACTGGGAAGGACCCAGCCACGGGTTCGGGCTTCTTTCTGCGAAGCAAGGAGCGCGTGTTTCTGGTAACGGCCGCACACGTGCCGATCATGATGCAGCCCACGTTCGATTGGGCTGTCTGGCCCTCAGAGATCAACTTGATGGTGGGCGGTCAGCACCATGCCATTTCCCTGTTTGATGGCGAGCTGATGTCTCGGACACCCCGCTTTCTGCACGCTGGCGAGCCTGACAAGATGTCGGATTTTCTTGCAATGAACATGAACCCCGGCGCGTTTCTGATGGGGGGAGCGCTGTCGCAGATGGCGGTGTTTGACTGTCCGGCGAACGTAACCGTCGAGCCGGGGGCAGAGATATTCGGACTTGGCTTTCCCCATGTTGCGGAGATGTGGCCGCCCGCCCCCGCTCACCGGTGGACAGGGTCCTTTGTTCGTCGTGAGAAGGATGTGTTGAAAGTCGATGGTCCGATCATCCCCGGCCATTCAGGCGGACCGGTTTTCCTCACTTCGGGCGAATGGATCGGCATGTGCATCGGCACGTCGCCAGCATCAGACGGCGGCAACCATGGGGATGTGATTGCAGCGGACTATCTGTGCGGGCTGCTGTCGCAGGTCTGACCCATCATGCCATGTCGGCGCCCCTATGAGGGACGCCTATTCCTCCTTGTCGGCAGGCGGTTCTTCGGAGGGCGGCGTCGGCGTCGCCGTCATGTCGCTGCCTGAAAGGCGCGAGTAGAAGTCTTTCTCCAAGTCCACCCGGATGACGTCCCAAGCCTTGTTCAGGGCATCACGCTTCTGGCGGCGTTCGGCCGTCTTCATGTCCTTGAAATCACCCTCGGCGTCGTCTTGGTGTTCCCAGATGGCTTCGAGCATCATGGTCGCCAGATCAGTCAGCCGGGATCGAAGTTCAGGGACAATGAAGATGCCCTTCATCCGCAAGTACGTGTTGAAGGCATTGTATCCACCAGACGCGCGAACCAGACGATGGCGTTCTTCGACTTCGTTGAATGCTTTCTGGCCCTGCATCGGGCCAATTGCCAATTTTTGCTCTACCAGATCGCGTTCGCTCTCAAGAAATTCTTTTCGCTCGTACGTTTCGGCGCGCTGCTTGTCGTTCAAACCGCTGATGCCACCTCCGAAACGGGCGCGGGCGATCAGATCGCCGACCCCGTAGACAGCTTCCTGAGCAAGCCGCCATACCTCGGGGTAAACATCGAACTGAACTTCGTTAAGTTTTGACACTCGGTCGAGTGAAGCGCTTAGGTCGAACTTGATCCGTTCAAGGTACTCGGCTTGAACCGCCTTGAATGCCTCGTTCTTTGTTGCCTCGGACGCCTTGAATTGTTCGATGTTGGTAGTCAGGGAGTGTTCGAATTTCTTAAGGTCTTTTTGCAGAGCCTGCTCAACAGCTTTTTCACCGAAGAATTTGAGGTAGCCATAGGCCGCTCCCCACGCTGCCAATCCACTGAACGCGGGGATGCCCAACCATTTCAAGAACGCGATCAGATCAACTTGCACAAGTTCGCCCTACCCAATCAGCCGGACCACGTCATGGCCGTGATCGCGGCCAAGCTCAAGGACATGAACCTCACCGCCGTCGCATTAGCAGAGCGGACTTCGCGAGTTCGACGCCCAACGGCGACAGCGCAACGTTGCTCTAACGATGCGGGATGTGGGCGGAGAGGGCTGCGGCGCTGTCGCCGAAAGTTTGCAATAGCGCGGCCTCGGCGATCCGGCCGTTCAGCGCCGCGACCTCGTCCGAGGTTAGGGTTCCGGTGGAATACAGACTGGCCCCATCGGTGTGGGTCAGGATAAGCGCGTGCCTCGGCGAGATCGGGTAGTAGATGCTCAGGTCCTCTGGGATTTCGACGTCGCTGGCCAGTAAATTCAACATGACCGCGTCTGACGTGATGAACGGTGTATTCGTGGCGTTTTCGATCATCACAAGACGGCGTTCCCGCCTGTCCAAGTAAAGGCTGCGGCCGATGGACTGGGCAATGATCTCGGTCAGGATGAGCCAGCAGTTCTCGAAATCGATCCCCGCCGCCGTCATTTCGCGCCAATACCCCTCGTTCGCCCTCATTTTTGCAATTGTCTTATCTTTCAATGATTTGGTTCGGCATAATTGCTGGGCAAGAAAGAGCAAGAAGCCAGCGCAGTGGTTCTTGTCATCGTAGAAGCTGAGGTCGCCCGCCATGGCCCGCTTCAGAACCGGCGCGATCTCGTCTTCCAACGCGCCGTACCAGAGTTCCTGCTGGTTGATCTTGATGTGTTCCAACGCTTCTTGCGCTTGGGGTACCTTGTCGATTAGCCCGCCAAACTGGGCCTCGAACCGATGGGCGGCAGTCATGATGGCGAGGGTGCGATTGTGGGTCTCGTGGGCGTCTTCCGGTGTCTTGGAAATCCAGAACCGAATGAAGTTTTCGTCGGCTGCGGATAACGACGGCTGCTGGTAAAGCCGGTTCTGCACGGCCACGTCCCGCACAGCAGCCCGCCGCACGACGCCGTTTTGAAGACAGTACAGCTTCCCATCAGTCGCCCATTCTCTCAGATAGAACTGGGCGACGTGGTGTTGGCGGTTCGTATTTTTGAGTTTCTTCATCGGCCCGTCGTTCTTACCGCAACGGTCAGTATGGCTGGCTTGGCCGGGATGTCATGCCGGTCTCCGCCGTGCTGATGCTGGAGAGCCGCACGCAGAAATAGACGCGAATTTCCCGTGCTGGCTAAATATCAATGTGGACCGCCCAGCGGACCTGCTCGACGAGCGACCGTGTCTCTCAGGGGGATCGCCACCGGCGATCACAATGCGGACCCCACCGCGAAACTGGAAAAGGCTGGGCGTAAACTCGTGACCGGCACAGGAGTGGCGAAGAGAGCGCCCACGGAGCGGGCTCGGTCCCGGTCGCCCGTAAGGCCTGAAGAGGCCATGTGTGGGGTAGGTAGCCACACCAGATTAGAGAAGTCGTGGCCCGCTCGAACCGATATGGGAGCCAAGACGACTGCCGTGCGGCCTGTAGAGCCCGGCAGTGCAACTGTCGCCGTAGCCGGTGGCAGTGAACCGTTTCGACCCAGTTCAAGCAGCAACGTTCCACTTGATGGAGCGGCCAGATGCATTCGTTCACCGGGAGCGCAAGGCGGACCGATGAAAACGCGCAAGCGACATCGGAGTCCAAGTCCCCAAAGCTCCACTCTTCAGGTGGAACGAACTCGGTGCTGTGGGGTAGGGAAGTCGAGGTAGTAGCGAGGTGTCGGGAAGCCACTCGCGGTGTAGAAACCAAATGCCTCCTACAGGAAGCTGACTCGTCCGAGACAGTTTACAATCCCCCTGTTCCTTCCCCTTCTGCCTGCGCGTTTTTCAGGTGGAAGGGGAAGGAACAGGGGGATTTGAAAGCTAATCTGAGCGCGAGAAAACGGAAACTTCCCTTCAAGGATAATTTTTCCAAGAGATAAAAACCGACCGAAAGCGAAAAGCGAAGGCGAAAGCCGAGCGGTCGCTGAGGTCCGCGCGAGCGAAGCTCGCGCGCTTACACCTTTCCGAAAAGGTGCTGCTGACCGACTCCGATCTTCATAGCCACATCGCGTGATAGGCAGTGAGGTCATCCGGGGCGTCGAACTAAGGCAATGGCGATTGACGACGGCACGGGCTCATCCACTTGCGGATGGCCGAGGCCTGTCTCCGTGGGAAGGGCGGCGCTGGGCGAAAGCCGATCCGCCGCTACATGCAGGACCGTCAGGCCGACTTCATCGCGTCGGCGCCATAGTCCTGCTGCTCTCGGCCAACCGTTGTGATGCCGCCTGAAAGTACTCCGCCTGAAGTTCGACACCCACGAAGTGCCTGCCTTCCAGAATCGCCGCCACGCCAGTCGTTCCAGCGCCCATGCAACAGTCCAGTACTGTGTCGCCGGGATTGCTGTAGGTCCGGACGAGGTAACGCATGAGGTCGAGTGGCTTTTGTGTCGGGTGGCTGGGCGTTGCCTCGGAGGGAAACCGCAGTATCGAACTCGGATAACCCGTGTGCGTCTGGACGGTCGGGGTGCCGACCTTGTTGCCGATGAAGGTGCCCTGCGTAACACCGTTGGCTCGTCGCTTCGGCGTTGGAAGGGGCTCAAGGTTCTGGGGGTTGTAGGTCATCTGTCGCTTGCTGCGGTGCCGACCGACAACAACACCGGGCGAAAAGACGCAGATGTCCTCGTGCCTTTTCAAGGGCATGAACTTCGAGTGCAAAAAGCCGGTAGGACGGGATTTTTCCCAGATCAAAGAATACTTGAACCAGTCGAGATTGCTGCCGATCATCTGCGTGGTGAACGGCTGCGTGGCCGTCATGACTACCACCCCTGTGGGGGTGAGGATGCGGCGGAACTGTTCCCACAACGGCGCCAGCGGGATTTGGCGATCCCAGTTCAATTCGGTGGTGCCATATGGCAGGTCAGCGATGATCGCGTGTACCGATCCAGCCGACAGGCGAGGCAAGATGTCGAGGCAGTCGCCCTTGTAGAGCTGCACATCGTTGACGGCGGATTGGGGGACAAGTTCCGGTGTTAGGCCAAGCATCGCCATCGCGCCGATCAGGCTTCTGGCGGCCCCCTGACCATGCTCGATCTGAATAACGGTCGGCTTGCTTAGACCTGCAAGACCGGCGAGCGCTGACTGTGTCAGTCCAGCACCCTTTCTCGTGGCGGCGATCCACTCTCCCAGCGCCATTTCACTCGGCTGATCGCGGAAGCGCCCCTGTAGGGCACCTATCGCGCGTAGGAGTGGGCCAACAGTTCCTCCGCCCGCCTCTAACTGCCGGACAGTGACGATGTCCATGAAGGCAATCGATGCCAATGCCCTCTGGGTCAGGCCACGTTGGCGCCGGAGCGCTCGCAAGCTCACCCCAAGGCGGTCGCCACCAGCGCGAGTGGCGGTTTCATTGACTTTTGGCGCGGTATCGAACGGCATGCAGAGGTCAAGAAAGCAGTAGAATCCTTTACCTTATCTTGCCGGAGGAAATTGCTCGCCCGGTAACGGGGCGCTGGAGAGGCAAGTAGGCACCGCACCCCTGTGCGGCGACACCTCGACGGCTGTTCTTCTAATGCTGATCTCGTGGCGTGGTCACGGGTGCCCCGTCTGGTCGCATTCGCTAACAGAGCTACTTTTTGAAGCATTCAAAATGACGAGCCCCGGTAGATATTTCTATCACCGCGAATAAATAGATAATGGAAGAAATATATAACCTACTCAAAGGCAGAAATCTCACCCACTCTCGTCGCCATTTTAGTGTCTATTGGCTCGGCGCCGCGCCAAATTATGCCTGCTTGCGCGGGGCGCGACTGCCTTCAGAAGCTATGATGGTACGATTGGTCCGGCTACTGCTCGATCATAAACGCCCGGTACTCGCGGCCTGCGTTTTACGAGTGCTGATCTGGCCCAGCGAGCCAGATCGACGCCTGCCGTGGCGAACATGATGGGCGGAAAGACCGATAGGCCAAAGCTGTTCAGGCCCATGGCCACGATCAACCGAGAGGAAGGTGCGCGCGAACTAAGTTTGAGCTGGGGGTATGATCCGCCCGGTCATGACCCATCGCGAACTCTGCCTAATGGTCATGTTGAGGCCGAGCGGCTTCGACTTATCAAAATGGCAGAGCGGCTTCATGTTGTGATCTGTCAGCTGTGCAGCCCAGACGACGAGTTCTGATGAAGCTTACGGTCTTCCTGCCGATCTGGCGGCGTTGAGTGAGCAGACTGCCAACGCCTGCCCGCCGGTCGGTTACGGCATAATGACGGCTAAGAAGCCGTATCGACGCCGACGTTCTTTAACGTCGGGCGAAATAGGTCGCGTCAGCTATCGCTGGGCTCGATGAGATGATGTGGTCCCGCACGCCAAGTCATCATCATCCGTTGATGGCGTTGGGGTAAAACCACTTGTGGCCCGGCTTGATTAGCGGACGCCATTCGGCATCGTCGATTGGCGCGCCCAATATGTATTTGATCTCAAAATGGCTAAGCCGTGTGTTGATCAGGGCGAGGTCAGCAACCATGCCCCGTAAAAGTTCAGGCGTAACTCGCAATTCGACCAATTTCTTGGGGACATAGGCGTGGATGTGGTTGGAGATCACACGCGCGCTGGCGCCGATGTCCTCGTCTTTGATGTTAGAAGCGTAGTGGACGATCAGGTTTCTCGCCTTGGCGATCACCGTTAGCTGGTCGATGGCTTCCTTCAGGGGCTCAGGTTCCGTGAAGCCCTTCGCGGCGAATAGCTTCCGGATTTTCTGTTTGGCGCTTTCGATGCCGCCCGCGTCGAACATGGCTCGCGCTACATCCTGCTTCACGCCCGCGACATTCCAGAGCAGCACCTGCATATGTGTCTCGACCGTGGCGAAGTTGTCCACGAAGAGGCCAAGGGCGACGTAGTACGCATCGTCAGCGGATAGCGGTTCGGTCATCTTGTCGTCCGGTCAAGTTCCCGCCGGTCCTGAAGCGTTCGACGGCCGATGCCCATCGTGCGACTCTGCTTCACAACGGGAGCATGCATGAGAGTCTACCACTTCCTGAAGCGCAACTATGGCCTTCAGGCCGTCAGGAATCGGCGCCTCAAGATCGCCCGGCTCGCCGCCCTGAACGATCCGTTCGAGTTCCTTTCCTTTTCCATGAAGGATGCCGATGACCGCCGCGTGTTCAGCGAGTGGCGAGAGGCCATGGACAAAGATCATGGCCTACTGTGCTTCAGCGGCAAGGCGAGCAACCCAGTTCAGTGGTCACACTATGCCCAGAACCATACGGGGGTGTGCCTTGGGTTCGACATCCCGGATGGCGCGCTCGCGAAGGTGAGGTATCGGACCAAGCGCGGGACTGTGGACCCCCGTGCTGCGATCCGGGCGGGAGATGACGTTGCGGCAACGATGATGCACGAGGCGTTGACCACCAAGTTCGCCCATTGGCGATACGAGGATGAGTGGCGGTTGTTCATCCAGCTGGATCACAGCACTCGCGATCCGGATGGGCTGTATTTCTTCGAGTTCGGTCCAGCGGTGGAACTGCGTCAGGTGATCGTCGGCCCGAATTCACCAATTACGAGGGCCGATGTCGCAGACGCCCTCAGCGGCATGTCCGGCGTCGAGGTGTTCAAGGCACGCCTCGCTTTTCAGACGTTTCGGGTTGTGAGAAACCGCAATTCGAAACTATGGGCGTGATCTGAGCAAATATCTGAGTGGTCGCCGCTGGCGGCGGAGCATCACTCTGCCGCAATGATCCGGTAAACGCTGCGGCGACTGACGCCTGTGGCCTTGACGATGTCGGTCACAGCCTTTCCCTCACCTTTCAGCTTCAGAATTTCGGCGGACCTGTTGCGCGCCGTGGGTGCCCGGCCGGTGTATTTTCCGGCCGCCTTCGCGGCGGCGATACCGGCTCGCTGACGTTCCAGCATGATCGATCTCTCGAAAGCGCCCACGGCGGCAAGCACCGTCAGCATAAGCTCCCCAGTAGCCGTGCTCGTGTCCATTCCCATCGAGCGAATGGCTACGTTGACGCCACGCTCCTTCAGCCCCTTGACGATGGTCAACAGGTCAAGGGTCGAACGGGCAAGCCGCTCTGGTTTGGTGACGACGAAGGAGTCGCCATCGCGGAGGTAGTCGAGCGCAGCTCGCAACTGCGGGCGATGTGCGTCCACACCAGATACGTGCTCGCTGAATACCTTTTCACATCCGGCGGCCCGAAGTTCTGCAACTTGGTCTTCGAGTCCAGCTTGCTGATCGACCGAAGACGTGCGCGCGTAACCAATTACCGTCCCGATGACGCTCATTCCTTGTGCCATAAATCTAAAGACCCTGTGGCACGATATGTGGCAAAAGTCAATATTGAGCCTATTGGCACGTTCAAAGTCGAGGTTCGGGAAGTGCCGCATGAGCAAGCCCTATTGGCGCTCGCCCTTGTTTCATCCGGCCTTCCTCCAAAAATTCTTCGGGAGCGGTCGAGGAGGTTGTGTCGTTCGCCCGAAGGCATAGCTTCGCCAGATGACCAGCAATATGCAGCCAGCAACCGCTCATCCTGTTACCTCATCAACCGCCTCGACTGCTCCTGCTCCAGCTTTGAAGCCTACCGTAACTCGATCAGTCGCATCGCAGCCCATGGCCGTGACAATCCAGATGCCGCCCGAGAAAAGCGACGTCAGCGGTGATCTGGTCAGCGGCGGGATCGGTATAGTTGGCGCCCTCGTTGGTGCGCTGGCTGCCTACTACTTCGGTCTCCGGGCCACGAAGATTGCGAACCGAGCGACAGATGATGAGAAGGACAAGTTCGCCGCCTTTAGCGTCGTCCACAAACTGGGCCTGATCTACACGGCTCAGACCGCAATTTTCCTGCACATGAAGGAGGCCTCCGAGCGAGTGCAGAAGATGGAGCACAATCCGCATGTCAGCATGGCCATGAAGCATTTGGCCAACATTCCTCAGCGGGTCACCTTCAACACCGACGAGGTTTATCGAGTGGGTAAGTTCGCTGGAAAGGATGTGCTAAACACCCTGATGATGTTGGACAGCCAGCACAACTCAACCATCGACCATTTGACTTACTTTACTGCCGAAAAGGCAGCTTTCCGCTCCCAGCTTAAGGGCAAAGTTGAGGGCGATGTAATCGTCACCACATGGACCAAGGAGGAGTACGAGGCCATCGAGCCACAGGTACTGGGCATGGACCAGATGGTCGGCGAAATGCTGAAGCACAGCGATAAGGACAGAAGGCGCTCCTATGAGACGCTGGTGTCCATCTGCAAGGCGCGTGGTCCGCGTTTTGGCGATACTGGCGAGTACAAAATCCGTGGGCTGGACGGTGAGGAGGTGGTCGTGAAGCCTGATCCCGCGCTGCCTAAACGCTCATTTTGGAAACCCACTTCAAAGTGATCACGCAGCAATCCTATCTTTGTCACCTTCCGAGGCTCGGCAGGGTCCGCATCTTGCCATCCTCATGTTCGACTGGTCAGCCCTTTGAGCTTCTGACAGCCGACAGTTCATCGAGCCAAACGCGATTTGCTGAATCGGTCGGCAGACGGCCCCAAAGTACCGATCACCCGTGAGGACGCGGCTCGGCATTGACCGGAGGAAATCCAGTACCATTCAAGTTGAGGCTGGCGGGCTTCGTGGCCATGCGACTTACGCCAATCACGTCAGCCGTCTGGCGTGAAATAATCACGGTCACTACCTTGGCGAAATGACCAACGATTTCGACGGCGCCTTCCAGAAGAGCGGCTTTCTCGCCGACGCGGTTCAGGACTGGGTTCATGAATACCGCACGCAATCAGCGGAGTGGTTTGCTATGGCCGGTGAGATCAGCGACATCCTGCAAGAGATTGCTCTTGAAGCCATGGCCAAGGTCAGGGGCACGTCATTCGAGCGAGATACCGTCGCCACAATGCTGCTCCTTCGTGGCCTGCAAACCTATCAAGGCGCCGTTGTGATGGCTGAGCGTGGCATGGTCGTGGAGGCACGCATTCTCGTTCGGAGCGTGATGGAAGAGACGTTCGCCCTCGCGGGCCTGCACGACAATCCCGTCCAGACGCTCGACATGATCCGGTCTGACGACACGGCTGCGCGGAAGGGCAAGGCCAAGACCATCCTGAAGAACGATTTCGGCGGCATTGATGCCAAGGCGCTGAACGATTTCATGGTGGGTTTGCCAAAGGGGCGGTATTTCTCGCCGGAAGATGTGGCCCAACTTGGCCCATTCAAGAAGCTCTACCTGCTCTATAAGCAGCTTTCCGACGATGCCGCGCACCCGTCTGCCACGTCGATGAAGCGGCATATGGATATCGCCCCGGACCGCAACTCGTGGTCAGGATTCAAGTGGGGCCCAAACGACAACGACGACATCCGCGAGACGCTGGTGGAGGCTATGCGATGCGCGATCCCTATGGGGATCGCGGTCACGCAGATGTTCGGATACGGCGAGTTGAATAAGAAGCTGGGCGACGCTTCTGCTCGCTTCCGCAAGCTCGACCCTGCGCTTGCGAAAGACGACTGACGCGATGTCGGCGGCTGATCAGACTGCAACCTTCTCAATGTCGAAGAGGCTACGGATGCGACGACTGATCCGGATTTCCTCGGTGCTCATGTCGCAGGCGTAGACCAGCACTTCCACGCCCGCTGCATGGGCCTTCGCCAAGCCTGCGGCGAAGGCAGAGTCTTTGTCGGCGGCGGGCCTGAATTCATCGCAGTCGTCCCGTTGCACGACGAACAGGACCACGGCCCGATCCCCTTCAGCCACCATGGAGCGGAGGTCGGATAGATGTCGGGTTGAACGGGCAGCCACACAGTCTGGAAATTCTGCCAGCCCCCTATCCCTTGATAAGTGTACGTTTTTTACCTCAAGCCACAGTTTGCGTTGGGCGATGTAATTAGGATTTTCATTCTTGACCTCCAGCCAGCACGGCGGCCGGTCGGGATCGGTAATCAGAAAGTCGACGCGGCTGGCGGCGGCGTACTTCACCTCGGGCCGGATCGAGGCGTAGCCGGTCAGCTCCGGGATCACCCCGCCGACCAGGGCCTCGGCCACCAGCTTGTTGGGCAGCATGGTGTTGATTCCGACCAGGCCCGTCCCGTCGGGACCGGCGGCCTCGACCAGTTGCAGCGTCCAGGCCAGCTTGCGCTTGGGATCGTCGGAGTGGGAGACCCACGCCCCCTGCCCCGGCAGGTTCACGCCCAGCATGGCGCCGGAGTTGGGGCAGTGGGCGGTGATCTCGCGGCCGTCGTCCAGCACCAGGTCGCAGAAGAACCGCTTGTAGCGCTGGACGATGCGACCGCGGGTCAGCGGTTGCGGAAGATGCACGACGTCGAAGGCGTCAGTTCGTGGAACCGCCGTCGGGGGCGTCGGTGCTATTGGGCGCGCGGCCGTCGAGCAGGGTGCGGGCGGCTTCCTTGTCGGTGTCGCGCTGGGCGGCCGTGGTGCAGACCCGGACCGGGCGGTTGCTGCCGACGACGCGCTCGCGGCGGCAGACAACGCCGGCGTTCTTCTTCTCGGCCTTCTTGTCGGCGGCGGCCGGCGCGGCGGCGTCCGTAGGGGCGGCGGTCTGGGCGGCGGCCGAACCGGCCACGGCGATGGAGATCAGGGCGGAAACGACGAAGGCGCGCATCACGGCTCAATGGCTAAGCTGAAAGATGCAGCGATAAGCTGCCACCCCGGCCCGGGTGTCAATCGGGGGTTGGGCGCGCCCGGCCAGGATTGCCGGCCAGGATTACCGACCAGGATTGATTGCACGACGCCGTTGCCGCCCGGCCGGCGTGGCCTTAAGTCCTGATGGCGACAACCGGGAGCCACGCGTATGACGGCCAGCAAGGATCGAGTGACAGCGGCGGTGCTGATCATCGGCGACGAGATCCTGTCGGGCCGCACCCAGGACGTGAACCTCAACGCCATCGCCAAGTACCTGGCGACCTACGGCGTGGACCTTTGCGAAGCGCGGGTGGTCCCCGATGTCGAGCAGGAGATCGTCGATGCGGTCAACGCCCTGCGGACCAGGTACGACTACCTGGTCACCACCGGCGGCATCGGCCCCACCCACGACGACATCACCGCCGATTCGGTGGCCAAGGCCTTCGGGGTGACGGCCCCCGAGCATCCCGAGATCATGGCCATGCTGCGCGAGCGCTGGGGCGAGCCCAACGCCGCCCGCCGCCGGATGGCCCACGTGCCCGAGGGCGGCAGCCTGGTGAAGAACCCGGTGCAGGGCCCGCCCGGCTTCCAGAAGGAGAACGTGTTCGTGCTGGCCGGCGTGCCGGCGATCATGCGCGGCATGCTCGACGACGTGGGGCCCCGCCTGCGCACCGGCGCCGTGGTGGTGGCCACGACCGTGCGGGTCACCGGCGCCGGCGAGGGCACGATCGCCGCCCCGCTGGAGGCCGTCGCCAAGGCCCATCCGGACCTGTCGATCGGCAGCTATCCGTTCTTCGCCCTGCCGGACGTCTACGGCGCCAGCCTGGTTATCCGCGGCCGCGATCCGGCGGAGGTCGAGGCCGCCGCCGTCGAACTGGAAAAGACCCTGGCCGACCTGGGCGTCACCAATGTCGAACGGCTGGAGGCCTGAGGTTCCAGGCCTACTCCTCGTCGGCCGCCAGCAGCGACTGGGCCAGGCCCAGCAGCGCCCGCTGGGTCTTGGGGCCCGCGGCGGCGTAGGCGTGCAGCAGGTCCAGCGCGCCGGGCAGGGTCAGCGCCGCCAGCATGGCCGAATCCTCGCCCGACGGCGCGTCCTCGCCGACCAGGGCGGCCACCGTCGTCTCCAGCCGGCCGGCGATGCGCACCAGCATCGAGGCCGAGACGCGGTTCTCGCCCCGCTCGTATTTCTGGATCTGCTGGAAGGTCAGGCCCAGCGCCGCGGCCAGGTCGTCCTGGCTGACCTTCAGATAACGACGACGAATACGGATGCGGGTTCCGACCGCAAGGTCGATGGGATCCGGGCCGGTTGTCGTCATCGATATTGTCCGAAGCTCACAGAACTCGGCTATCTATCGACGTAGCCGTCACCGGCCGCAACGCACCTCCCTCTTAGATCGAGTAGTTTCCTTCCGCTCGCCCTCATGCCCGACACGCCCCACATCGCCGCCGGCCTAGAACTGTTGACCAAGCGCGAACGGGAAGCCCTTCGCCTCGTCAGCGAACACAGGCTTTCCAAGGAAATCGGCCCGCTGATGGGGGTTTCCAAGTCGCGCGCCGACGCCCTGGTGGAAAGCGCCTGCCGCAAGCTCGGCGTCAACGGCCGGCGGGCCGCCGCCCGGGTGCTGAGCGAGCACGAGCGAGTCGCCGCGGCCGTGGGATTCGCCCCAGGCGACTATGGGATTCAATCCCACCCCGATCCAATCGGACTGGCGGACGCCCCGCCCTCCTCGCCACCGTCGGCCTCGCAATCAACCGAGGCCTTCGACCCCAGTGAAAGAGTTTCCCGACAACACCATCCCGCCGCCGGCGAACACGACCAGCCTGCAGGAGCACCGATTGGGCCTGCTGGTCTGGAAGGCCCGCCAGATCCGCCAGGCGGTGACCGCCTTCGAGCAGGCCTGGCCGCCTCTTCCGCCGGAACCGGCGGTCCCAGTCTTCGGCTGGTCGCAGCTGCAACGCCAGCTGGCCGACCTGGCCCCGCCGGAACTGCAGCCGCTGGTGGCCGACCTGGTCTCGGCGATCCGCAAGGAATCGGCGGCCAAGCCGGCCGAGATGGTGCTGAGGGAGATCCTGACCATCACCGCCACGGTGCTGGACGATGGCTTCCGCGAGAAATACGCGGAGGATCCGACCATGCTCTGACCCCCGCCTTCCGCCTCCTGGCCGTCCTGGCCATCGCGCTCGGCTTCGCCATGCTGATCGGCGGGCTGCTCAGCGCCCGCCAGGTGGTCGAGCTCTTCCAGAACCTGCGCCACGGCTGAGGCGGCCTTCCCCCAGAAGGCGCCCGCCGGCGCCTTCGATCACCGTCCGGACCGCGCCTGCCGGAGCGCCGGACTTCCGAGGGGACACCGCTCCATGAACCGCCGCATCGTCGCCGAGCACCTGGCCACCCGCCTGTTCACCGCCGAGGAGGCCGTGGACAACACCCTGGCCGCCATGGGCGAACTGATCGCCGCCATGCCCCGCGCCCGCCTGCAGGCCAGGGTCGCCGCCGGGGTCGGCCAGCAGGCCGTCGACCACGTGATGGAGGCCGCCTCGGGCCTGGCCGACGTCCGCCGCTCGCTGATCGCCGCCCACGGCGCCCTGGCCGACGCCAAGGACCAGATCGGCCTGCGCCGCGTCACCCTGGTCGGCGGCGGCGACAAGGAAGAGGACGGCGATCCCACCCGCACCGGTTTCCTGGAGGTGGTGAAGTCGGCCTGACCGCCTCTTCCGGCCCGCGCGATTCGTCGCGACAATGGCCCCCGGACAGTGTTCGGGGGCCTCATGTTCAGCATCCTGCCGACCCAGCTCGGCGCCGGCGCGATGTTCGTGGTCTGCGGCGTGGCGCTGTGGATGGGCGGCCGGCTCGAGCGCCTTCTGGCTGTCGCCACCATGCTGGCCTGGGTCGCCTCGGCCCTGGCCGAGATCGAGGACAAGAGCCTCACCCAGTGGGGCATCTTCGCGGTCGACCTGGTCTATCTCAGCGTGCTGGTCGGCCTGACCCTGTTCGATCGGCGGATCTGGCTGCTATTCATGACCGCCTTCCAGCTGCTGATCGTGCTGACCCACGTCGCCTTCGCGCTGGACCGCTCGCTGCGCCAGTGGGGCTTCTTCTCGGCCTATTACCTGTGGAGCTACGCAGAACTGGTGGCCTTCGCCGTGGGGCTGGCGGCGCTGGCGTGGAGGCGGCGACGAGCGCCGCCTCGCTTTGGTCAGCGCGGTTGAATCTGCGCCATGCAGATCATCCGGCCTGCGGACTTGGCCTTATCCATGGCCCACTTCTTGTCGCCGCTGCCTTTGAAGTGGCCGTAGAGCCATCCAGCGGTCCACCCGATACCCGCGCCTGTCGCGGTCCCGATGCCGGGCACGACCGACCCTACGAGCGCCCCGGCCTTGGCCGCGAGAAGGCCCGTCGATACGCCGCCCACGATCGCCCCCGTCGCCGAACGACCGAGGCAGCGGCTGCATTGGCATCCCATTGTTTTTTCCTTTCAAACCAAGAGACGCGCCGAGCTTGCTTTCACGGTGAGGCGGTTTCGACCGGTTGGAGCGTCGGAAATCGAACGCCTTGGCGTGGATATCGGGGAAAGCCGCCAAATCTCCTGGAATACCGCCCAGGTCGTGCTTGACTTGATTCACGATAATGATTCGCAACGGGGGAGCCTATGAACCGGCAGGCTGTTGGGCTGCCAGCGAACCTCACGGTGCAAAAGCTCGACGCGCTGCGCGCGCTTACGGTTTTCGCCAAAGGTTCAAACAAGAAATTCACCGATATATTCGACCAATCCATAGTCTCCACCGACGACATTCGCCGGTTCATGAATGGTGGAAATCTCGATTTCTCGAAGCACAATCCAGAAAAAATACTTAATATATACAAGTCAATAGAGAGCTACATTCACTCTGCGGACTTTCATTTCCGCACAACGATGCGTCCAATCATCCAGGCGGTCTATAATCATCGTCTCTCGCACGGCGATGTCGCGCCAGCATGGCTGCAAGTCGAACAAGAGGCTCGGCGACCGAGCGACGACGAGATCGCACACCTGGGCCGCCGACTTTCCGGCGTCTACCTGACCTACCGCCACGGCACCGGGCAAACCCAGGACAAGGAAGTCGTCGTATCCGCGATGGAGGTCTCCTTGACCGAGCAGGCGGAGAGACCGGCAATCAAGTTCAGGATCGCCTACCCGCTGCGCAGCAGCAGCGCGCCACCGGAAGCCATGATCTCCGGCGACGTCTACTCGACGGGGCGCCATCTCCATTTCACCGGCTTCGACCGAGGCAGCCGGTCGCCCTACCTGTTGAGCTGCGTACCCGACCCGAGGGAAGGCGCTTACGTAGACATCATCGGCGTCGCCCTTCGCAGCACGACCAACGGCAAGATTTTTTCATCTCGCTTCTACGGCGACAGATTTGAAGCTCCATTCCATGAAGCATTGAAAAACACAACAATAACAACGATCCAGGAAATGCGCCGCTCGATGAGCGATATCAAATTCAAGAACATCGCCGACCACATCGACAACAATATAAATTCTTCGGAAATAAGCTGCCTTCTGCACTACGAAAAATAGCAGCATCAGGATCCGGCATGGGAGACGATGAGCATTTTCCAGGAAAGACAAGCGCCTTGGTGCGGGCAGCCGGGGTCGAACCGGCAAGGCCTTGCGGCCGGCGGATTTTAAGTCCGCTGCGTCTACCAGTTTCGCCATGCCCGCACTGGTAAGCGAGGCCTAGCCCAGCTCGCGCGGGGCGCCTAGCCCCGTCAGTCGGCCGTCCAGCCGCCGTCGACGACCAAGGAACTGCCGGTCATCAGCGCCGACGCGTCCGACGCCAGGAACACCACCGCGCCCATCAGGTCCTCGACCTGGCCGAGGCGCCCCAGCTTGATCTTGGAAAGCACGCTGTCGAAGAACGGCCGGGTCAGCGGGGTCTCGATGAAGGTCGGGGCGATGGTGTTGACCCTGACTCCGTGCGGCGCGAGGTCCAGCGCCATGGCCTTGGACAGTCCCTCCAGCCCCCATTTCGACGCGCAATAGAGACTGCGCCGCGCGCCGCCGACGTGGCCCATCTGCGAGGTCAGGTTGACGATCGAGCCCTTCGTCCCGGCCTCGACCATCCGCGCCGCCACGGCCTGAGCGACGAAGAAGGCGGCCTTCAGATTGAGGTCGAGCACGGCGTCGTAGTCGTCTTCCGTGACCTCGACGAAGGGTTTGGGGCGGTTGGTGCCGGCGTTGTTGACCAGCACGTCGAAGGCCGGCGCCGCGGCGATGGCGGCCTTCACCGCCGAAAGGTCGCCGACGTCGAGCACCAGCGCCTGCGCCCGCCCGCCCTCGGCGCGGATCGCATCGGCGGCCGCCTCGATCTCACTCGCCGAGCGCGCCGCCAGGGTCACCTCGGCCCCGGCCTGGGCCAGGGCCGCGGCGGCGGCGAGACCGATGCCCCTGCCCGCCCCCGTCACCAGGGCCCGGCGGCCGTCCAGGCGGAACGAGGGCGTGCGCGGCAGCTGCATGCCCCTACTCCGCCGCCAGTACCGGCGAGGCCGCGCCCGCATAGGGCACCTCGCGGCCGCCGTAGCGACGCACGCGGATATTGGCCTGCTCGCCGTGGCCTGCGAAGCCTTCCAGGGCGCACAGGCGCGAGCAGTATTCGCCGACCAGGGCCGAGGCCTCGTCGGTCAGCACCTTCTGGTAGGTGCAGGTCTTGAGGAACTTGCCCACCCACAAACCGCCGGTGTAGCGGGCCGCCAGCTTGGTCGGCAGGGTGTGGTTGGTGCCGATCACCTTGTCGCCATAGGAGACGTTGGTGCGCTCGCCCAGGAACAGCGCGCCGTAGTTGGTCATGTTGCGCAGGAAATAGTCCGGGTCGGCGGTCATCACCTGCACGTGCTCGGAGGCGATGCGGTCGGCGATCTCGACCATCTCGGCGTCGCTGTCGGCGAGGATCACCTGGCCGAAGCTCTCCCAGGCCCGACGGGCGATGGCGGCGGTCGGCAGCACCTGCAGCAGCTTCTCGACCCAGGCGATGGTGTCCTCGGCCAGCTTGCGCGAGGTGGTCAGAAGGATGGCCGGGCTGTCGGGGCCATGCTCGGCCTGGCCCAGCAGATCGGTAGCGCACAGCTCGCCGTCCACGGTGTCGTCGGCGATGACCAGGGTCTCGGTCGGGCCGGCGAAGAGGTCGATGCCCACCCGGCCGAACAGCTGGCGCTTGGCCTCGGCCACATAGGCGTTGCCGGGGCCCACCAGCATATCGACCGGGGCGATGGTCTCAGTGCCCAGCGCCATGGCGGCGACGGCCTGCACGCCGCCCAGGCAGTAGATCTCATCGGCGCCGGCCAGGGCCTGGGCCGCGACGATGGCCGGGGCGGGCTTGCCGCCGAACGGCGGGGCGCAGGTGACCACGCGCGGCACGCCGGCCACCTTGGCCGTCAGCACCGACATGTGGGCCGAGGCCAGCAGCGGATACTTGCCGCCGGGCACGTAGCAGCCGGCCGCGCCGACCGGGATGTGCCTGTGGCCAAGCACCACGCCCGGCAGGGTCTCGACCTCGAGGTCGAGCAGGGTCTCGCGCTGCTTCTGGGCGAAGTTCTTGACCTGGGCCTGGGCGAACTCGATGTCGGCCAGGTCGCGGTCCGAGAGTTGCTCGACGCAGGCCTGGATCTCGGCGCTCGACAGGCGATAGCTCTCGCGGTCCCAGCCGTCGAACTTCACCGACAGGTCTCGCACCGCCGCGTCGCCGCGCGCGGCCACGTCGGCGAGGATGCCCTCCACCGTCTCGCGCACCGCCCGGTCCGCGTTCGCCACCGCCGTCACGTCCGCGCCGGTCTTCAACCACCTGGCCATGGTCTTGTCCTCCTGGGATCTCCCGGAAGGACATGTGGCCCGGATCGGCTGGGCCGGCGCGCGGTTCGGCGGGAACGGTCGCTGGGTGGAGAGCGCCTCACGCCGCCAGGCGGTTGGCCCGGCGCCAGGCCTGGGGCGCCACGCCGGCCGAGCGGCGGAACAGGCGGCACAGGTGCGACTGGTCGGCGAAGCCGCACTGGTAGGCGATCTGGCTCAGCGGATCGCGGGTGGACAGCATCAGGTCCTTGGCCGCCTCCAGCCGGCGGCGGGTGATGTAGGCGTGCGGCGTCTCGCCGAAGGTGGCCTTGAAGGCGCGGCCAAAATAGCTGGCGCTCAGCGCCACCAGCTCGCCCAGCGCGGCCGTGGTCAGGGTCCCGTCGAGGTTCTCGTCGATGTGCTTGCGCAGCTTGCGGGCCTGCCAGGGGGCCAGGCCGCCCTGGATCGGCGCGGTCGCGCGCGCATCCACGCCGACGACAATGGCCGAGGCCCGGGCGACCAGGGCGCGGGCGGCCTGGGCGTTCCGCTCGAGCGAGCGCTCCAGCGCCTCCAGCACCTCGCGCAGGTCCTCGAAGGTGCGGGGCTCTCCCGCCAGGTCGCCGGCCATCCGAAGACGCGCGACGGGAGTGGCGGAAACGGTGTCGACGGCGAAGAAGGACATGGTTTCGATCCCTGGCTGGAGCGCCCCCCAAGGGCTCTCTCTTTTCGGGGATCATTGTTCCGCCCGCGACGGCCGCGCCGCCATCGCACCTGGGCTTATCGTCGCGCTCCCTGGGTGTGGCGGCCTCATACCCGGGTATGAGAACCGCGTCGCCAGGGGTGGTCCGCGCGACCCGGAAGGCCGCGCGGAACCGGACCCTTACGCCTTGGCCAGCGAGGCGCTGTCGATCACGAAGCGGTACTTCACGTCGCTCTTCTGCATGCGCTCGTAGGCGGTCTCGATCTCCTGGATGTCGATCTTCTCGATCTCCGAGACGATGCCGTGCTGGGCGCAGAAATCGAGCATCTCCTGGGTCTCGGCGATGCCGCCGATCAGCGAGCCGGCGATCGACCGGCGCTTGAAGATCAGGGCGGCGACGTCGGGGCTCGGGTGAGCATGCTCCGGCACGCCGACCAGGCACAAGGTTCCGTCGCGCTTCAGGAGGGCGGTGAAGGCGTCGAGGCTGTGGCTGGCCGAGACGGTGTTTAGAATGAAGTCGAACGAGTTGGCGTGGGCGGCCATCTCGGCCTCGTTGCGCGACACCACGACCTCGTCGGCGCCCAGGTCCAGGGCGTCCTGGCGCTTGGCTTCCGAGGTGGTGAAGGCCACGACGTGCGCGCCCAAGGCATGAGCCAGCTTGACGCCCATGTGGCCAAGACCGCCGATGCCGACCACGCCGACCTTCTTGCCCGGACCGACGTTCCAGTGGCGCAGCGGCGACCAGGTGGTGATGCCGGCGCACAGCAGCGGGGCCACCGCGGCCAGCTGCTCCTCGGGGTGACTGATCTTCAGCACGAAGTCGTCCTTGACGACGATCTGTTGCGAGTAGCCGCCCAGGGTGTGGCCGGGGGCGTCGTTGGTCGGACCATTGTAGGTGCCCACGAAGCCGTTCTCGCAGAACTGCTCCAGGCCCTCGTCGCACGAGTGGCAGTGCTTGCAGCTGTCGACCATGCAGCCGACGCCGACGACGTCGCCTTCCTTGAAGCGGCTGACCTGGCCGCCCACGGCCGAGACGCGGCCGACGATCTCGTGGCCGGGCACGCAGGGGAACAGGGTGCCGGCCCATTCCGAGCGCACGGTGTGCAGGTCGGAGTGGCAGACGCCGCAATAGGCGATCTCGATCTGGACGTCATTGGCGCCGACGGCGCGGCGCGTGATGTCCATCGCTTCCAGCGGCTTGTCGGCGGCGAAGGCGCCATAGGCTTTGATGGCCATGTGCAGGATATTCCGATTGGCTTTTTGGGGAGGCGGAGACCCGGGGAGGAGTCTCGCAAAGCCAAACTAGCGCGCGCGCGACAGTAAAATTAGCCGCTCAGATTTGCACAGGCTGATGAGTGATTTTCATCAATCAGCCTCTTGCGCGTCCCCGGCGCAGGGCAGTTTCAGCACGAACGCCGCGCCCTCGCCCGGCGCGGAGGCCACGGCGATCTCGCCGCCATGGGCCTGGACGATGGTCTTGCAGATCGACAGGCCCATGCCCATCCCGCCCGCCTTGGTGGTGTAGAAGGCGTTGAACAGCTGAGCCTGTCGCTCGGGCGGCACGCCAGGTCCGGTGTCGGCGACCGACAGGACCACCGCCTCGCCCTCGGCCGAGCCGCGGATCGTCAGCACGCGCTCTTCCGCCTCGGCCATGGCCTGGGCGGCGTTGACCATCAGGTTGACCAGCACCTGCTGCAGCTGGACCCGGTCGCCCTCGACCTCGGGAAGATCGGCCGGAACCTGCACCCGCAGCGCCACGTCGTGGGTGGTCAGTTCGCGCCGCACCAGCAGCACCGCCTCCTCGACCAGTGACGCCAGCGAAAGCCGCGCCTTCTCGGGCTCACCCTTCACGGCCATGGTGCGGATGCGGCCGATGACGCCCGAGGCGCGGTTGGCCTCGCCGATCATCCGGTCGAAGGCGCGGCTCACCTCGCCTAGGTCCGGCGTCGCGCGCCGCAGCCAGCGCAGCCCCGCCTCGCCGTTGGTGACGATGGCCGACAGCGGCTGGTTGACCTCATGGGCGATCGAGGCGGTCAGCTCACCCAGCGTCGAGATCCGCGCCGCATGGGCCAGCTCGGCCTGCACCCGCTGCAGGTCCTCTTGGGCCCGCAGGCGATCGGTGATGTCGATGACCCCCACCAGGGTGGCGCCCTGCGGCAGGTATTCGCGCGGATAGCAGCAGGTGAACAGGCCGTCGAACTCCCGGCCGTCGAAGGTTCGAAAGCGGGACTCGCTCTCGTAGTGCGGCCTCTTCTCCAGCGCCGCAATGACGCTGGCGGCGAAGACGTGCTCGCTGCACGGCGGCCAGAAGCGGTCGACCGGCCCCAGCAACTGCTCGCGGGTGGCCTCGAACAGCTGCAGCGACTTGTCGTTGACGTCGACGACCTGGCTGGCCTCCATCATCTGCCGCACGAAGCGCGGGTTCTCGGCGATGTGGGCCCGCAGGCTGGTGACGCCCTTGGCGCGCAGGGCGCCGAACATGCCGGCCAGGGCCGAGAAATCCAGCTCCCAGAACGACACGCTCATGGCGTGGAAGACGTTGCGGAAGCGGTACTCGCTGCGGCGCAGGGCCTCCTCGGCCTTGCGGGCCTCGGTGACGTCGCGCCCGGTTTCCAGCACCTGGGCGGGCGCGCCGGAAACATCATGGCGCAGCGACCAGCGCAGGGCGATCACCGCCTCGCGGCCGTCGGCCAGGCGGCGCGTGACCTCGCCCTCCCAGCGCCCTTCGGCCAGCAGGCGGGCGGTGATCTGGTCCAGCGGCGCGGGAAACACCGTGTTCAGAAGATCCGGCGCCAGCGCGCCTCGCGCGACGTCGCGGCCATGGCCGTACAGGGCCTCGCAGCCCTGGTTCCAGAACAGGATCCGCCCATCCAGGTCGCGCACGAGGATCGGCTCGTGGGCCGCATCCAGCAGCCCGGCCAAGCTATTGGCCGATATGTCCAAGACATCGCCCGTACGGTCGTGCATCGAGCTCACCGAAGGAAGCGCTCCCCATTGTTGACGCCGCGCCGGCGGCGGGTCCAGCTATTCGTCCATGTCCAGTCCGACGGTGCACATTGTCGACGACGACGGCCCCCTGCGGGAGGCCCTCGACAGCCTGTTCCGGTCCGTCGGACTGGAGACGCGCCTGTTCGGCAACGCCCAGGACTTCTTCCGCTCGGGACATGCGCATGACGCCGGCTGCCTTGTCTTGGACGTTCGACTCCCCGGGGTCAGCGGGCTCGACTTCCAGGCCCAGCTGAACGCGGCCGACATCCGCATGCCGGTGGTGCTGATGACCGGCCACGGCGACATCCCCATGACCGTGCGCGGCATGAAGGCCGGGGCCGTCGACTTCCTCGCAAAGCCGTTCCGCGACCAGGACATGCTCGACGCGGTGATGGCCGCCATCGACCGTGACCTCGCCCAGCGCACCGAACGCTCGGGCCTCGACGAACTGCGCCGCCGCTACGAGACCCTGACCACGCGCGAGCGCCAGGTCATGGGCCTGGTCGCCGAGGGCTTGATGAACAAGCAGATCGCCTTCGAGATCGGCCTGTCGGAGATCACCGTGAAGATCCATCGCGGCGCGGCCATGCGGAAGATGCAGGCCCGCTCGGTGGTCGAGTTCGTGCGCATGGCCGAGCAGCTGGGCGCCGCCGCGACCTGACGCCACACACCCGAGTATAGTTCCGTCCGCTCGTCGCTTGCGGCAGATAGGAAGCTCGTCGCCGTCGCTGGCCCGCGACGGGACCTGGAAGGACGAGTTGGTGTCGCAAGCCCCGTTGATCGCCGTCGTGGACGACGACGAAGCCGTCCGGACCTCGCTGGAGGCCCTGATCCGCTCGCTGGGCCATCGCGTCGCGACCTTCGATTCCGCCGCCGCCTTCCTGGCCTCGGAGATCTCGGACGGGGCCGACTGCCTGATCAGCGACGTGCAGATGCCCGGCCTTTCGGGCTTCGACATCCAGCAGGCGCTGGGCGAGCGCGGCGTGCCCACGCCCGTGATCCTGATTACCGCCTTCGACGACGACCGCGCCCGCACGCGCGGCCTCGACCTGGGCGCCACCTGCTTCCTCAAGAAGCCGTTCAGCGGCGCCAGCATCATCGGCTGCCTGGAAACCGCCCTGGCCCCGCGCGCGAAATCGCCCGACGCCTGAAGCGTCGCTCCTCCCGGCTGGGGCAGGCCCGGTTGCGTGGTCCTCGCCCTTCGACGAGCTCAGGGTGAGGACCATCTAGAGGCCCAAGCGATAGAAAAAACCTCATCCTGGGCTTGTCGAAGGACGAGGTTTTCGTCTCAGCCGGTGAATGTCGCTACGTCCTACAGCACCAGGTCCTCGGCCTCGGTCAGCGGCACGAACAACGGCAGGCCGCTGTCGACGGCTTCCGCACCGGCCCTTGTTCCGGCCAGGGGATCGTGGTCCCGCAGGCCATGGAAGTTCATGCCCGTGGCCTCCTCCAGATCCTTGATCGCGATCTGGAAGGTCCGGTAGGCGCCGAGGCGGAAGCCTTCGACGGCCTCGCTGCGGTTGCGATCCTCCAGCAGCTTGCGGATCAGGTGGCCCTGGCTGAGCAGATAGGCCGTGGCGTGCAGGCTCTCGCGGCCGTCCTCGGCCTTGATCGGCATGACCGCGACCTTCCAGAACTCCAGCGGCACGCGGACGCCGCCTTCCTCGTCGAGATACTCGTAGTCGCCGTTGAGGACGGGGCCGGTGAAGATGCAGGCCCGGAAGCCCTCGGTCCGGCTGTTGTCGAGAATGTAGTTCTCCAGCCCCTGCCACAGGGTCTTGCCCTGGTTCAGCAGCGAGTGCTGCGGCGCCGAGTTGGTGTAGTGGAAGGTGTCGAAATTGGCCTGGGTCGCATCGGCTCCCCAGTTGGGGTCCTCGCGGCGAACCATGTGCCCCCGATCGATGGCCCGGTCCGCATAGTGCTTGGCGGTATACTGCGAGGCCGGGTCGATGCGCGCATCCACGAACCACTTGTCGTCGCCGCGCTTGATGCGGACGGCCAGCTTGCCGTCGATATTGACCGCCGTGACCGCCGGCAGCTTCAGCGCTTGCGAGAACTGCACGCCGAAATGGGTGTAGCGCAGCTCATACGGGCGATCGGCCAAGGCGTCGACGGGCCTGGCTAGCCCCGCCTCGATCGACGCCTCGAGCTTGGGCCAGGGCACGGGCAGGCCCGCGCCGAGGAAGTCCGGGTCGTAGCCCCCGCGATCCTTCAGGTCCGCGGCCTTGTGGACGCCGTCGGCGGCCTCGACATGGGTTTCCTTGAACACCGCGCCGGCGACGGAGGTGCGCGAGCCGAACGCCAGGCGGCGCAGGGTGCCGGCCGAGACCGCGCTGTTGGCCACGCCGTATTCGCCGGCGAAGTGCAGGCCCACCACCGCGCGGGTTTCCAGGCTGATCAGGGCCGAGCCGGAATTGCCGCCCAGCGAGGTGCAGTCATGGCTGAGGATGATGCCGGCGGTGGCGGGGCGAGTGATCTCGCCGGGCGCGAAGCGCTTCACGTCGTAGAGGCCCCTGAAATACTGCTCCATGGCCGTGACGTCGTTGCGGGTGTCGTAGGCGGGATAGCCGACGAGGGCCACCAGATCGCCCTGCGCGGCCTCTTTCTCGGCCAGTTCCAGGCGATCGGGCCACGACCAGTCGACGCCGCTCGGCCGCGCCACCCGCAGCAGGGCGACGTCCGCCTCGGTGTCGTCGGCAAGATACTCGACGGCGGTGGCCACGGCGTTGCGGGCCTCGCCGACCTGGGCCTCGACCTCCTCGTTGAAGTCGATGCTCGCGCCATAACGGACGCCGGTGAAGGGCGAGCGGACGAAGACCGCCTTGCCATCGAGGCTGCGCTTGGCGACCAGCTTGGCCACATGGCGGTTGGTGACGACCAGGGCGTCGTCCTTGGAGCGGTCCACGACCCAGCCCGTACCGCCCCAGGCCATCTCGTGGTTGACGAACTCGATGCGCCCGACCGAGGGGATGACGGGCTCGGCCGCCTTGATCAGTCCGGTGATCGTGTTCGGAAACTCGAGCAGCAGGTCCTTCTCGATGACGACGGCGTTGTTGCGGACGACCAGCGGCGGGCGGCCCGTCAGGCGGACGATCGCCTCCAGGGCCATGGGATTGACGCCGACGCTCTCGAGCCTGCCGGGCTTGGCCTCCAGGGCGCGCGCCACGCTGTCGGCGTCGAGAACCGAGGCCCGGAGGCCCAGCTTGCGCAGGTTTTCGCCCCCGCCGTTAGCGAGGCTTTCGGCGGCCTTGCCCAGGCGCGGCAGCAGGCTCTCCAGCCTGCCCCGGCTTTCTTCCAACTTTCTGCTCATGACCTATGCGTCCCTTCGGGGTTCGATTGCCAGGATCGCCAACGCAGGCACGAAGGCGGCGGGGATCCATCGCCGCGAAAGTCTGGACGCCGCGCGCAGGGCGAACGCGTGCGACGCCTCCGTCGGCGCCCGATCGAGGTCGTCCCTCAATTGGTCGAGCCTGGCTGCACGCAGCACGCGCTCGACCCCGGCCTGGCCGCCCGCCCAGGCCGTCAACCGCTCCCGCGCGGCGTCCAGGGGCGAGGCGGCGTCGAACAGCTCCGCCAGGCGCTCTTCCGTGACGACGTCCAGGCCGGTCTCGCCCTGCCAGTAGCGCGGCGGACGGGAATAGGGCCACCGGCCGCCGGCGGCCCTGCGCCAGCGCTCGGCGCTGCGCCCGATCGCCCGCAGGTCCGGATCGCGCAGCAGCAGGCCGGCCGTCGACAGCCATTCGGCGGCCAGCCCCAACGCCGACAAGGTCGTGTCCGGAGCCACGGGGTTGTGGCGCACCCCGGCAAGCTCGGGCAGCGCCTCGACCTGCGCGTTGAGCAGGTCCAGCAGGCGTCCGTCGCGCCGGTCGCGGAGCAGCCATTCGGCGAGATCCGCGTACGGAGACAGGGTGGCCAGGGTTTGCGCGATCTTCGCTCTGGAGGAGAAGGCGGGCGACTGGGCGGTCCGCTCGGGATCGACGCCTCGACGGCGGTCCAGGGCGACCAGGAGCGTGGCCCGCAGATTGTCCTCGACCGCTCCGCCGAGCGTCCAGAGGGTCATCACCCCGGCGACGGCGTTGGCGCGTCCCCGCGGCAAGTGCTGGAAGGGTATGGCGAAGCCCAGGGCGCCGTTGGCCAGGTTGATCTTCGAGGCCGCCATCAGCCGCCCCGTCCGCTCCAGGACAGGCTCCTCAGCCTGGCTGAACCAGCGGCGCAGATCGGCGAACCTGAACTCCGCCTGCATTTCGAGGCGGACCAGGGCGGCTTCCGGCCAGATCTCGAACAGGGCCTCGTCCCACGGACGCGACCAGGCGCGCTCGTCCGCCAGGCGTCGCGCCTCGCGCCAGCGGCCCGTGCGCCAGAGCAGGACCAGCGCCGCGTCGGCGGCTTCCCCGACCGGATCGATGGCGGCGGGCTGGAAGACGTGCTCGTAGAAGGACAGCGCCTCGGCCAGGTCGCCCCGCCCGATCAGCGCGCGCAGTTCGCCGGCCGCCTCGGCCGAGACCGGGGCGGTCGAGGCGACGGCCTGATCGCGCCCCTCGTAGCTCCGCTCGCCCCGGGCCCGCAGCACCGCGTCTCGCGCCGGCGCGGGCAGGTCTTCCAGGTCGCCCGGCTCGAAGGCGAAGCTCGCCTCCAGGTTCATGGCCCGCAGCGCCTCGTCGCCCCGTTCCCATCGCGTGGCCTGCAGGCGGTGATACAGGCTCTCGGTCGCCGCCCAGGGCTCGTCCCAGCGGGCGAACCACCGGGCCGCTCGCTCGTGCAGGCCGCGAGCGCTGCGCGAACGCTCTTCGTAGAGCCAGTGCGCCAGGCGCCGCCGCAGGTCGGGATGAGGCTCCAGCCAGCCGGAGGCGACCTGCCCCCCGATCAGCCAGGTCTGTTCCTTGAGGCTGTCCCAGAGCTCGGCCGCCTCGCCCGGGCTCAGGCGCTTGGCGCCGACGACCGGGGCGATCACCTCGCCCAGCAGCCGGCTGTCGAAGCGGCGGAACAGCGGGATGAAGCGCGCGATCTTGCCGTGGCGGCCGCCCAGGCGCGATTCCAGGCTTCGATAGAGGGTGGCGGTCGCGCCCTCCTCCCGATCAAGGCCCGGCGCGCCCTCGCGGCGGGCGACCGCGCTGAGCAGGCGCAGTTGCATCGGATCGCCGTCGGCCAGCTGGATGACCTTGCCCCACAGCTCGGGCGGCGCCTTCGTCTGCGCCAGCAGGGCGGCCGCGTCGGTCTCGGTCAGGCGGTCGAGGGTCAAGGCCACGGCCACCCGGTCCTGGACCGTTCGCAAGATCTCTTCCCGGCCGGCCCCGATCACCACCAAGGGCCCGAGCCCGGCTCCACGCAGTTCATCCAGCCAATCGAAAAGCTGCCCTGGATGGGTTTCGCCCCGACCGCGCAGCACCTCCAGCGTATCCAGCACGATCACCAGCCGGCGTCCGGAGTTGCGCAGGTGAGCCGAGATGGCCTCGATCAGGGCGTAGGGCAGTCGCCGTCGACCGCCGCCCTTGAAGGCGGCCTCCTGGGTGGTGACGGCCTCCAGCCGCGCGCTACGCAGTTCGGCGGCGATCTCCGGCGCCTGGCTGGCCACCTGACGCGCGACCTCCAGGCTCAGGCCCAGGCGATCCAGCACGTCCAGGCTGGCGCGATCGAAATCCAGCCGCGCGACGACCACCTCGACACCGCGCCCGGCCACCTCGCGCAGGGCGTGCTCCAGCAGCGTCGACTTGCCGATCGCCGGCAGGCCGTTGACATAAAGCGCCCGCACCGCGCGGCCCGGATCCTCCGGCGCACAGATCCAGTCGACCAGCGTTTCGGACAGGTCGGCGCGGCCGTGGAAGCCGTCCTCCAGCAGCAGGTCCCCGCGACGCCTCTGGTCGGCCCGGCTCAAGGCGGCCTGGACGCGGGCCAGCAGGGCCGCGGCCGGAGCGAACCCGCCGCTCCATTCCAGCGCCGCCGCCAGTCTCGGCAGGTCGGGCGCCGCCTCGCCGCTTCCCGCTTCCGCCGCGCTCAGCTTCGCCTCCACCGCGACGGTCGAGAACTCGCCCTCGCCGTCCAGCGCGTCCAGCAGGTCGCTCGTCGCGGCGTCCACGCCCTGGTCGCGGCGCCAACGCTTGGCCGCGTCCAGCCGGTTCCGGTCGGCGAGCTGCTTCAGGTCCCAGCCCCGTTCGCTGGCCCGCAGCAGCCAGGCGCCCGCCTTTCCCGCGCCAGTGTCGCAGGCCGCAGCCAGGGCCGCAGACACCGTGACGGCCAGATCCAGCGGCTGGTCGGCGCCGGCCGCGCGCAGCGCATCTCCCGGCGCGAAGGGGCCCGAGAGGGCCGCGTACTGGCGGGCGAACGCGATCGCCGCCTGGGCGTCGGCCTCCATCGCCGTCAGCGACGGGGCTCCCGCGTCCAGCTTGGGGAGCGGCGGTTCCTGGCCCGGCGGAGGCGGCGGGTCGGCGACGTTCATCCGCCGGCCTCCTGCGCATCGCGCCAGTCGGCCAGGCCCTCGCGCACCCGCTTCACGACCTCGACGGTGTGGACGATGTCGAACACCCCGTTCTGCGAGGGTACGGCCGCCATCGCCGGGTTGACGATCTGCCGGACGCCGACCGCGCCGAAGTCCAACTGCAGGGCGCGCCCCGCCCGCTCGACCAGGATCTCGACCTCGCCGCGCGAAAGCTGGCCGATATATTCCACGACCAGCCCCGGCGGCCCCTCGCCGGCGCCCGCTCCCGCGTCGGCGAACTCCTCGCCCGGCGTGCTGATGGTCTCGAAGCCGGCGATCACAATCCTCAGGCGAAGCTGCTTGAGCGCCGCGCCGACGAACGCCTCGAAGGCGATCCGCTCATTTTCGGTCAGACCGGCCGCCGGGTTCTCGAAGAAGAACCACAGCAGCCGCTCGGTCCCGGTCGCCAGGATCGCCGCGTCGAGCGCCAGCGCCAGCCTCCGGGCCCGGTCGCCGGCCGCCGCCTCGGGCGTGGTGTCGCCGGCCCGGGCGCCCTCAGGCGCCGCTTCGGCCTCGAGCCTGAGCCCCGCCTCGGCGGCGCGCTGGCGGATCTGCCCCAGCAAATCCTGCTGGGGCTGGTCGAAGTAGAGGCGGATCAGGACATGACGCCCCGGGTCGCGGTCCAGCACGTTCTCCAGCAGCGCGGACGAGAAGGCCAGGCCCGCCGTGCCCGTCCTGGGGTTCATTCGGCTGACCCGCAGGCCGCGCACCCGCGTCCCGCCGCGCGAGGCCTCAGCGACCCCCTCGAAGAAGAGATCGCGGCCAATGACCAGCTGGCCGTCCAGCGTGTCGGTCAGCGACCACAGGAACCGGGGCGCGACGTCGCCTCGCACCTGCTCCATGATCGGGCCGTGGAAGCGGGTCAGCGGCACAAGCCGGCGCGCCGGCTCCCATCGCCCCTGGTGAATGCCGACCAGTTCGTAGCTGGTATTGACGCAGGCGGCCCCGGACGAGCCGCCGTCGGTGGCGCTGTCGTGCGGAACGCGCGCCTCGAAACCGGAGATCGGGGCGACCCGGCCCAGTCCCCAGCCGCTCGGCCGTCCGTCCGGGAAGTCGAGAACGAACACGTTGGCCTGCGACGGCAGCTTTGGCGCCACGTCCGGCACGCGCAGGAAATTGAGCCGCATGCCGTCGGGCCGGCTGAGCCGCAGCAGCGCCACGTCGTGCCGGTCGACGAAGGCGGCGTCGTTGGCCGGCATCTGGCTGTCGAACTCCTCCGGCGTGCAGGGCGACAGGTAGTGGCTGACCTTGCCGACGCTGCGCCGGGTCTTGTCTGCCAGCAGCACGCTGATCGGCTCGCGGATCGGGTTCTCCGCGTCGGGTCCCGCGCTGGCGATCACGTGCCAGGCGGTGAGGACCAGGCTGGGTCCGATCAGGCACCCCGACCCAGTGATGTTGTCGCCCAGCACGATCCGGCAGGCCGCGGCCTTGCCGACCGGCTCGAAAGCGCTGAAGTCGCGAATGCGCTGGTCCATGGGCGCAGCCACCTCGCGTCCGCCCAGCGCCACGCCATAGGCCTCCAGCAGTCCGCGCTTTTCCAGCTGAAGGGCAACCAGTCCCTCCAGCGACATCCCGTGCAGCTCCGCCACGGGCCTCAGCGCCTCGAACGTCACGGGGGCCTGGACGCCGGCCTGCATGGCCTTCAGGGCCTGCTCGGCGCGCACGGGATCGGCCCGAATGGCGCCTTCGATATCCGTCCTGCTGACCATGCGCCCCCCAAGCTCAAGATTGAGCTTGAATTCCGCACGACACAACTGTGAATTGCTCGCGACAACCGGTGCGCGTGACACGACCGGAAAGGATCGGCATGCCCTTCGTGACGCTTCCGCCGCCGACCGAGGAGGGCCTGGAGGCCTATCTCCCGGCCATGCCCAGGCCGCTGGTGGTGGCGGTGCTGGACAGCCAGGACGAGAAGGAAGGGCGCACCTGCGCCATCGTGACCTTCGGCTTCCGTTATATTCACCCGGCTTCGGGGGCGCAGATCGACGTGCCCGAGGGCTATGTCACCGACTTCGCCTCGATCCCCGCGGCCGCGCGGGGCGTGTTTCCGCCGTTCGGCCGGCACGCCAAGGCCGCCGTCCTGCACGACTGGCTCTATCTGATCGGCGAACCCGGGCGGCGCGCCTTCGCCGACCGCGTCTTCCTGGACGCCATGGAGGACCTGGGCGTCAGCCGCCCGCGCCGCACGATCATGTACCAGACGGTGCGACTGGGCGGCGGCGGGGCCTACGCCAAGGAGACCGCCACCTGGGCGACGGCCTTCGGCGACTGGCGAACCGGCGATCGCCGTCCCCCGCCGTTCGCAGCCGAAGCCTGCTACCAGCAGCACTGGCCCGTTCCGCCCCGCCCGGACTACCGCCCCTAGCCGCGCCGGCTGGAGACTGGAAATTATCTCGGGGAGAAAGTGGCGCGCCCGGAACGATTCGAACGTCCGACCCTCAGATTCGTAGTCTGATGCTCTATCCAGCTGAGCTACGGGCGCGCATTTCTTGGCAAGAGGACTGGCGCACCCGACACGATTCGAACGTGTGACCTTTGCCTTCGGAGGGCAACGCTCTATCCAGCTGAGCTACGGGTGCATCCGCCTTGCGGAAGCGCGGTCTTAGCCGAAAGCCGCGCTCGCGCAAAGGGTTTTGGTCAGCCTTTCGCCAGATAGACGAAGCGGATCACGAACAGCGCCGCCAGGACGACGAGCAGCCAGTCGCTCTTGCGCAGCTTGCCGGTCACGGCCTTGAGCACGGCGTAGCTGGTGATGCCGAACGCCAGGCCATTGGCGATCGAGAAGGTCAGCGGGATGGTGATCACCGTCAGGAAGGCCGGGATGGCCACGGTCGGGTCGGCCCAGTCCACTTCCGCCAGCGAGCCGATCATCAGCGCGCCCACCAAGACCAGGGCCGGGGCCGTGGCGGCGGCCGGGATGGCCTGCACCAGCGGGGCGAAGAACAGGGTGATCAGGAACAGGACCCCGACGACCACGGCGGTCAGGCCCGTGCGGCCGCCGGCGGTGACGCCCGAGGCGCTCTCGATGTAGCTGCACACGGTGCTGGTGCCGGCCGCGGCGCCGATCATGGTGGCGGCGGAGTCGGCGGTGAGGATGCGGTTGAGGCGCGGGATCGTGCCGTCGGGCTGGACGAGGCCCGCCTTCTTGGTGACGGCGACCAGGGTGCCGACATTGTCGAACAGGTCGACGAACAGGAAGACGAAGATGATCTCGAGCAGAGCGATGCCCATGCCGCCCTGCAGGTGCAGGGCCGCGCCGACGTCCATCTTGAAGAAGGTCGCCGACAGGTCCGACAGGCTGTAGGCGCCGGGCGTGAACTTCGACAGGCCCAGCAGCCAGCCGGCGATCGCGGCCAGCAGGATGCCGATCAGGATCGCGCCCTTCACCCGCCAGGCCTGCAGGGCGGCGATGAGGACGAGGCCGATCAGGGCCAGGGCGGCCGAGGGCGTGGTCAGGTCGCCCAGGGCCACGGCGGTGGCCGGGTTGGCGACGATGACGCCGGCGCTCTTGAGGCCGATGAAGGCGATGAACAGGCCCACGCCCGCGGCGACGGCCGAGAACAGCGGCCGCGGGATGGCCGCCACGATCATCTGGCGGATGCCGGCCACGGTCAGGATCAGGAAGGCCACGCCCGAGATGAACACGCAGCCGAGCGCGGTTTCCCACGGCACGCCCATGCCCTTGACCACGGTGTAGGTGAAGTAGGCGTTGAGGCCCATGCCAGGCGCGAGCGCCAGCGGATAGTTGGCGATCAGGCCCATCAGGATCGAGCCGAGGCCCGCCGCCAGGCAGGTGGCGGCGGCCACGGCGGCGATCGGCATGCCGGTCTCGCTGAGGATCGCCGGATTGACCACGACGATATAGGCCATGGTCATGAAGGTGGTGAAGCCGGCCAGCACCTCGGTGCGGACGTTGGTCCCCAGGGCCTGCAGCTTGAAGAGACGTTCGAGCATGGCTTAGCGGGCTCCAACCTTGGGCAGGGCCAGCGCGCGGCGGTCCCAGTTCTTGACGAGATCACGGGCGACGACGCCCCCGACCAGGAATTCGGCTTCGAAGGCGGCCTTGGCCCCGTCGTCGTGCAGCACGCGCGGGAAGGTCGGTTCGCCCAGCGGCGGGCGCGTGTAGTTGCTGGCGGTGCGCAGGACCAGGACCCGGCGCCGGTCGATGCGGCCGCTGTCGGCATGGGCGTCGAGCACGTCGAGGATCCCCTGGTCTTCGCAGTCGCTCATGGTGAAGGTCCCCGCGCCGTCGGTCCAGAGCTTGACCCAGTCGCGGGCCCACTGAGTGCGATGCGTGCCGTGCCAGAAGCGCACCGCGCCGAGGGCGTCGCCCTGCAGCACGAACGGCGGGCGCAAGGCCTGGGGCTCCTTGGCGTAGCCGGCGCGCAGTTTCTGCAGGTCGGGATTGTCGGGCAGCACGACGCCCTTGGTCAGGTCGTAGGCCCAGTCGACCAGGCCGCGATCCAGGGTCCAGACCATGGCGCTGGAGCCCTCGGCCTTGCCCTTCACGTTCGGGCGGTCGGCGTCGTTGGAATAGAGGCCGTAGGGCCAGTCGGCCGGGATCTCGCGGTCGTCGACCTCGTAGATCGGATCGGCGTCGACGACGTAGCGGGCCCAGGCGGCGCTGCCGACCGAAGCCGCGCCCGGATCGACGCCGGCGATGCCGCTGACGATCCAGTAGGCTTTGGAGAGGTCGAACTGGCTGGACAGGATCAGGGCCGCGACGCTTTCACGGGTGCGGCCGCGCATGTCGCTGACGATGGCCAGCACGCCGTCGTCGGAATAGCGGGCGACGTGGCGGATGCCCGGCACCTTGATCTCGCGCTTCAGAGGCCAGCCCTCGACCCAGGGCTGGAACTCGCCGGCCACGTCGCCGGTGTCGGCGCCGATCTCGAAGGTGGTGACGACCACGACCTTGATCGGGATGGGCTTGCCCGCCGCCAAGGCCGGAGCGGCCGCTCCGAATAGCGCCGCCAGAGCGACCAATGTTCTCAAGATCCAAGCCCGCATGCCTGCCCCGCTACTTCAAAAACGGCGCGAAAATCGTCGGAAGCGGCGGGGGATGCAACAGCTTCGCCGCCGGGCCTTCCTGCGTCGGCGCGCGCGGGGCTAGGGTGCGCGCGAATCGACCACGGAAAGCCCTCTCCATGCGTATCGTCCCGACCTTCGCCCTGACCTGCGCCGCCCTGCTGGCGCCCCTGGCGAGCCAGGCCGCCGAGCGCCTGGACGCCGCGCCGCGCACCGCCGTGGTCAGCGCCTTCCCGCCGGAGATGGCGGCGCTGGAGGCGGCGACCTCGGGCAAGACGGAATTCACGACCGCCGGAACGCGCTTCGTGACCGGCACTCTGGAGGGCAAGCCGGTGGTGCTCTTCCTGTCGGGCATCAGCATGGTCAACGCCGCCATGACCACCCAGGCCGCGCTGGACCGCTTCCACGTCACCCGCATCGTGTTCTCGGGCGTGGCCGGCGGCGCGGATCCGACGCTGGAGGTCGGCGACGTGGTGGCGCCCGAGACCTGGGCCCAGACCTCGGAAATGGCCTATGCCCGCGAGGTTCCGGGCGGCTTTGAGCCCACGCCGGGCCTGGTCAGCGACCTGCCCAATTTCGGCATGATGCATCCGCGCGCGGTGACGGTGACGCAGGACCCGGCCAAGCCCGAGGACCGGCTGTCCTTCACCGCCGATCCCGAACTGATCGCCCTGGCCCGCAAGTCGGTGGAGGGCCTCGCCTTGAAGCGCTGCGCGGCCGACCAGTGCCTGACCAAGCCGCCCAAGGTGGTGGTCGGCGGGGCCGGCGGCTCGGGTCCGGTGTTCGTCGACAACGCCGCCTTCCGCGACTACGCCCACAAGACCTTCGGCGCCCGCGTGCTCGACATGGAAAGCGCCGCCGTGGCCCAGGTGGCCTATGTCAACAAGACCCCGTTCATCGCCTTCCGCAGCCTGTCGGACCTGGCCGGCGGCGATCCGGCGACCAACCAGTTCCCGGTGTTCCTGCGGCTGGCGGCGGACAATTCGGCGACCGTGGTGCGGGCGTTTGTCAGGGCGTTGCCCTGACCCCCTCAGTCGGCTTCGCCGACAGCTCCCCCAAAGGGGGAGCATCTGCTCGGATAGATCCTCCCCCCTTTGGGGGAGGTGGCCCAGAGGGCCGGAGGGGGTCTTCCCCGCCCTTACGTCTTCAGCGGATCCTTGGCGTTCGGGTCGCCGTAGGTCAGCGAGACGAACACATCCTCCAGGTCGGGATCCTCGGTGGCGATGTCCTTGATCGACACGCCGGCCGCGCGCACGGCGGCCAGCACGTGCTCGACGCTCGACTGGCCGGTGCGGTAGCTGACCGAGAAGGCGCCGCCCGCGCGGCCCTTGGTGTCGAAGCCTTCCAGAGCCGGGGGCGTCGCCAGGGGGCTCTCGGGCGTCACCACCACGTTGCGGATGTCCATGCGGCCCAGCAGGGTCGGGGTCGGCTCGCACACCACCACCTCGCCGCGGTTGACGATGGCGATCTGGTCGCACAGCTCCTGGGCCTCTTCCAGGTAGTGGGTGGTCAGCACGATGGTCACGCCCAGCTCGTGCAGGCCCTTCACATATTCCCACAGCTGGCGGCGCAGCTCGACGTCGACGCCGGCGGTCGGCTCGTCGAGGATCAGCACCGGCGGCTGGTGGACCATGGCTTTGGCCACCATCAGGCGCCGCTTCATGCCGCCCGACAGCTGGCGGACATAGGCGTTGGCCTTGTCCCCCAGGCCCAGGGCGTTGAGCAGTTCGTCGGTGCGGCGCTCGCTCTTGGGCACGCCGTAATAGCCGGCCTGCACTTCCAGCGACTCGCGCGGCGTGAAGAAGACGTCGGCCGCCAGCTCCTGCGGCACCACGCCGATGGCGGCGCGGGCGTCACGCGGGCGCTCGTCGATGTCGCGGCCCCAGATCCTGACCGTGCCGCTCGACTTGCGGGTCAGGCCGGCCAGGATGTTGATGAAGGTCGACTTGCCCGCCCCGTTGGGACCCAGGAGGCCGAAGATCGAGCCGCGCGGCACCTTCAGGTCGATGCCGTTCAGCGCGCGCTTTTCGGGCGCGGTCTTGGTGGCGGGATAGGTCTTGAACAGGCCCTCGGCTTCGATCGCGTAGGCAGGCAGGTCCATGAAGCGTCCAATCGGGGGCGGAAGGCCTTGAAAACAGGGGCGTGCGCGGCTTCGTCGAATTGACGGGGCGCCGACGCGTCGCATAGGTATGCCTCGTTCGCCGCCTAGCCAAGGCCGCGCTCAGAATTCGAAGGTAGTTCCCCCATGGCCAAGGCCAAGTCCGAAGCTCCGACCGCCCCCACCGCCATGGACGTCGCCGTCAACGCCGGCCCGGCGCCGGAGATCGTCCACGTCCATTCGCACCGCATCGCCTGCGACGGCGTCGGCGGCGCGCTGGGCCATCCGCGCGTGTGGCTGGAGATGGGCGCGGCCGGCTCGGTCGACTGCCCCTATTGCGACCGCCGCTTCATCGCCGCCGAACATGCCGGCCACGACGAGGACGAGCGCCTGGCTCCCGGCGTCTACGAAGGCCCGAGCGGCCACTAGGGCCGTCTAGCCAAGATGGACGATTCCTCGCTGACCGGCCCGCGGGCCGAGACCCTCGCCAAGGCGTGGGAAGCCGCCGAGTGGCCGCACGACCCGCCGGTCCTGCGCGCCATCGCCATGCCGTCGGACACCAACCCCGAAGGCGACATCTTCGGCGGCTGGCTGCTGTCGCAGATGGACCTGGCCGCGGCCTCGATCGCCTTTCACCGGGCGGCCGGCCGCTGCGCGACCATCGCCGTCGACGGCATGGTGTTCATCAGCCCGGTGTTCGTCGGCGACGAGGTCAGCCTGTTCGCCCGCATCATCCACACCGGGCGCACCTCGCTGAAGGTCGAGGTCGAGGCCTGGCGCCGCCGCCGCGACGGCGAAAAGGCCCACAAGGTGACGCAGGGCGTGTTCACGTTCGTGGCCATCGGCGAAGACCGCAAGCCGCGTCCGCTGCCTTGATAAGATGCTCCCCCTGAAGGGGGAGCTGTCGGCGAAGCCGACTGAGGGGGAAGTGATCGCGGCGCTTCAGCAGCCGCTTCCCCCTCCGGCCCTTCGGGCCACCTCCCCCTTCAGGGGGAGGATTTCTACTCCAGCCCCTTGGCCACGCCTTCGCGGCGGCG
>NZ_JBMDIW010000026.1:0-66226 GCF_057808875.1 Caulobacter sp. FG7
AAGTTCTGATGAGCGGCTCGCCGGCGTCCCTTTCCGCACACGGCGGCCGCCTGGCGGCGGCGGGGGCGGGTTTTCCGGACGCGCCCGCGCCGTGGCTCGACCTGTCGACGGGGATCAATCCCCGCCCCTATCCGGTTCCGCCCCAGGCTTTCGAGGACTGGGGCCGCCTGCCCGATCCAGCCGATCTGCTGAAGCTGGAAGCCGTCGCCGCCGAGGCTTTCGGCGTCGAGGATCCAAATCGGGTCGTCGCCCTGCCCGGCAGCGAGACGGCGATCCGGCTGCTGCCCAAGATCCTGCCGCGCGGCCGTGTGAGCCTGCCGCTGCCCACCTATTCCAGCCACGCCCACGCCTGGCGACGCGTCGGGTCGGAAGTGGTCGCCGATCCGGCCCAGGCCGACGTCTGCGTGGTGGTGAACCCCAACAATCCCGACGGCCGCAGCCTGGCGCCCGAGGCGGTGCTGGCGCTGGGCCAGCGCGGCGCGGTCGTCGACGAGGCCTTCGTCGAATGCGAGCCGTCGCTGTCGGTGGCCCGCTTCGCCGGCGCGCCCGGCCACGAGCGGCTGGTCGTGCTGCGCTCGTTCGGCAAGTTCTATGGCCTGGCCGGCCTTCGGCTGGGCTTCGTCATCGCCCGTCCAGCCCTGGCGCGCCGCCTGCGCGACACCCTGGGCGAATGGCCGCTCTCGGCGCCCGCCCTGGCCGCGGGCCTGGCGGCCTATCCCGACACCGCCTGGGCCGACGCCACGCGCGCCAGCCTGGCCGACGACGCCGCGCGGATGGACGCCCTGCTGGCTGCGGCCGGTTTCGAGGTGGTCGGCGGAACCAGTCTGTTCCGGCTGGCGCGTATCCCGGGCACCCCCGCCCGTTTCGAGGCCCTGGCCCGCGCCGGGATCCTGACCCGCCCCTTCGACCACGACGCCAGCCTGCTACGCTTCGGCCTGCCTGGATTCGACGCCGACTGGGCTCGCCTGGCCGCCGCCCTGGAGACTTCGCGATGACCGACGAGAACACCCAGCACGCCGAGGCCATGCGCGCCCTGAAGGCCGAGCGCGAAGAGCTGATGAAATCGAAGACGCTCGAGAAGGGCCTGCTGCTGGTCCATACGGGCGACGGCAAGGGCAAGTCTTCGGCCGGCTTCGGCATGGTCGCCCGCTCGCTGGGCTGGGGCATGCAGGTTGGCGTGGTGCAGTTCATCAAGGGCAAGTGGAAGACCGGCGAGCGCCTGTTCTTCAGCCGCTTTCCCGACCAGGTGCGGTACCGCGTGATGGGTGAAGGCTTCACCTGGGACACCCAGGACCGCGAGCGCGACATCGCCGCCGCAAAGGCCGCCTGGGAAGAGTCCAAGGCGATGATCGCCGACCCGACCCTGGACTTCGTGCTGCTGGACGAGATCAACATCGCCCTGCGCTACGACTATCTCGACATCGACGAGGTGGTGACGGTGCTGAAGGCCCGCCCCAACGACAAGCACGTCTGCCTGACCGGCCGCAACGCCAAGCCGCAGCTTCTGGAGATCGCCGACCTGGTCACCGAGATGACCCTGGTCAAGCATCCCTTCGAACAGGGCTTCAAGGCCCAGCGCGGGGTCGAGTTTTGAGCGGCCTCAGCCGCCGCACGGCCCTGGGCGCGGGCCTGGCGGTCGGGCTCGGCGCAAACGCCGTGCGGGCGGCGGCGCGCAAGCCGCGCCTCGTCTCGCTGAACCCGTGCCTCGACGGCGTGCTGGTCGAGGTGGCCGACCGCGACCAGATCGCAGCGCTCAGCCACTATGCCCGCGACCCACAGCAGTCGAGCATAGCCGAGCGGGCCAAGAGCTATCCGATCACCTACGAGAGCGCCGAGGAGGTGATCGCGCTGCGGCCCGACGTGGTGCTGAGCGCCGCCCACTCCTCGCCGGCCACCCGGGCGGCGCTGAAGCGGCTGGGCGTGCGGGCCGAGCTCTTCAAGGTGCCCAACAGCTGGGCCGAGAACCAGGCCGACATCCGCCGCATAGCCGACGCCGCCGGCCACCCGCAGCGCGGCGAGGCGCTGATCGCCCGCATCGACCGGGCTCTGGCCGCCTCGGCCCCGCCGCCGGGCTCCAGGCCGCTGGAGGCGCTGGTGTTTCAGCCCAACGGTTTCGCGGCCGGCGAAGGCACGCTGGTCGACGAGATGATGAAGCGCGCCGGCTTCACCAACGTCGCCAGCCGCTATGGCCTGAAGAAGTGGGGCAATGTCTCGCTGGAACGCCTGTTGGCCGATCCGCCGCAGGTGCTGCTGGCCGGCCAGGCGCGCCCCGACGCCCCGACCTGGGCCGAGCGCATGCTCAGCCACCCCGCCCTCGCCAGCGTGAGCCATCGCATGACCCGCGCCACCTTCCCCGAACGGCTGCTCTATTGCGGCGGCCCGACCCTGATCGACACCGCCGCGACCCTGGCGGCCGCTCGCCGCCAAGTGCTGAAGGCCCGCGCATGAGCCATTCCCGCCGTTCCTGGCTGCTGATCGGCGGCCTCCTGCTGGCCATAGCCGTCCTGTTTGGCCTGTCGCTTATGAGCGGCCGGGTCTGGGCGCCGTGGAGCGCCTGGGTCGACCGGGCCGATCCGCGCTGGGCGATCATCTTCGAACTGCGCCTGCCGCGCACGGTGCTGGCCGTAGCCATCGGGGCGGCTCTCGGGATGTCTGGCGCGGCCATGCAGGGCTACACCCGCAACCCGCTGGCCGATCCGGGCGTGCTGGGCGTGTCGTCCATGGCCGCGCTGGGTGCGGTGATGAGCCTCTATCTGGGCCTGGCCTTCACGGCGACCTGGCTGCTGCCGGCCTGCGCGATCCTGGGCGCGGGCTTCGGCGTCGTCCTGATGCTGGCCCTGGCCGGCACGACCGGCGGCACGGTGACCTTCCTGCTGGCCGGCGTGATCCTCAACACCGTGGCCAGCGCCGGCGTGGCCCTGGCCCTGTCGCTGGCTCCCAATCCCTGGGCAGCGCAGGAGATCATCAGCTGGCTGCTGGGCTCGCTGGCCGACCGCAGCGTCGAGGAGGTGCGACTGGCCGTGCCGCTGATCGTCGTGGGCCTGGCCATCCTGCTGACCCTGCGCAAGTCGCTGGACGCCCTGACCCTGGGCGAAACCGGCGCCGTGGCTTTGGGCGTCAACCTGTCGGCGGTGCGGGTGATCCTGGCGGTGGGCGTCGGGATCGCCTCGGGCGCCAGCGTGGCAGTGACCGGCCTGATCGGTTTCGTCGGCCTGATCGCCCCGCACCTCGTCCGCCCGCTGGTCGGGCACCGGCCCGGCGCCCTGCTCGTCCCCTCCGCCCTGGCCGGCTCGGCCCTGGTGCTGGCGGCCGACATCGTCGTGCGCCTGACGCCTTCGGCCGCCGAGATGCGGCTGGGCGTGGCCACCGCCGCCGTTGGCGGGCCGTTCTTCCTGGCCCTCCTGATCTCCATGCGCCGGAGGCTCGCATGACCCTCTCCACGCTTTCCGCCGAGAATCTGACCGTCTCCCTGGGCGGCCGCTCCGTGCTGCACGACGTCAGCGCCGAGTTCCGGGCCGGCGAGGTCACCGCCGTGGTCGGCCCCAACGGCGCGGGCAAGTCGACCCTGCTGGCGTGCCTGGCGGGCCTGCGCAAGCCGGACGCCGGAAACGTCAGCCTGGCCGGCGCGCCGCTGGCCGCCCTGTCGCACCGCGAACGCGCCCGGAAGATCGGCTTCCTGCCGCAGACGCCGGAAGTGGCCTGGGCCGTCGACGTCGAGACCCTGGTCGGCCTTGGCCGCACCCCGCACAGCGGCATGCGCGGCCTTTCCGAAGCCGACCGCCTGGCCGTGGCTCGGGCGCTGAAGCACACCGACCTCGAAGGCCTCGCCCGTCGCGAGGTCAAAAGCCTGTCGGGCGGCGAGCGCGGCCGGGCGCTGTTCGCCCGGGTGCTGGCCGGCGAGCCGAGCTGGCTCTTGGCCGACGAGCCGCTGGCGGGCCTGGATCCCGGCCACCAGCTTGATGCGGTGGACCTGATGCGCGGCTTCGCCGCCCAGGCCGGCCAGGGCGTGGTCATGACCCTGCACGACCTGGCCATCGCCGCGCGGCTGGCCGACCGCGTGCTGGTGCTGGTCGACGGCCGGCTGATCGCCGACGGCCCGCCGCGCGAGGCCTTGACTCCCGACGTGCTGGCCCGCGCCTATGGAGTCACGGCAAGAGTAGTCGAGGGCCAGTCTGGGCCGCTGATCGAACTCGTGGGACGCCATGGCTGAACCCCTGCTGCTCGCGCCTCCGCTGGCCCTGCTGATCGAAGCCGTGGTCGGCTATCCACAGGGCCTGCACAAGGTTCTGCCGCATCCGGTCACCTGGATCGGCAAGGCGATCGAGGCGATGGAGCGGCGGTGGAACCAGCCCGAGCGCACCGAGATCCGCCGCAAGGAGCTTGGCGTCGTCACCGTGGCGATCCTGGTCGGCGCCGCGATCCTGATCGGCAGCATACTGGAGGCGGCCTTCGACAGCGGCCTCCTGGCGACGCTGGCCGTGGCGCTTCTGGCGACGCTGGGCCTGGCGCAGCGCAGCCTGCACCAGCACGTGATGGCCGTGCTAGACCCGCTGGAGGGTGGCGACCTGCCCGCCGCCCGCGAGGCGGTGAGCCGGATCGTCGGCCGCGACGTCGACGACCTGGACCTCCACGGCGTCACGGCCGCGGCGCTGGAAAGCCTGGCCGAGAGCTTCAACGACGGCGTGGTGGCGCCGGCCTCGTGGCTGACCCTGTTCGGCCTGCCGGGCCTGTTCGCCTACAAGGCGGTGAACACCGCCGACAGCCAGATCGGCCACATGGAGCCGCGCTGGCGATCGTTCGGCTGGGCCGCGGCCAAGACCGACGACGTGATGAACTGGGTTCCCGCACGCCTGGCCGGCGGCCTGATCTGCCTGGCGGCCGGCTGGAAGGGCTGGGCGACCATGCGGCGCGATGCACGCAAGCACGCCTCGCCCAACGCCGGCTGGCCCGAGGCGGCCATGGCGGGCGCGCTCGGCGTCAAGCTGGGCGGACCGGCTCGCTACGACGGCGAGACCACTGAGCGCCCGAGCTTCGGCGACGGTCGCGCGCCTGACCTGACCGATCTGCGCCGGGGCCTGCGGATCTATCGCCGCGCCTGCGCCCTGCTGTGGCTGCTGGTCACCCTGCTGTGCCTGGGCGGCTGGAGACTGACCCAATGACCTTTGTTCCGCCGACCATCGCCGCCGTTGACCGCACGCTCGAGCCTAGGCTGCGCGCCAAGCTGGACGGCAAGGCCAAGCCGCCGGGCTCACTGGGCCGGGTCGAGGACCTGGCCGTGCGCCTGGGCCTGATCGCGAACGACCTGGGGCCTCGCGCCGATCGCACGGCGCTGCTGGTGTTCGCCGGCGACCATGGCCTGACCGAGGAAGGCGTCTCCAGCTATCCGTCCAGCGTGACCGTCGCCATGGTCGGCCTGTTCCTGTCGGGCCGTTCCAGCGTCAACGCCTTCGCCAAGGCGACCGGCGTGTCGGTCAAGGTGGTCGACGCCGGCGTCGCCGCCGACCTGCCAGCCCATCCGGACCTGATCGACGCCAAGGTGCGCCTGGGCGCACGCAACGCCGCCCGCGTGGCCGCCCTGACCCGGCAGGAGACCCAACTGGCCCTGACGCGGGGCGTCGAGATCGCCGGCGCCGCGCTGGACGAGGCCGACGTGCTGGCCATCGGCGAGATGGGCATCGGCAACAGTTCGGCCGCCGCCCTCGTCATGCACCGCCTGGCTCCGGCGCCGCTGGAGGCGTGCGTGGGCCAAGGCACCGGCCACGACGCCGAAGGGATGGCCCGCAAGGCCGCCGCCGTCGCCCGCGCCGCCGCCCGCAGCGACGCTGAGGATCCGTTCTCGGTGCTAGCCGAGTTCGGCGGCTGCGAGATCGCCATGATGGCCGGCGCGGTGCTGGGCGCGGCCGCGCGGCGGCGTCCTGTGCTGGTCGACGGCTTCATCGCCACCGCTGCGGCCCTGGCGGCCGTGCGACTGGCCCCCGAGGCGCTGGACTACTGCGTCTTCGCCCATGGCTCGGCCGAGAAGGGTCACGCGGCGATGCTGGCGGCGCTGGGCGCCGAGCCCCTGCTGGACCTTGGCCTGAGGCTGGGCGAAGGCACCGGCGCGGTGCTGGCCGCCCCGCTGCTGGCGGCGGCCGCCAACCTTCTGACGCAGGTGGCCGACCTAGCCGACGTGCTGGGATGATCGGCCGCCAGGTCCAGCTGCTGCTCTGTGCGGTGCAGTTCCTGACCCGCCTGCGGACCCCGGCCCTGCGCGGCTTCGAGCCCGACTGGATCACTCGCTCGGCCCGCTACTTCCCCCTGGTCGGCCTACTGGTCGGCGGGATCTGCGCACTGGCGCTGCTGGCCGCCAGCCAGGTCTGGAGCGGTTGGGTCCCCGCCCTGCTGGCCCTGGGCGTCGGCCTGCTGCTGACCGGCGGCTTCCACGAGGACGGCCTGGCCGACACCGCCGACGGCCTGGGCGGCGGCCAGACCCGCGAGCGCCGCCTGGAGATCATGAAGGACAGCCGCGTCGGGACCTACGGCGTACTGGTTCTCGTCGTCGTGCTGGGGACCAAGGCCGCGACCCTGGCGACGCTGACGCCGATGAGCGCCGCGCTGGCCCTGCTGGCCGCCCACGGCGTCGGGCGCGTGGCGGCGGTGGCGACCATGGCCGCCCTGCCCCATGTCAACGACCGCGCCGACGCCAAATACAAGCCCGCGCCCGACGGTGTGAAGCCGATCGAGGTGCTGGTCGCCGCGATCCTGGGCCTTTGGCCGCTGCTGCTGGCCCCGCCGCCGGGCGCGCTGGCGGCGATCGGCCTCGCCGCCGCCCTGGCTGTCGCCATGGCCCTTCTGGCCCGCCGGTTGATCGGCGGCTATGTCGGCGACGTGCTGGGCGCGATCGAACAGGTCGCCGAGCTGGGCGCGATGCTGGGCCTGGCGGCCGTGCTGGCGTGATCCTGGCCGTCTGCCCCCTGAACAGGTTGGACGCTCACCTGGCCGCGCACGCGCCCTCGCACGTGGTTAGCCTGCTGTCGCCGACCGCGCAGGCGCCGGAGATCGCCGAGATCGAGCGACTGCATCTGGCCTTCCACGACATCGCCGAGCCGCGCGAGGGCCTGATCGCCCCCAGCGCCACCATGATCGCCGAACTGCTGGCCTTCGCCGACACCTGGGACGGCGTGCGGCCCCTGTTGCTGCACTGCTACGCCGGTGTCAGCCGCTCGACGGCCGCGGCGTTCATCCTCGCCTGCCGCCTGGCGCCGGGCCGCGACGAGGGCGAACTGGCGCGCGCGCTCCGAAACCTCTCGCCCTCGGCCACGCCCAACCCGCTGATGGTGGCCCTGGCCGATGCGGCGCTGGAGCGCAACGGACGCATGGTCGCCGCCATCCAGGGCATCGGGCGCGGCGCGGAGGCCTTCGAGGGCGAGGCCTTCGCCTGGGAACCTCGTCAGTAGGTGACCGTCGCGATCACCTGATCGCCATAGGTCGCGGGCGACGGCGTGGTCTGGGCCGGGACGCGGCCGTAGAGGGTCAGCGGCTGGACGCCGCCCGTGCCGCTGCCGCCGACGGTCAGCCCCGCGCCGGTCCCCCAGGGTGATCCTCGCGCCTCGTCCTTGTAGATGCCGTAGGTGACGTACTGGCTGGCGGCCTTCATCCGGCGAGCCGTGGCCGAGGTTCCCTGCTGGCCGTTGTCGAGGCCGATGGCGTAGGGCGTGTCCTTGGTGCAGGTCACCGACATGCCGGTCTGGGCGTCCTTGTTGGCGCTGAGCACGCCGACATTGCCGAAGCTGAGGTTGCCGGTCGTGATCGTGCAGTCGGCGATCAGGGTGGCGCTGAAGGTGAAGGTGGCCGGCGTCAGGGTCGAGCCGACGGTGACCCCGGCGCAGGACAGAAGGTTCAGGCCCCAGAAGAAGGTCTGGCCGGTGAAGCTGGTTGAATAGGCGCCTGGCAGGGTCGTGGTGCTGGTCGACAGCCGCAGATAGACTGTCTGGTTGACGTTGATCGAACTGCCCGTGCCTGGATTGGCGGTGATCGTCGGCACCGTACCGAACACCAGCAGCACCGACGAACCCCAGGGCTGGGTGCGGCCGCTGTCCTGGTAGATCTGGAACGGCACGGTCGCCCCGCCGGGTCCGACCATGTAGCGCTGGCCAGAGCCGTTGCTGCCGCCGGATCCAGCGTCGAGGTTCGGGCACAGCGACACCGGCAGCAGCGGCGTCAGGCCGGTGCAGCTGAAGTTGAGGGTGGCCGTGGCGTCGACATTGCCGGCCGTCAGCGGGCTGAGGGTCGAGCCGAGATTGACGCTGGAGATCGAGGCGTTGCAGCTGGCGGCGGCCTGGGCCTTGGACGGTGCCGCGAACCATGCCAGGGCGGCGAAGAGCAGGCCAGCCAGCGCCACCAAGCGCGGGCGCCAGAGCCTAGCGGCAGACGGCGTCGACGACATGCCGGCCTCCCTCGCTGGTCGCCGGGCCCAGAACCAGGCGCGCGACGCATTCGTTGCCGTCCTCGACGACGACGCGCAGATCGCCGTCCGCGATGACACCCGTCAGGAAAGTCTGGCCATCGTAGCCGACGATGGCCCGCTCGGGCACGCCGGGGCGGATCACCTCGGCGCCCGGCGGCACGAAGCTGCCGTCAGGCCGGTGCAGGGTCAACAGCACCGCCGGCGGGCTCTTGCCCACGCCGAAGCGGACGATGGCGCCACCGCCGGCCATCGGGGTGACGGCGCGCTCGGTTTGCGCCGCCTCCAGTTCCAACGGCAGGTCCTGGCTGTCGATCGACAGACGGTTGACGTCGAAGGCCTCGAGATTGCGCACCAGCAGCCGGCCGTTGCGGTCGCTGCGGCCGACCTTCTGGTTCTGATAGAGCACCGGTACGTCCGGGGCGCCGACCTCCACGAGGGCGAACGAGCCTTCAAGCCGGGTGGTCGTGGCGCTGACCCCGCCCAGCCAGGCCACCGCGCCCTCGACCTGCACCTGGCCGCGGGCGGCGCCATCGGCGTACTGCACCGCGCCCGAGACGCGGGCGCTGCGTCCTCTATAGGCGCCCTGGAGCTCCGCGCCCTGCCTGGCGCCCTGCTCGATGCGGCCGCGCCAGCCGTAGCTGCCCTCGACCTGGGTCTCGGCGCGGCTGGCCTCGACGAAGGCGACGGTGTCGCCGCCCTGGGCCTGCGCCCCGACGGTGGCCGAGCCGGTAGAGCCGAGCGGGATCGAAATGCCCAGGAAAGCGCCAGTGTCCCGCCGCTCGCCCCGGCTGGCGTAGGCGGTCACATAGGCCGTGACACGATCGGCCAGGGTATGGCGCAGCAAGCCGCTCCATACCTCGCGGCGCGGCCCCGACGCGGGGCTCTGGGCGCTGTACGAGGCGCTGACCACAGGCACGTCGCCGCTTCTCATCAGCCGCGCCAGACGAAGCGGCGTTGACACCGTGACCTGGTCGATGGCGCGCGGCGGCTCGTCGCCGGCCATCCGCCAGTTGCGATAGAATGACGGCCGCGAGGTGACGGACGCCAGGTCGCGGTAGCCGTCCGAGGCCCGCATGCTCACGCCCGAAATGTAGAAGCCGGCGAACCGGCTGTCGAAGACCACGGCCGCCAAGGCGCCGCTGCGATCGTCGACATGGCTTGCGGCGGCCGAGGCCGAAACCACGCCCAGACCACCGAACTGGACCGTCACCCCGCCGCCGCCCTGGACGAGCCCGGCGCCGGCTTCGACATGACCCTCGACCGTCAGGGCGTCCAGTACGCCGTAGCGCAGGCTGGCCGAGGCGATCGGCGATCCGGCGTAGTCGGCGGACTCCACGCCAAAGCCGCGACGGGCGAACCCCGCTTCGGCCGAGAAATCGGCCAGTCCCTTGCGCAGCAGCAGGGGCGTGGCGAAGAACGGCGCATCGACCGCCACCTGCCGGCCGGCCGCGTCGTTGAGCACAAGGCGCACATTGCTGTAGCCCTGGGCCGAGGGCAGGCCGTCGATGCGGATGGGCCCGGCCCCGACCGGCCGGCTGAGGACGCGGCTGTCGTTGACGTAGAGTTCGAGCGTCGACGGCGCGGCCGCCGTGGCGGCCAGACGCGGCGATGGCATGGTGACGATGTCGGGCCGGGTGGCGAAGTCGCGACGGATCTGGAAGCCGGCCATGCGGATGGGGCGCGTCCAGGCGAAGCCGCCGTTGATGTAGTCGCCGCCGCGCAGGCCCAGCATGCGCTTGGGATCGTACCAGGACCAGGTGGTGTCCAGGCGCACGATGCGGGTCTCGTCGCCGACGTGGCTGGCCGAGACGCTGCTGGCCACGGCGCCGAACCGGCCAAAGACGCGGCCGTCGAGCGCCAGCCCGACGGCGTCGACGCCCAGCGCGTCGTCGGCGTCGACCTGCCCGGCGTCGGCCGAGACGATGTAGTTGAGCACCGCGCCCAGGTCCTGGAGCGGCGCGCCGGCCGCCTCACGGCGAACCGACAGGTCGAAGCGCTGGATCGCCAGCTGGTCGAGATCGGCGGTGACCACCAGGCGCTGGCCCGGGTCGTCATAGGCGGCCGTCAGGCCCGGAATGGACGAAAGCTCCACAAGACCCATGCCGGAGGCGGCCAGGCCCACGGCGCGCATCTCGTCGGCCCGCATGCGCAGGCGGCCGTCGGCCTCGCGCTCCACAGCGGCCACCAGGCCGGTGTTGCGACCGTTGATCCAGACTTCGAGTTGCAGGTCCTCGCGCAGGGTCGCGACAGCCTTGAGATCGGGGAGCGGCAGGTCCTGGGCCAGGGCGCAGGCCCCGTAGGCGGCGAAGACGGCGCTCAGGAGGGCCGCCTCAGTCGCTCTTGAGCGTCGCATCGATCGGCCCGGTGTCGGTGTCGGCGATCAGCCGAACCCCGGCGGCGGGCTGGAAAGCCCCCGCGGGCCAGGAGACTTCCGCTCCAGGCAGCACATAGCCCACCAGGCCCTTGCGTTCGGCAAGGACCGCTCCAGAGGCGTCGCCGATCTTCAGATTGGCCAGACGCAGGCGGCGGGCGCCGGTGTTGCGGCCGACCAGGGCCGCGCCGCCGTCCTCGGACGGCTGCAGCCGCCATTCGATCCGGGGCCGCTCGCGGCCGGACCCGAAGAACAGCGGGATCGAGTGGCGCATCAGCAGGGTCACCTGCCTGCCGGACTCGCTGAGCGGCGGCGGCAGTTCGTCGACGATCAGGCGGTAAGCCTCCTCGCCCTCGGGCGGATGGCCGTCCAGGCGCACGACGCGGACCGTGCGGCTGGCGCCGGGCTCGACCTTGGCGATCGGCGGGCTGGCGACCACGCCCGTGGCCGGGGTCAGGACGTCGCGACCATTGGCCTGCGTCCAGCGGAACACCCGGATCTGGACGTTCAGCGGGGCGGCGTCGTCGTTCTGCAGCGTCAGGGTCGTCGCGTTCTGGCCCGCGGGCAGGTCCAGGCTCACGGGGCTGACGCGCAGCGACGCGGCGGTCGCTTGCGCGCCGCCCAGCGCGGCCAGGGCCAGACCGGCCAGGAGGACGACCGCGCGCATGTCAGTAGGTGATCGTCACCGCCACGAGGTCGCTGTAGGCGCCCTGGGCCGGCGTGGTCTGGGCCGAGACACGGCCGTAGGCCGTGTAGGACTGCACGGCGCCGTTGCCGGTGCCGGCCTGGGTGTCGACGTTCTGGGTCACGCCCCAGACCTGGGTCCGGCTCGCGTCGCGGTAGAGGGCGTAGCCGACCGTGTCATTGGCGGCGCTGGTCATCTTGCGCGCGGCCACAGTGGCGCCCGTGCCCGCCCCGGCGCTCAGGGCGACCGTATAGGGCGTGGAATTGGTGCACTGGACACCAATGGTGCTGGTGGTGTCGATGTTGGCGTCGATGACCCCGCGCGAGCCGAAGTCAACATTCGAAGCCGACTGCACCTTGCACTCGCCTTGAATGGTCAAGTTGACCTGAAAAGAACTCGACGCCGTTGCAGCAGTCGCCGAACCAGAGATCGCCATGAACGCCATCGTTCCTACGACGAAAACTGAAGTCGCTATTTTCCTCATGTCCGGCTGCCCCTTCTGGAAATTCGAACAAGCTCTCACTCGCGTAAGACTTGCTGCGCTCGCCGTTGCCGAGTGATTAACGAGCATTAGGAGTAGCTGCGACAGTCGGCCGCGGAAGTTGCGCTCTCCCGGGTGGAGAGTCGGCGAACCCACCTCCCCCGGAAGTGGAGAAACGTCAATTTTCGGGACGTGCTTTGGTTGAGCAATAAGGGAAACGTCGATTTTTGAACGCTGTTATATCGCGAGCGACTGACATGAATGAAAGTAACCGGCCCGCGTAGCCGAGGCGCCTGTCGCAGGGACGTTATGTCGCAGCGGCCAACCAGGAAGCCCGCCGCGGCGCTCGCGATTTCGACGTCGATGGGCCGGGTTTCGACAAATCCGGCCGCCATTCTCCAAGCTTGGCGGGCGCCGGACAGGCAAGATAACGACGTTCGATCGGCGCTCCACCGCACCGCCCCTCGGACGGCGCGGCCCTCCTCCCCCATTATCGAGGCCGCCCGGCCGCCGTCTTGCCGCCACCCCGACAGGCGAGACGGCGGCCGCATGCGGCGCCCGCATGGAACGCGGCGGCGCTTTGCGGCTTCCTCCTCCAAAGGAGGCCGCCATGCCCCACGTCCGATCGATCCCGGCCGCCCTGCCCGCCGAAGGGCCCGACAAGTCCATCGACCTGCAGGAACCCCGCTCGGTCCGCTACTGGACCGAGACCCTGGGCGTCAGCGAGGAACAGCTCCACACCGCCTGCGAACACGCCGGCGCGTCGGTGGAGGAAGTGCGCAGGTATCTGGGCAGCAACAGCTGAGAGGGCGTAACGACGTCCGCTTCTGTCGCAGCCCCCGTGTCATCATCTCCTGCGAAGGAGATATGACACCATGAGGAACCACACCAGTAGGCCCGACCCTATCCTACTCGACTGCTTTCTCTGTAAGAAAAACTTTCCCTTCTCACACGGTCAGTATGAGGGGGTAGGCATCGCAAAATGGAAAATTCGCGTGTGCCGCATCTGCTATATTTCGAACCACGACGGCTTGGTGATTGAATACCACCCTCGGCTTCGAAAACACCTTGCCGACTTGAACATCCCAATCAAGCTGAATGCGAAAGGATGGCTAGATTGGCCTACATGATCGCAATGCAAGCAGGTTGGTAGGCCTGGAGGGACTCGAACCCCCAACCAGACCGTTATGAGCGGTCGGCTCTAACCATTGAGCTACAGGCCCCCATGCCGTGCGGGACGAGAGTCGGCGCGGGCGAGGACCGGTCGATTAGCATGGGCTGCACGCGGCTTAAAGGTGCGGTTCAGGTTGAGTTTGCGACAGGGGAACCAATCGCGGGTCGACGCACTGTTGGGTCCCCGCGCGCAGGAGAACAAGAACCATGATCCGCATCCGCTCGACCGTCCCGGCCCTGGCCGCCGCCGGCGCCGCCGTCCTGGCCCTGTCGGCCGTCCCCGCGGCCGCCCAGAGCAACGACGCGGCCTTCCGGGCCACCACCTTCAACCTGTCGGCCTCGGGCGAGACCGCCATCGCGCCCGACATGGCCACCATCACCCTGGGCGTCCAGACCGAAGGCGCCAGCGCCGCCGCGGCCCTGTCGGCCAACGGGACGGCGATGAACAAGGTGATCGCGGCCCTGAAGAAGGCCGGCGTCGCCGAGCGCGACATCCAGACCTCGAACCTCAACGTCAATCCGCAGTACGTCTACGAGCAGAATCAGCCGCCGCGCCTGACCGGCTACCAGGCCAGCAACCAGGTGACGATCCTGGCGCGCGACCTCTCCAAGCTGGGTCAGACGGTGGACGCCGCGGCCTCGGCCGGGGCCAACACCGTCAGCGGCATCAGCTTTGGCCTGCAGAACCCGCAGAAGGCCGAGGACGAGGCGCGCATCAAGGCCGTCGCGGCCCTGAAAGCCAAGTCCGACCTCTATGCCCGGGCCACCGGCTACAAGGTGGTGCGCCTGGTCAGCCTGAACGAGGCCGGCGGCTACACGCCCTCGCCGCAGCCCGTGCCGATGTTCGCCATGGCCAAGCGCGAGATGGCCGATTCCACGGCGATCTCGGGCGGCGAACTGAAGGTGCGGGTCGAGGTCAGCGCCACCTACGAGGCGCAGCAGTAAGCGAGCCTAAAGGTCCGCGCCGGTCAGAAGCCGGCGCGGACGAAGGCGCGTTCGACGCGGTCCTGGATCTCGATGCCCGGCAGGGCGCGCTCGCCCTCCATGACCGCAAGGTAGCGCAGGCCGGAAGCTTCACGACCCTTGCCGGCTGGCACCGGGCCCATGGCCCAGCCCACCCGGTTGGTCGGGCTGCTGTCGCAGCTGATGAACTTCGCCTCGCCGGCCAGATTGGCCTTCAGCACGTCCTGGGCCGTCGAGGTCTTGCCCTCGCAGGTCGGCAGGTTGCGGGCGCAGGAGATATAGCCCCCGCCCGTCCAGAGCACTTTTCCGCCCGCCTCGGCGATCAGCACGCAGGTCGAGGGCGAGCCGATGGCCCGGCCGACGGCCTGGGTCAGGGCGTCCTCGTCGACGCCCTTGGGCAGCTTCGAGCCGCCGCAGCCGGCCAGCGCCAGGGCGCTAGCCAGGACGAGCGCCAGGGCGGCCGCCGACCGCATCAGGCGGCCTGCTTGATGATGTTGCCTTCGTCGAGCAGCACGACGGTCGGAGCGTAGTTGCGCGCCTCCTCGGCCGGCATCTGGCAGTAGGTGACGACGATGACAGTGTCGTTCTTCTGCACCAGGCGGGCGGCGGCGCCGTTGACGCCGATCACCTTCGAGCCGCGCGGGGCCTCGATGGCGTAGGTGGTGAAGCGCGCGCCGGTGGTGATGTTGAGCACGTCGACCTGTTCGTTGGGCAGGATGCCCGAGGCGTCCAGAAGGTCGCGGTCGATGGCGATCGAACCTTCGTAGTCGAGGTCGGCCTGGGTCACCGTGGCGCGGTGCAGCTTGGCCTTCATCATGGTCAGAAGCATGGCGACGCCCCTTCTTATCTCGTTGAAACACTGGGATTTCGCGAGGTCGCCACACACATGACCCGCGTTCAGTCAGGGCCATATAGACAGGATGAGGCCCGCGTTCAATCGCAGCGCAGCAAGCCGCGGTGGATGGTCGCGTGGGGATCAGCCCGCCTTGGCCTTCAGGAACCCCGTCATCTGGGCCAGGACAGGCGCCTTGCGACGGAACGGCCGCGACAGCGCCAGCAAGGGCGCGGCGTGGTCCAGCCCCGGATAGACCTGCTCCTCGACGACCGCGCCCGCCTCGCGCAGGGCCTTGGCCAGCTTGCGGGTGTTGTGCGGGCGGACCGTCCTGTCCTCCTCGCCGCTCGCCAGGAAGGCGGCCGGCGCGGCGGCGTGGGCGAAGCCGATCGGCTGGGTGGCCGGCAGGTCGTCGACATGTCCGAAGGTGCGGGTAGTGATCTCGCCGTCCAGCGGCAGGAAGGCGTAGGGGCCCGACAGCCCTGCGAAGGCCTTCACCACGCCGCTCGGGACGCCAGCCGCAGCCAGGTACAATGGATCCAGGGCCAGCATGGCGGCGATGTAGGCGCCGGCCGAATGCCCGGCCAGCGACAACCGGGCCGGATCGCCGCCCAGGCGTGGCGCATGCTCGACCGCCCAGCGAACAGCCAGCGCAGCGTCCTCCAGGAAGGCCGGATAGACGACCTCGGGATGAAGCCGATAGTCAGGCGTGACGACGACGAAGCCCTGGGCCGCCAGGGCGCGCGCGGCCCAGCCATAATCTCTTCGGCGACCCGAGTTCCAGGCCCCGCCGTAGAAGAACACCAGCACCGGCCAATCCCCTGCCCCGCTCGCCGGGACATGGACATCGAGCCGCTAGCGCGAATGGTCGCCATAGGAAACCCCGCGCACCGGGCGGCGCGCGGGGTCCTTGGGCGTCAGGGTCGCGAAGATCGCCAGCGGCGACCAGGCTTCCGACAGGCTCAGAGCTTGAACCCGCCGGCCAGGATCTTGGTGTGGACCGCCTTGGTGACCTTCACATAGCCCTTGCCGGGCTCGCGGAAATACAGCGGATCCTTGATGACGGCCGGGTCGAAGCCCTCCTTCACCAGGTCGATCTTGCGGTACTTGAAGGTGCCGGTGGTCTCGATCTCGGGCTGCAGGCGCACGAACACCGGACGGGCGTAGGCGGGCATCTCGCGATCGACATATTCGGCCAGGTTGTCGATCTCGAACTCGGGGCCGACGACCAGCGAGGCCATGCCGGCCTTGCCGTCGAGATCGCCCACCGGCACGCCGTAGACGTTGATTTCCTTGACGCCCGGGAAGCCGGCGAGGCGTTCCGACACCTCGCTGGTGGCGACGTTCTCGCCCTTCCAGCGGAAGGTGTCGCCGATGCGGTCGACGAAGTAGATGTAGCCGTCGCTGTCCTGGCGCATCAGGTCGCCGGTGCGGAACCAGGCGTCGCCCTTTTCGAAGACGTCGTGCAGCACCTTCTTTTCGGTGGCGGCCTTGTCGGCATAGCCGGTGAAGTTGGAGCGCGCGTCGCTGGCGATATGGCCGATGCACTCGCCGATCTCGCCGGGCTTGACCTCGACGCAGCAGCCGTTCGGGCCACGCACGGGGGTTTCGGTCTCGACGTCGAACTTGACGATGCGGATGTTGAACTTCTTCTTCAGGTAGCCCGGCACCCGACCGATGGCGCCGCGGCGGCCGTCGAAGTTGAACAGCGACACGTTGCCTTCGGTGGCGCCGTAGAACTCGAGCACCCCGCCCACCTTGAAGCGGTCGAGCATGTCGTCCCAGACGTCGGGACGCAGGCCGTTGCCGAAGATCAGGCGCAGCTTGTGGGCGCGCTCGAACTCGTTCTCGGGCTGGTTGGCCAGGTAGCGGCACAGCTCGCCGATATAGACGAACATGGTGCAGTTCTCGGTGACCACGTCGCTCCAGAAGTGGGTGGCCGAGAACTTCTTGCGCAGCACGATGCTGCCGCCGTTCAGCAGGCCAGCGCCCATGGCGCAGAGACCGCCGGTGGCGTGATAGAGCGGCAGGGTCACGTAGATGCGGTCGGTGGCGCGCGAGTCCGTCGAGCCGGCGAAGCCGCGCATGTAGAGCTGGGCGCGCATGTGGGTGATGCGCGCGGCCTTGGGCAGGCCGGTGGTGCCGCTGGTGAAGATGTAGAGCGCGGTGTCCTTGGCCACTAGGCCGTCGCGGGCCGTCAGGCGGTCTGGGCGCAACTGGCTGCAGCTCTTCAGGGCGTTGACCAGGTCGCGCTGGTCGCCGTGCACCGGGCCCAGCACCCACTGCTGGATGTGGCGGCCCAGTTGTTCCTTGACGTCCTCGAAGCAGGGCGAGGTGTCCGGGTCGACGATGCAGTGCAGCGCCTGGGAGATGTTGAGGCAGTGCGCCAGCGCGGCGCCCGTCAGTTGGTTATTTATCAGAGCCGTGGCGACGCCGACCTTCGAAAGACCGTACCAGATGGCCAGGTATTCGATCCGGTTGGGCATGAAGAGGGCGACGGTCTGGCCGCGGGTGATCCCCTGGCCCTTGGCCCAGTGCGCGTAGCGGTTCGCGATCGCGTCCAGCTCGGCATAGGTGATCGTCTTGCCTTCGAACGTGATGGCGGGGTTGTTGCGCCACTTGTCGACCGCCGCTTCCAGATCGTCGCAGATCAGGTTGTCGCTGTCGGGCGCGATCGACTTCACACGCTTGAGGGTGCGGGTCAGTCCCTTCAGGAACCGCCACTCGCGCTTCAACTTGGCCTGCAGACGCATAAATTCACTCCCTTCAAACAACCATTGGAGAGCGCCGGGCTAGCGGTCAAGTCGTTGGAAGGTCTTGAGTGTGCATCTGCGAAAAGCAACCTCGCAATTGCGACAAATCTTTTCGCATGCCGTAAGGGCACTATTGAAAGGGCCCCGTGGAACTGATCCACGGGGCCCCTTTCGTCTCGAATCCGAGGTTGACCCTAAGGTCAGCCTGGAGGTCAGCCGTTGGCGACCTTGCGCTGGTTATCGCGCGCCGACTTCAGCTTTTCGGCCACCAGGAAGGCCAGCTCCAAGGCCTGCTCGCCGTTCAGGCGCGGGTCGCAGTGGGTGTGATAACGGTCGGCGAGATCGGTCTCCGACACGGCGCGGGCGCCGCCCAGGCACTCGGTGACGTTCTGACCGGTCATCTCCAGGTGGACGCCGCCGGGGTGGACGCCTTCCGAGTGGGCCACTTCCACGAAGCTCTTCACTTCGCTGAGGATGCGGTCGAACGGACGGGTCTTGTAGCCGGTCGAGGCCTTCAGCGTGTTGCCATGCATCGGGTCGGTGGCCCAGACCACCGAGCGGCCGTCGGCCTTGGTGGCCTTCATCAGGCGCGGCAGACGGTCGGCGATCTTGTCCGAGCCGAAGCGGCCGTACAGCGTCAGGCGGCCCGGCTCGTTGTTGGGATTGAGCACGTCGATCAGGCGCAGGAGGTCGTCGCCCTCCATGGTCGGGCCGCACTTGAGGCCGATCGGGTTCTTCACGCCGCGCATGAACTCGATGTGGGCGCCGTCCAGTTGGCGGGTGCGCTCGCCGATCCACAGCAGGTGGGCGCTGGTGTCGTACCAGTCGCCCGAGGTGCTATCGACGCGGGTCATGGCTTCCTCGAAGCCGAGCAGCAGGGCCTCGTGGCTGGTGAAGAACTCAACGCGCTTCAGGTCGGGCTGGGTGTCGGGCGTCACGCCGACGGCCGACATGAAGGTCAGGGCCTCGGAGATCTTCTCCGAAAGCTCGCGGTAGCGCGCGCCCTGCGGGCTGTCGCCGACGAAGCCCAGGGTCCAGCGGTGGATGTTGTAGAGGTCGGCATAGCCGCCGCTGGCGAAGGCCCTCAGCAGGTTCAGGGTCGCGGCCGATTGACCGTAAGCCTTCAGCAGGCGGTCCGGGTCGGGAACGCGCTCAGCCTCGTTGAAGTCCATGCCGTTGATGATGTCGCCGCGATAGGACGGCAGGGTCGTCTCGCCGATCGTCTCGATCGGTTCGGAGCGCGGCTTGGCGAACTGACCGGCGATGCGGCCCACCTTCACCACCGGCTTGCCGCCGGCGAAGGTCAGCACCACCGCCATCTGCAGGATCAGACGGAAGGTGTCGCGGATGTTGTCGGCGTGGAATTCCTTGAAGCTCTCGGCGCAGTCGCCGCCCTGCAGCAGGAAGGCCCGGCCTTCGGCGACGTCGCCCAGAAGGCTCTTCAGCCGGCGCGCCTCGCCGGCGAACACCAGCGGCGGCATCTGGCGAAGCGTCTGCTCGACCCGCTCGACCGCACCCGCGTCCGGATAATCGGTCGGCACGTGCTTGGCGGGTTTGGCTCTCCAGGTCGCGGGGGTCCACCGGGCGGTCATGATGTTCTCGAAGGTTCTAAAAGGGAGCGCTCATAGCGCACCCTTTGGGCAAAAGCAAAAATCGTGCGGCGAATAGCCATATTCTAGCCGATCGGGGAAATTTCGACCAACTCGTCAGTGTATTCGCGGCTCGACAACCGCACTGCGACACAGGCGACGACGGCCAGGGCGCCCACGGCGATCCACCACTCCTGCCAGACGCCGAAGCTCAACGCGCCGATGACCAGATAGCTGGTGAGGGCTGCGCCGCTCATCGCCGCTCCGCTGCGATCGGTCCCGGCGGCGCGGGTGACGCCATGGGCGAGCCAGCAGAAGAAAGCGCCGGCAAGCGCAGCGCCCACCGCGCCGAGTTCAAGCCACAGCTGGAGCTGGGCGTTGTGGGTGTGCAGCGGAATGGCGTCGCCGAAGGTGCGGCTGGCGTCCAGACCCCAGCCCCGGAACGGATGGTCCTGTATGTGGTCGGCCGCGAAGGCCCAGATGTTCAGCCGGGCATCCCACGACGCCGGGACCAGGCCGTGCAGCCAACCCCAGAAGCCGGCCTGGATGGCCCACAGCACCGCGATCGGCGCGACCACGAACGGGAGGGCCACCGACAGGGTCAGCAGACGCCCCCCGGCCCTGCCCAGCCCCTTGACCAGCATCCACACAAAACCACCCGCGGCCAGGGCGACCAGGCATGAGTCCGCGCTCGCCAGCACCGAGGCCGTCAGCACGCCGGCCAGAAGCAGTACGACGGCCGCCTGCCTTCCCCGCCGCGCAAGCGCCGCCGCCGCCGGCCAGAACATCACGGCCATCACGTAGCAGCCGATGGAGATCTTGACCTTGGCCAGGTCGGGACGGATCGGATCACCGCTGAGCACGCGGAACTTCTGGAACATCGCCGCGCCGGTCAGCGCGTCCACGCCGACGAGCACGGCCAGGGCCAGCACGCCAAACCCCATCACCGTGGCGACACGATCGGCTCCGCGCGCCGACAGGCGCAAGGCCGCCGCAACCGCCGCACCGTAGAGGGCCAGCTGCAGGAACAGCTTCACCGCCGTGACCTTCTCGACGTCGCCATAGTCCTTGAGACTGCCGGGGGGCGGCGCGGCGGGGCTCCACGTCATGCTGACGGCCGCCCAGATCGCGAGCAGCAGCAGGATCAGGGCGGGTGCGGCCGGCGTCCGGGGCCGCCCCATCACCGGCAGGACCAGAAGGCCGGCCAGAGCCATCAGCGGCGCGAAGCCCAGCTGGGCGAGATAGCCCAGCAGGGGCGTCATCACGAAGACGAAGACCATGACCCCCGTCAGCCAGGGCGTCCCCTTCTCCGAACCGGTCAAGGCCGTGGTCATACGCCGCCCACCTCGGCCGGCACGTACTTCTCACGCATGGTCACCAGTTCCTCGGCCAGGGTCGGATGCACCGCGCAGGTGGAGTCCCACTGCGACTTGGTGACACCCATCTTCACGGCGATGGCGGCCATCTGGATGATCTCGGGCGCATCCGGGCCGACCACGTGGACGCCGACGACCTGCTCGTTGTCCTGGCGGACGACCAGCTTCATCAGGCAGCGCTCCTGGCCGCCATAGAAGGTCAGCTTCATCGGGCGGAAGACGGCGCGGTAGATGTCGACCTTGCCGAAGGCGTGGCGGGCTTCGGCCTCGCTCATGCCCACCGCCCCGATCGGCGGCTGCGAGAAGACGGCCGAAGCGACCAGATCGTGATCGAAGGTGGTCGGATTGCCGTAGAACTCGGTCTGGGCGAAGGCCGCGCCCTCGCGGATCGCCACCGGGGTCAGGTTGATGCGGTCGGTGACGTCGCCCACGGCCCAGATGCTGTCGACATTGGTCTTGGAGTGGGCGTCGACGGCGATCGCGCCCTTGTCGTCCAGCTTCACCCCGGCGTTCTCGAGGCCCAGGCCCTCGACATAGGGGTCGCGGCCGGTGGCGAACAGCACCACGTCGCTCTCGAAGGTCAGGTTGTTGTTGAAGGTGCTGACGAGGCCGGCGTCGGTCTTCTCGATCGACTTGTGCGAGCAGCCCAGCACGACCTTGATGCCGCGCTTCTCCATCTCGTCGGCGAGATGGGCGCGAACGTCGTCGTCGAAGCCGCGCAGGATATTGGAGCCGCGATAGCAGAGCGTGGTCTCGACGCCGAGCCCCGCATAGATGCCAGCGAACTCGACGGCGATGTAGCCGCCGCCGACCACCAGCACGCGCTTGGGCAGGGTCGGCAGATGGAAGGCCTCGTCCGAGGTGATGCCGTGCTCGGCGCCTTCGAACTCCGGACGCACCGGACGGCCGCCGGTGGCCACCAGGATGCGCTTGGCGGTGTAGCGACCGGCGTCGCCCTCGGAGCCTTCCTTGGGCAGCACCTCGACGGTATGGGCGTCAATGATGCGGGCCTTGCCGTGCAGCAGGTGCGCGCCGGCCTTGCGCAGGTTGGTGACGTAGATGCCCGACAGGCGCGCGATCTCGACGTCCTTGTCGTGCAGGAAGGTCTTCCAGTCGAAGCTGGCCTCGCCGATCGTCCAGCCATAGCCCTTGGCGGTCTTCAGCTGGCTGGAGACCTCGCTGGCGTAGACCATGAACTTCTTGGGCACGCAGCCGCGCACCACGCAGGTGCCACCGACCCGGTACTCCTCGGCCACGGCGACCTTGGCGCCCGACAGGGCCGCCAGCCGCGCGGCGCGCACGCCGCCCGAACCGGCGCCGATGACGAAGAGGTCGAAGTCGTACTCAGCCATCATCGGCTCCGGATCAAGGCGGACTGGAAACAGCGGGATCGGGATATGGGATCAAGGCAGAAGCTTGACCACCCCTTCGTCGGTCCCGATCAGGGCTTCGTCGGCCAGATCGAGGAACAGGCCGTGGTCGACCACGCCGGTGACGGCCTTGAGCGCCGCGGCCAGGGCGGCCGGCTCAGCGATCGCGCCCGAGGCCATGTCGTAGATCACATTGCCCCCGTCGGTGACGACGATGCCCCGGTCCGCCATGCGCAGACGCGGCGGCGGAAGATCGAACTCGGCAGCGATGTCGGCCAGGCGGCGCCCGGTATGGGGGTGACCGAAGCGCACAACCTCGATCGGCAGCGGGAACTTGCCCAGCACCTTCACGTGCTTGGCGGCGTCGGCGATGACCACGCAGCGCTTGGAGGCCTCCCAGACCAGCTTCTCGCGCAGCAGCGCCGCGCCGCCGCCCTTGATCAGGGAAAGGCCCGGGCCGATCTCGTCGGCGCCGTCGACGGTGAGGTCGATCGACATGACGTCGTCCAGCGTCGCCAGCGGAATGCCAAGCTCGCGGGCCAGGCTGGCGGTCGCTTCCGAGGTCGGCACGCCGCGGACGTCGAGCTTGCGGGCGGCCAGGGCCTTGACGAACCAAGCCGCGGTCGAACCGGTCCCCAGGCCCACGACCATGCCCGGCTCGACCAGCAGGGCGGCGGCTTCGCCCGAAGCCTTCTTCTGTGCGTCGGCGCTCATGCCTTCTTGTCCTTCTTGGCCTGTTTCAGGGCGCGGAACTTGGCCGCCCACCCGGTCTTGAGGGTCTGCGGCGCGCGGCTGAGCGCCAGGTCGCCGGCGGGAACGTCGGCGGTGATCACGGACCCCGATCCCGTCATCGCCCCGTCGCCGATCCGGACGGGCGCGACCAGGGCCGAGTTCGAGCCGATGAAGGCGCCAGCGCCGACATGGGTCTCGAACTTCTCGAAGCCGTCGTAGTTGCAGAAGATCGTGCCGGCGCCGATGTTGGCTTTCGGGCCCACCGAGCCGTCGCCCAGATAGGTCAGGTGGTTGGCCTTGGCGCCGGCGCCGACCTTGACCTTCTTGACCTCGACGAAGTTGCCGATGTGGGCCTCGGGACCGATCTCGGCGCCCGGGCGCAGGCGAGCATAGGGGCCAATCAAGGCGCCCTCGCCCACGGACGCGCCTTCCAGGTGGCTGAAAGCCTTGATCACCGCGCCCGATGCGACGCTGACGCCCGCGCCGAACACCACGAACTGCTCGACGGTGACGCCGGCGGCCACTTGAGTGTCCCACGACAGGTGGACGGTCTCGGGGGCAGGCATGGTCACGCCCTCGGTCATCAGGGCGGCGCGTCGGCCGACCTGCCAGACGGCCTCGGCGGCGGCCAGTTCGGCCTGGGAATTGACGCCCTGCACCGCGGCCTCAGGCGCGAAGGTGGCGCGGGTGGCCAGCTTGCGGTCGTGGGCGATGCCGACGATGTCGGTCAGGTAATACTCGCCCTTGGCGTTGTCGTTGCCGACGGCAGCCAGCAGGTCGAAGAGCTGGGCGCGATCGGCGGCCAGCACGCCCGAATTGCAGTGCTTGAGCGCCAGGACCGCCGGCTCGGCGTCCTTGGCCTCGACGATCCGCAGCAGCACGTGGCCCGGGGCCAGCACCAGGCGGCCATAGGCGCCTGGATCGGCGGCTTCGAAGCCCAGCACGGCGACGTCGGCGCCGGCGCCGCGCAGGTCGAACAGCGGGGCGATCACCGGCGCGGTCAGCAGCGGGCAGTCGGCATAGGTGACGACGACGTCGCCGTCGAAATCGGACAGGGCGTCCTTGGCGGCCAGCACGGCGTGGCCGGTGCCCAGCGGCGGATCCTGAATGACGGTGGCGTCGGCGCCCAGGCGCTTGCGCGCGTGCTCTCCGACCTGCGGGCTGTGGGCGCCGACAACGACCACGATACGCGAGCAGCCAAGCGCCTGCGCGGCGTCGATGGCGTGGTCGAGCATGGCCCGACCGCCGACCCGATGCAGCACCTTGGGCGTCGGCGACTTCATGCGTGTGCCCTGGCCGGCGGCCAGGATCACGGCGGCGCGGGGACGGCCCGTGTGATGAGCGGGGGCGATCTGCGTCATGATCGGCGCGACTCCGAAGCGAACCAAAGTTGCATTAGCCGCGCCTTTAGCCGAAAGGCCAGAGCATGTCTCTTCCGCACGCCCACGAAACCGTCCTTCGGGATACGACGATCGCCTTCGATCTCGACGGCACCCTGGTCGACACAGCGCCGGACCTGGTGGGCGCGCTGAACACCATCCTCGCCGAGGAGGGCCTGCCCGCCCTGCCCTTCGACGACGTGCGCAAGATGGTCGGACGCGGCGCCAAGGCGCTGCTGGAGCGAGGCTTCGCCGCCGCCGGCGCGCCGCTGGACGCCGAACGCGCGCCCCGGCTGGTCGAGCGCTTCATCGCCATCTATCTGGGCCGTATCGCCCACGAGAGCGCGCCGTTCGAGGGCGTGGTCGAGGTGCTCGCGGATCTGAAGGCCGCCGGCGCGCGCCTGGTGGTCTGCACCAACAAGCTGACCCACCTGTCGGTCGCTCTTCTGGACGCCGTCGACCTGACCCGATTCTTCGACGCCGTGGTCGGCGCCGACGACGCCCCCGCTCCCAAGCCAGACCCGCGCCACGTGCTGGCGGCCATTGCGGCGGTCGGCGGCGACCCGGCCCGCGCGGTCATGGTCGGCGACAGCATCAACGACGTCCTCAGCGCCAAGGCCGCCGGCGTTCCGGCGTTGCTGGTCTCGTTCGGCTACACCGAAGCCCCGGTCGAGACCCTCGGCGGAGATCTGTTGATAGATCGCTTTTCCGAGGTCCCGGAGGCCGCAATCTCGCTTTTGGCCTCTTGCGGCGCGGAAAAGAGCGGTCTATAGCCCCCTCCTCTCGCGGCGGGGACTTCTTCGGAAGGCTTGGCCGACAAGGCGGATGCTTAGCTCAGCGGGAGAGCACCTCGTTCACACCGAGGGGGTCGCAGGTTCAATCCCTGCAGCATCCACCACTCCTTCCCTTCTTTGCAATTCTCGTACAGTAGGTCGGCGGCCATGTGGGTTACCGAACACTTCTGGACATTCGCGACGGTCCTGCTTGGCCCGTTCGTGGGCAGCTTCATCGGGCTGCTGACCCTGCGCCTGCCCGCCGAGCGGCCGTGGGCGGCGTCGCGTTCGGCCTGCGACGGCTGCGGCCGCAAGCTGGGCCTGCCCGACCTGATCCCCGTGCTCAGCTTTCTGGCGCTGCGGGGGCGCTGCCGCAGCTGCGGCGCGCCGATTCCCCGTCGCTACCTGTTGCTGGAACTGGCGTGCCTGCTGATCGGCGCCTGGAGCGCGCTGGCGTTCGCCGGCCCTCTGGCGCTGGCGACGGCGGTCTTTGGCTGGTGGCTGCTGCTGCTGGCGGTAATCGACGGCGAGCATTTCTGGCTGCCCGACATGTTGACCCTACCGCTGGGCGCGACGGGCTTCGCCGTCTCGATCCTGGTGCTGCGAGAGCCGGTATGGACGCCGGTTCTGGGCGCGGCGATAGGCTTTGGATCGCTGTGGCTGCTGGCCTGGATCTACGAGCGGGTGCGCGGCCGCGAGGGCCTGGGCGGCGGCGACCCGCGCCTGCTGGGCGCCATCGGCGCCTGGACCGGCTGGACCGCCCTGCCCTCGGTGCTGGTCTGGGCTGGCCTGGCCGGAATCAGCGTCGCCCTGGCGCAGCTGATCCTTCGCCGCCGCGTGACGATGGACCAGCGGCTGCCGTTCGGGGTGTTCCTGGCTATAGGCGCCTGGCTGACCTGGCTGCTAGGGCCGCTTCACGGCTTTCTCGGCTGACAGCCGAGCCGACACTACGCGCCGAACGCCGGCCGCGTCCTTGACGAAGCCCTCCTCGAGCGCGGCCTGAACCAGCATCGGATCGGCCGTCGCCACCGCGACCTCGGCCTGAAGTCGACCGGCGCCATCGACGCGCAAGGTTATCGCCGCCCCGCCGCCGCCCGCCGGCGTCAGCCGCGCGACCCAGTCGCCGCCGAGGCAGGCCGGCGTTCCAGCGAAGGTCGCTCCGCCTAGCAAGGGATCCTGAGCGGCGCGGAAGCGGATCTGGCCACCGGCCCGTAGGCAGCGCCCATCACGGAAAACCGCCGCCACATCCCGGATCTCGATCCGCCCGGAAAGCGGATCTCCGTCCAGCGAGATCGGGCCGCTCAGGGCCTCGACACCCCTATCCCGGCCTGCGCGCAGAATGAAGGAGCGACCGGCCGCCTCGTCCTTGGCCCGCAGCCGCACGTCGCCGCCCAGCAGCGCAAATGGAGAGAGCCCTACGTCATAGGATCCCAGGCGCCGCCCCTGGGCGGTCGCCAGGTCCACGCGGCCGCGCCAGACCGTTCCCGACGCCCGGGTCGCCCGCAAAGCCTCGCCGTCGGCCAGTCGGCCGGTCAGCAGCGTGACAGGGGCCAGGGCGACGACAGCCGCAGCCGTCATACCGGCCAGTACGGCCATCATGATCCGGGTGTTCATCGGGCGGCCCTGGCGAAGGTGACCTCGGCCTCGACGAGGCCGCTGTCGAGGCGCGAGGCGGTAAAGCCCGCGACATCCAGGCCGGCCTCGCGCTCCAGCGACGCGGCCCATGGCAGCAGGGCGCGGGCGTCGATGGCGGTGATCCAGATGGTAAAGGCGCCGTCGCCCTCCTGGCGCTTGCGGGCGATCGGCACGCCCAGGCTCGCGGCGCTGGCTTCGACGATCGCCGCTACCGGACGGGAATCAGGCTTGGACGGCGCGGCGTGGCCAGAGGCCAGCTTCAACGCGGCGGACTGCTCGCGGGCCTCCTGCAGGCTATGGCGTACGTCGTCGCTCGCATCTTTCAGCGGCGCGACCACGCCGTAGAAGCCGCCGACGCCCAGGATGGCGGCGGCCATGACGCCCAGCATGATCCGCTCGCGCGGCGTGCGGCCGTCCCACGCCCGGCGCGCGGTTTCGAGGATCTGGCTCACGGCTTGCTCCGCACGATCAGGTCGCTGGTGACGCGCTGGCCTTCGGTGACCGTGCCCTGTTCGGCGACATCGAAGCCGCCAGCCTTCAGCGCTTCACGCAGCTGGTCCATGTCGGAATAGTTGGCGTAGGAGACCGACGAGCGGATCGCGCCGTCCTGGCCATGGACCAGGGTGTCCAGCCGCATGCCCGGCACCCCGCGCACGGCGGAAAGGTAGCCGGCGGCGAGCTCGCCGAAGCCCTGCCGACGCCCCGCCTGCAGCCGGCCGATAGCGTACTGGGCCGGATCGCCGTAGCGCGCCGATTGCGGAACGAGTTGAACCGCCAAGGCGGCGTTGCGCCGCTCGATCGCGCGCGCCTCCACGCCGTCCCTGGCGATCTGCGCCAGCATCAGGACGAGCGGCGAGATCACGACGATGGCCAAGAGCGCCGCCAATCGCCTCCAGTGCAGGACCGGTCCGCGCCGACGCAGCGCGAACTGGCCTTGCAGCAGGTTCACCGCTGGACGTTCGGCTCCCGCCAGCAGCCAGGCGTCCAGTTCGGACGCCGGGATGTAGCGGTGCGGCCGGTCGCCGATGACCGCCGAGGCCAGTTCGGGCTCGACGCCGAACGCCAGCCCTTCGCCCCGGACGCCCAGCCGCTCACCGAACGAGGCCAGGACCGTTCGCCCCTCGGCGTCCTGCGGCAACAGCAGGTAGTCGGGGGTCGCGCCAGTGACGGTCACCCCTCGCGCCTTGGCCGCCTCCAGGCCCGAGCGAAGCACCTCGCGATCGAGCCAAACGACGAGAACGCGCCCCTCCGCGTCGCGCTCGCCGACCGCCAGGTGCAGTCCTTCGGCGCCGGACGCCACCACCTCGCCGATCTGGAACCCCGCCGCAGCCCGCGCTTGGGCGGCGCTGCCGCCGGGCAGATCGAGCCAACGGGTGACGGCCTCGGCGCCAGGCAGGACGAGCAAGGCCTCGCCGCCGCCCTGCTCGCTGGGCAGCAGCTTGCGGCGCATCGGACCATGGGCGCCGGCCTCGACGATCTCGGGGGCTTCCTCGGGCGTTTCGGGAAGGAGCAGCAGACGGGTCATTCTTCCAGGGTCCAGCGCCGGGCGACGAGACGGACGCGGTTCGTCGGGCCGGCTTCGAAAAGCGAGGTCATGAAGGTTTGCCCGCCGGCAAGGCCGACGCGGCTTTCGAGCGAGAAGTAGCGGGTGCGAAAGCGGATCTGGTCGCGGACGCCGTCGACGGGCGCGGCGCCGGCCAGGGCCTGCTGGCCCCAGAAGGCCTCCAGGTCCGACCAGCCGCCGGCAGGCCGCGCGACGATCGCCCGATGAGCGCTCTCCGGCGACACCGCTCCCAGGCTGATCGCCGACAGCAGCATGGCCCGGCCTTCCGGCAAGGTGTTGACGTTGATCGGCGACAGGTCGGTGGTCGGCAGCGCGCAGACGTAAGGGCGCAGCATGGCGTAGACCTTGGCGTCGAAGCCGCGCACAGCGCGCAGCTCGCTGACCTCGGCCAGGGGCGCGCCGGCCGTGCGGTACGGCGCCTTGCGCCTCGCATAGCCGTCGTCCTCCAGCCCCGCCGGGCCGACGTCGTTGCTGTCGATCCACTGCGCCAGGCTTTCGGCGAGGTCGGGACCGTTGGGCATGCCCAACAGCGTCATGAGGCTGGACAGCTGGCGCACGCCCAGCTCGCGACGGCGAAAGGGCTCGCCCTGGTCGGCCTCGACCACGCTGTTGAGGTTCAAGCAGCCGGTGGCGTCGGCGACGCGCGCCTGGATCACGCCGCCCTCGATCGGAAACTCCAAGGCGCGACCGTTCCACTCGCCCTCCAGCGAGGTCTTGCCCGGATCTCGGGCCAGAAGCTGGTCGATGCGCGAGCGGGCCATCTGCTCGCCGCCGAGGGCGTACCAGCGCGCCTGACCGGCCACCTGGGCGTTGGACGACCGACGCAGGCCAAAGCGGATGTCCTCCAGCACGCCCACGGCGATGACGCCGATGACGGCCACCATCAGCAGCACCGTCAGCAGGGCCGCGCCTTCCTCGTGCCTGCGCTTCATCGCCCCTCCCCCGAGGTGAGGAACAACTGGTCGACGCGGCCGAGGTCGGCCAGCGTCATGTCCAGGCGCACGGCGGTCGGGATCTCGGTCTGCGGATTGCCCTTCCAGGTCGGCGTCCAGGCGCCGTTAAACAGGAAGGTCGATTGGATCTCCGCGACGTTGGTCAGCAGCACCTGCGGCGGGCCGAGGCGCGCGCCATCCAGCGCCGGGCGCGAGCGGCGCTCCAGGCGGCCCTCGACCAGGGCGTATTCCACATATTGCAGCGAGGCGCGGGGATCGACGTCGGGATTCTCCCAGCCGCGCCGGACGAAAGCCAGCAGCGGTCCGCCGCCGCCCCACGGATCGCCGCCGGCGAAGGCCGTCAGGGCCGGTCGCCCGTCCTCGCCGCGGGTGCGGCGGGCGGCGGCCTGCGAGAGGTCGGCCTTGAGGATGGCGCGGGCCCGCTGAAGCTCGGCATGGCGGTCGACCGTGACCCGCACCGCGCTCTGGTTGGCCAGGGTCGAGCCCATCACCGCCACGCCCGCCGCGCTGATCAGGGCGAAGATCAGCACCGCCACCAGCATCTCGACCAGGGTGAAGCCCTTCATCGCGCGCCCCGAAACAGCGAGGCCTGGACGAGCGGCGCGCGCGAGCGGGGCGCGGCCACGGCGATGTCGACGCGAACGACAGCGGGATCGGCGGTGCGGCTGACCTGGCGGGTCCAGGCCCATGGGCGTCCGCCGGCGGTCTCCAAGCCAGCGCTGCGGCCGATGGCGAGCGGGGTCGTGCTGGCCATGGCCTCGACCGCGCGGTTGTCGAGCACCACCTCGGCCAACACCCGGTCGGCCAGGCGGCCGCCCGCGCGGGTGTTCTCGCCCGCCAGGTTCAGCAGGGCCAGCACCGCCAGGCTGAAGATCGCCAGGGCGACCAGCAGCTCGATCAGCGTGAAGCCGGCTTCAGAACGGGCGCGGGTCATCGAGCGAGACGTTCCCTGCCAGATCGACGGCCACGGTGCGGCGCACCTCGCCGCGCGCGAAGGTGAATTCGGTGGGGTTGGCCAGCCCCGTGGGATCGAAGACCACCACGGCCTGCGGCGCGGCCGTGACCTGCGTGCCCTCCTCGAAGGCGCGGGCGCTGAACGGCGGCTCGTCCAACGGGCGCCAGTCGCGGCCTGAGCGCTGCTCGAAGCGATATCGACCATCGGCCGCCACGACACGGACCTGGCCGCCCCTGAACACCGCCTCGTCGCGGGCGCGCAGCAGGGTGGCGGCGAAACGCTCGGCCTCCTGCGGCAGGCCGAGCCGGCCGTCCGGCAGGGCCAGGACGACGGCGCTGGCCAGCAGGCCCATGATCACAAGCACGATCATGAGCTCAACGAGGGTGAAGCCCCCTCGCCTGCCGGCATTGCGCGGGATGTCAGCCCCAGTTGCCAATGTCGGCGTCCTTGCCTTCGCCGCCCTCGCGGCCGTCGGCGCCGAACGAGAAGACGTCGATCGCCCCGTGCTGGCCCGGCGAGCGGTACTGGTAGTCGTTGCCCCAGGGGTCCTTGGGCAGGCGGCGCACATAGCCGCCCTCGCGGTAGCGATCGGGCTGGGCCAGGCTGGCCGGCGGCGTCACCAGGGCCGCAAGGCCGTCCTCGGTGCGCGGGAAGGCGAAGGTGTCGAGGCGGTAGCCCTCGAGCGCCTGCTCCAGCACCGCCACGTCGGCGCGGGCCTTTTCCTTCATGGCTTTGTCCTGGCTGGGCAGGACATTGATGGCCACGACGGTGGCCAGGAGCCCCAGGATGACGATGACCACCATCATCTCCACCAGGGTGAAGCCGGCTTCGCGGGCGAGGCGGCGGGTCTTGTCAGGGGCGCGCATGGTCTTGGCCTCCTAGTTCATGGCCAGGGTGTTGATCTGCAGGATGGGCAGCAGGATCGAGAGGACGATGGTGGCCACCACGCCGCCCAGAACGACGATGATCGCCGGCTCAAGCAGGCTCAGCAGGGTGGCGGTGAAGGTGTCGAACTCGCGCTCGAGATACTCGGCGGCGCGGGTCAGCATGACGTCGACACGGCCGCTGCTCTCGCCGCTGGCGGTCATGTAGACCAGCACCGGCGGAAAGACCCCGGTACGGCGCATGGCGGTCGACAGCGAACCGCCCTCGCGGATCCCGGCGATCATCGCGTCCATGCCGCCGCGCAGGGCGGCGTTGCGGACCGTGCCGGCCGTCAGGATCAGGCCCTCCAGCATCGGCAGGCCGCTGGCGATCATCGTTGACAGGGTACGGGCCAGCCGCGCAGCGTGGACGTTGCGGATCAGCTGGCCGACGAACGGCAGGCGCAGGAAGAAGCTGTCGGCGCGCAGCTTGAAGGCCGGGTTGCGCAGGGCCCGCCAGTAGACGAAGGCCAGCCCCACGACCACCAGCACCAGCAACCAGCCGAAGTGCTGGAGAAGGTCGGACAGGCCGATGACGATGCGGGTCAGCAGCGGCAGGGTCTGGCCCATGCTGTCGAACTGCTCGACCACCTTGGGAATGACGAAGACCATCAGCACGGTGACGACCAGGCAAGCCACCAGGGCCAGCACGGCTGGATAGACCAGGGCCGTCGTGATCTTGGCGGAGACCTTCTGCTGCTGGTCCAGCAGGTCGGCCAGGCGATCGAGGATGGTCGGCAGCGCGCCCGAGGCCTCGCCGGCGGCGACCATGGCCCGATAGAGCGGCGGAAAGGCCCCGGCCGGCCGGGCCAGGGCGTCCGACAGGCGATAGCCCTCCAGCACCGCTGCGTGCACCTGCTCGACCACCCGCTTGAGCTTGGGACGGTCAGCCTGCAGCGCGATGGTGCGCAGGGCTTCTTCCAGGGTCGAGACAGCCACCAGCGTGGCCAGCTGCCGCGTGAACAGCGATCGGTCGCGTCCGCCCAGGCGGTCGCCGAACAGCCCCTGCCCACTCTTCGCCGCGATTGGCGCGTGGGGCGAAACCTTCACCGGCGCCAGGCGGCGGCGCTCCAGCAGCGTGCGGGCGTCGCCCTCGTCGGCGGCCTTGATCCGTCCCGAGCGCGTGGCTCCAGCCAGGTCGAGGGCGATGTAGTCAAAGCTCGCCATCGCGCGCCCCCGCCCCGGTGATGCGCAACACCTCCTCGACCGTAGTCAGGCCTTCGAGCACGTAGCGGCGGGCTTCGTCCTTCAGCGCGACCTCGACGCCGGCGGCGGCGATCGCGTCCTCGGCGGCGTTCTGGCCGATCAGGCGGCGCACGGCGTCATCGACGCGCAGAGCCTCGTAGACGCCGATCCGGCCCTGGAAGCCGGTATGGCCGCACTCGGCGCATCCGACAGGACGCCGCAGCGGCGTCCCGGCGGGTACGTCGACCAGGACCGCGGCGGCGGCATCGGCGGGCTCCTCCACCGCGCAGACACGGCACAGGCGGCGCACCAGCCGCTGGGCGATGATCAGGCGCATGGTCGAGGCCAGCAGGAACGGCTCCACCCCCATGTCGCGCAGGCGGACCACGGCGCCGGCGGCGTCGTTGGTGTGCACGGTCGACAGCACCAGGTGCCCCGTCAGGCTGGCCTGGACGGCGATCTGGGCGGTCTCGGCGTCGCGGATCTCGCCGACCATCACCACGTCCGGGTCCTGGCGCAGGATGGCGCGCAGGCCGGCGGCGAAGGTCATGCCGACCTTGGTGTTGACCTGGGTCTGGCCCACGCCATGGACAGCGTACTCGACCGGGTCCTCGATGGTCAGGATGTTGCGGCTCTTGTCGTTCAGCAGGCCAAGGCCGGCATAGAGCGTGGTGGTCTTGCCCGAGCCGGTGGGGCCAGTGACCAGCACGATGCCGTTGGGCTCGCGCAGCGCCGCCTCCAGCGCCGCCAGCATGCGCGGCGACATGCCCAGATCCGCCAGGCCCAGCCCCGCCTGCTCCTTGTCGAGGATGCGCATCACCACCCGCTCGCCCATGCGGGACGGCAGGGTCGAGACGCGGACGTCCAGGCTTTTGCCGCCCAGGGCCAGTGAAATCCGGCCGTCCTGGGGGATGCGCTTCTCGGCGATATCGAGCTTGGCCATCACCTTGACCCGCGAGACCAGCATGGCGGCGATGCGCGGCGACAGGCTGAGGATCTCGCGCAGCACCCCGTCGACCCGCAGACGGACGATCAGCGCCTGCTCGTAGGGCTCCACGTGGATGTCGGACGCGCCCGAGCGCACGGCCTCGGCGATCAGACCGTTGATCAGGCGGATCACCGGGGCGTCGTCCTGCGGGTCCAGCAGGTCGGCGGCGGTGGGCATGTCCTCGAGCAGATGGCCGAGCGCGCCGTCGAAGTCGTCGCCCGAAGCCGAGGCCAGACCGGCGCCCGCATAGACCTCTGAGAACTTGCGGTCGAAGGCGGCGGTGGCGAGCATCTGCAGCTTCAGGGGCGCGCCCAGCGCCCGTCTCGCCTCGATCAGGGCCAGGGAATCAAAGCCCTCGCGCAGGCCGATGGTCGCCTCGCCGTCCAGCGACAGCAGGACGAGGCCGTGGCGCTTGGCGAAGGCGTAGTCGAGCGCGGTCATTGCGGCTGGGCCTGGGGCGGAGCCGGCAGGGCCGCGGGCGACGTGCTCTGGAAGTCGCGGATCACCGCGTCCAGCGAGCTGTCGCCCTCGGGCGTCGTCAGGGCGCTTTCGCGACGCATGCGGTCCAGGCGCGGCCCGGTGACGGCGCGGGCGTCGTCCACCGTCTTGATGATCCGAGGACGGATGAAGACCATCAGATTGGTCTTGCCGCGCTCGCGGGCGGTGCTGCGGAAGAGGCCGCCGATCCCCGGCAGATTTCCGAGACCGGGCACCTTCTGCACCGACGACGTCTCGGTCTGGTCCAGCAGGCCGCCCAGTACGACGATGTCGCCGTCGTCGACGAGGGCCGTGGTCTCGATCTCGCGCTTGTTGATGACGAGCTCGCTGGAGCCGACGCTGACCGGACCGGCCACGGCCGAAACTTCCTGGCGCAGGAACAAGGTGATGCCGCCGCCGGCGTTGATCTGCGGCTTCACTTCCAGCTGCACGCCGACGTTCTGGCGCTGGATGGTGCGGAACGGGTTGGAGTTGGCGTCGCCCAGCACCTCGCCGGTGGTGATCGGCACTTCCTGGCCGACCAGGATGCGGGCCTCCTCGTTGTCGAGGGTCATGATCGACGGCGTCGACAGGAGGTTGGAGCCGCTGTCCTTCTTGACCGCGTTGATGATCGCGCCGAACAGCACGTCTCCGCTGCGGCCGGCCACGCCGCCGGTCACGCCAGAGGCGTTGAGCAGCGAGTTGATCCCCGCCTGGCGCATCGAGGTCACGGCCTCGGAATCGCCCTCCTTGGGATCGCCCGCCGCGATCGCACCGGCCAGCGGCAGCAAGCTCGGCGAGGCGTTGGTGTAGTTCGTGGCCATGAACGGGATGGTTCCGTTCGTTCCGCCCAGCAGCAGCTGCACGCCCAGTTGCTTGGCCGCGTCGTCGGAGACCTCGACGACGATGGCCTCGACCAGAACCTGCTCTCGGCGCACGTCCAGCTGGCGGATCACCTCGGCCAGGGTGCGCTGCAGCTCGGGCGGGGCGTTGATGATCAGGGCGTTGGCGCCGGGATAGCGGGCGACGTTGGCGCGGGCACTTCCCGGTCCAGCCGAAACGGTCGAGGCCGCGGCGGGGGTCGCATTGACCGATCCCGTCGCGCCGCCGGCCGTACGGCCGGCGCTGGGCGTGACGGCCGAAGGCGACTGGCCCACCAGTTGCTGCAGCACCGGCAGCATCTGCTCGGCATTGGCGTGGCGCAGGAAAACCACCCGTACGTCGTCGCTGGACTCCGCGCGGCGATCGAGGTCGGCGATCAGCGGCAAGAGCTTCTGGACGGCGTCGGGATCGCCGCGCAGCAACACCGAGTTGCTGCTCTCGACGGCCACGACGGTGACCGCGCCCCTGCCCGCCTTGCCGTCGGCGCCCGGCCCGGCGATCAGGTCGTTGATGACCTGGGCGATCTCCCGCGCCGAGCTGTTGGTCAGGGTCACGGTGTGGACAGCCGCGCGGTCCTGGTCGACCTGCGCCAGCAGGGCCCGGATGCGACGGACGTTGTCGGCGTAGTCGGCCACGACCACCGCCCCGCCCCGGGCGTTGGCCACGACCTGCCCCTGCGGCCCGACCAGGGGCTTGAGCATGTCGGCCGCCGTCGCCGCATCCAGCGTCCGCAGGCGGAAGACCTCGGTGGCGAACTGCCCGCCGGCCGTGGCGGGCTGGCGGGCGGCGTTCTCCGACGGCTCGATGCGGTAGACGCCGCCGCCGGCCGGGGTGGCCACCAGGTTGTTGGCCCGCAGCGTGGCCAGGAACAGCTCGAACAGTTCGCGACGGTTAAGCGATCCGTTGCTGGTCACCGACACCGTGCCCTTGACCCGCGGGTCGACGACGAAGGTGGTGTTGGTGGTCTTGCCCACGTCCTGGATGAAGGCGCGGATGTCGGCGTCCTGAACGTTCAGCACCTGGGTCTGGGCGAGCGCGGGACCGGCCGACGGCAAGGCCAGCGCGATCGAGGCGGCCGCGGCGAGAATGCGCAGCGTTGGGGCCTTGGTCATGGACGTTCCGGAAACGAGAGGGTCATGCGGGCGCCGCCCCGCGAAAGTTCGACGTGGTCGGCGGCGACGGACGCGAGGGTGACGCCGTCGGCGATGGTCTCGCCCACGGCGTAGGACTTCTGGACGCCGTCGGGGCCAGCGATGATCGCCGAGCCGCCGCCGTCGGTCTGGCGCACGCCAAACAGCCGGAAGCCCTCGACGCTGGCCGCGCCTCCGACGCGCGAAGACGCCCCGGCCGAGCCGAAGGCGTCGAAGGTGGCGAGGATCCTGGGATCGACCGCTCTCTGGACCGGCGCGGCCTTGACGGCCACCGGCGGCGCAGGCGCGGCGACGACCCAGACCAGCCGCGCGGCCTGGACCGCCAGGACGAGCAGCACCATGAGTTCGAGGGCGACGAACGCCCTGCCCCCATGGATCCGGAATGTTTCGGTCAGCTTTGCGAGCATCGGGATCGGCTTGGTGCTTCAAGGGCGACGAGCGCTCCCCGCCCGCCAGGGCGAAGAGCGCCGTCGATCGGCCGCGGTCGGTCCTGGCGAGACCTAGAACCGCGTGGAGAGCGAGACCGAGAAGGTCTGACCCAGGTCATAGGTGTTGGCGTCCACCCGGCCGCCGCCCAGCACCTGGTACTCCTCGAAGTCTTCGCCGAGCAGGTTGCGGGCCTTGAAGGTGAACTCCAGCTCGCGGTCCCGGACGTCGAAGGCCTTGCGGTAGGTGAAGTCGACCGTCACGCCCGGCTCCTGCACGAGATCGGGCTGGTCGGGCCGGCCGCGGGCCGAGATCCGCTTGCTGACATAGGTAGCCAGGATCGTCGCCTGCGAGCGGTTCTCCTCGTCCTCCCAGCCGAACTGGATGTTGGCCAGATGCCTGGAGAGGCCCTGAAGCTGGCTGCCGTCCTTGACGTAGTCGAGCGCGCGGCGCGGCGCGCCGGCCCCGGCCAGCGGGTACACGACGTCGTCCTCGCCCACCTTCACCTGCGAGTCCGAGAAGGTGTAGTTGGCGCCGACCAGCCAGCGCTTGCTGCCGAAGAACGCACCTTCGAACGGGCTGTCGAACAGCTTCTTGAAGTCCAGCTCGAAGCCGTAGAGCGAGGCCTTAGGCGCGTTGACATAGGTCTGGACGATCGTCGAGCCCTGCTCGCTGACCACCGACTCCACCGGACGATCCAGGTCTTTGTAGAACAGGCCGCCCGACAGGTACTGGTTGGCGGCGAAGTACCATTCGACGCGGGCGTCCAGGTTCAGGAGCTCGGTGTCCGTCAGGTACGGGTTGCCGATGAACAGGCGATCGGTGTCGGGGTCGAAGTATTGCTGCGGCGCCAGTTCGCGGAACTGCGGCCGGGCGATGGTCTTCGAGGCGCCCAGGCGCAGCTGCATGTCCTCGGCGAAATTGTAGGTCAGGGTCGCGGCCGGCAGGACATAGGTCTCTTCCAGCGCGGTCGGCGTGGCCGAGGAGCCGCCGAACAGGTCGACGACCTGCACGGTCTGCGTGGCGTCCTCGACCCGCAGGCCGAACGAGGTGCGCAGGCGCGGCAGGAACTCCGCATCCACCTGCACGTAGCCGGCGTGAACCTTGAGGCCGGCCTCGTAGGCCGCGGCGCCGTCGCCGCCGGTGATCTCGGTGAACGTCAGGTAGCCCTGGGCCAGGTTGTAGTCCGACAGCAGGAAGTCGACCCGCTCGCGCTGGATGGCCAGCGGGATGGCGCCGCCCTGGTAGCGGAAATCGCGGCGCTCGGCGTCGCGCTCGTTGTCGAGATAGGCGTAGCCGCCGCTGAACTTGGCGTCGCGACCGCTGCTCAGCGGCAGAGTGTAGCCCACGTCGAAACCGGCGCTGGCCATGGTGTCGTCCAGCGTGCTGAAGCTCGTCGAGTTCTGCTCCTGCGAGGCGGAGTGGTAGTAGACCCCGTTCTCCAGGCGATAGCGGATGAACTTCTCGTACGGCGCGTCGCGCTCGGACTTGGCGTAGGAGCCGCGCCAGTCGAAGTTCCAGGCGCCGAACTCGTGCTTGCCCGACAGCTGGGTGTCGTAGAGGTTCCGCTCGAACCACTCGGTGTAGGAGTCCAGCACTTCCTGGCCGGCGGCGTAGTCTTCGCCGGCGCGCTGGCGGGCCGACTTGGTGGTGTTGTGGACGTAGAGGTTGGTCCAGCGCACCTGGTGGTCGCCCCACTCCAGGCCCAGGCCAACCAGGCCGTTCACGGTGACGTTGTTGCTGGTGTTGTTGAAGTTGTAGCTGGTGCGCGGCTCCAGCACGCCGTTCTGCTCGAGACCCTGCTGCTGGATGCCTTCGCGCGAGCGCCAGCTGTTCTCGAAACCGCCGATGGCGACGACGCCCAGGCGCGCGCCCGAGGGCAGTTCGAACGAGCGGCCAGCGCTGACGTCGGCCGAGAAGTTGCCGGGGATCTTGTTCTTGGTCTGGATCAGGTTCAGCGGCGCGTTGACCAGGCTGGAACCGATGCGGACCAACTGAGCGGTCGTGAAGTTGCTGGAGTTGATGCGCTTGCCGGTGGCCAGCGCCTCGCGAAGCTCCGGCGGCTTCTTGCGCGTGCCGTCGTCGTAGCCGAGGAAGTCGGTGTCCGAACCGTAGTAGGTCAGGCCCTTGTTCAGAGTGGTCTCGGTGTTGCCGCCGCCGCCGATCTCGACCTCGAAGAAGGCATCGTCGGGAATGGCTACGGTCTGCAGGTCGATGACGCCGCCGCCGAACTCACCCGGATAGTTCGGCGAGAAGCTCTTCTGCACCGTGGCGCCGGCCAGGATGGCCGAGGGGAAGAGATCGAGCGGCACGACGCGCTGAAGCGGCTCGGGGCTGGGCAACGGCGAACCGTTCAGCAGGGCCGACGAATAACGCTCGCCAAGGCCCCGCACATAGACGAAGCGACCCGACACCAGGCTCAGACCGCTGACCCGCGTCAGGGCTTCGGCGGCGGTACTGTCGCCGGCGCGCTTGAGGTCTTCCTGCGTCAGGAAGCTGGCGACCTCCGAGGTCGTGCGCATCGGTTCGGGAATGTTGCGCCCCAGGACCAGGACTTCCTCGACGGCGACGGGCGCGTCTTCGGGGTCGAGCGCCGCGAACTGGCGCGGCGCGGGGGTTTCGGCTGCGCCCGGCTGCGGCTGGGCGGCGGGGGTCGTCTGCGCCATGGCGATCTGCGGCGCGACCAGCGCCGACGTCGCGAGCAGGAGGCCGCTCAGGGGCCGGAACAGCATGTTCATCGGAGGAACCTTGGAATTGTCGGGCGTCGGGAAGCGGGGGCGGCGCACGGCCGCCCCCAACCGGATCAGCAGGTCGAGCCGCTGGTCAGGCCGCAGGTCCAGCCCTGCCACCAGGTGTCGTTGCCGTCCTTGACCGCCCCGATGTAGCCGGGGTTCACCAGGAAGCTGCTGAGGCTGGTGATGTTGGCGTAGGGCGTGCGGGCCGCTTCGTTGGCGCCGTTGATGAAGGTGCCCGTCAGCGTCGAGGTGTGGCTCGACGTGTTGTTGGTGCCGGCGTTGAACAGCGCCGCGACGGCCGTGGCGTCGACATTGGTGTCGTTGGTGAACGGCGTGGCGCAGGCCAGGGCCACCGAGTGGAAGGCGACCTGGGTGGTGGCGTCGTCGATGTCGACGCAGCCGGCGGTGGCGGCGGTCATCTGCACGACCGTGTTGACCCAGACGTTGTTGGTCGAGGTGTTGGCCACCAGCAGGTCGTTGCCCGAGCCGCCGCGACCGATGACGGTCCAGTTGGCGAACTTGGGGTTCGAGCGCGGCGCGGTGCCGGCGCTGCTGGTTTCGAAGGCGCGGTTACCACCGTTGGCGCGCTGGACGATGATGCCGAACTGCAGGGCGCCGTTGTAGCCGGTGTCGGTGTCGATGCTGTCGTCGTCGTTGCCGGTCAGGACCAGGTACTTGCCGTTGACGTTGCCGCCGAAGAACTCGATGCCGTCGTCGCTGCTGTTGTGCACCTGGATGTGGTCGAAGGTGGTGCCCGAACCGACGCCGGCCAGGGTGATGCCGTTCAGCTCGTTGTTGGCGACGATGACGAAGCCCGAATGCTGGACGCGCAGGTAGCGCATGACGCCGCTGTTATCCTGCAGGCCGCTGCCGCCGTAGAAGGCGTTGGTGCCTTCGACCTGGGCCTCGCAGCCGGCCGTGCCCGGCGTGGCGCCGGCGCCCGAGCAGTTGCTGATCGGCGCGCGGCCCAGGATGACGAGACCGCCCCACTGGCCGATCGAGTCGACCCCGGTCTGACCTTCGATGCTCTGCTTGCTGGTGAAGACGATCGGGTTGGTCGCGGTGCCTTCGGCGAAGATTTGCGAGCCGCGGTTGACGACGATGTAGTCGAGACCGGCCGAGCCGAAGACCTTCACGCCGGCTTCGACGGTCAGTACGCCGCGAGAACGCCCGGCGATCGGCGCGTTCGGGTCGCCGCCCTGGTCCTGGCCGACGTCGACGCGGCCGCTGACCGAGTAGACGGTGCCGGCGCGCAGCGGCACGACGAGGTTGCCGGTGACCAGCTGCGGCAGCTGGCAGTTGCGCAGCGTGCCGTTGGCGACGGTGCCGACATTGGCGAAGCCGGTGGGGCAGTCGGCGGCCGGCGTGCCGGGAGGCGGCGTGGTGGGATTGGTCGGGTTCGAACCGCCGCCGTTGCCAAAGCCGCCTTCGCCCGGAGACGCGACACCGTCGGCGCCGCCGCAGCCCGCAAGCGCCAAGGAGGCGCTCAGCGCGAGCGCGATCAAGCTAACGTTTCCAACGCGGTTCATGACGGTTCTCCATTGGCGCAGCCGCAAAAGGGCGGCGAAGACCCCCGGTCCCCACCAATGGAAAAAGCCTCGCCCTTCCCGCCCTGGATCGGCGGGCTACAGAGCCGCGAAGACAGTTAGCCCAAAGTTTTGTGACACATTTTCTGAGCAATAATTTGATACAAAGCCGTAATGACGAGAATCCGAAAAGTCGTCTTATGTCTAAAATTGAGCGAACCATGCTCTTTTCTTCAAACACTCGAACGGCGCGAAAATCATCACGCCGATCGACATTGAAGCGTTCGCAAGATGACTCACTTCGGCTTCCAATTGCCGGATGAACTCGCTGAACAGTTCGACACCTACGCGGCGACTCGCGGCGGAAGGTCTGCCGTGTTGCGCGCTCTGGTGGCTCAGTGCCTGTCCGACGAGGAAGGCTGGCAGCGCCCGTCCCCGCCCGAACCGGTCGGTCACGCGCAAGCGAGTTCCGTGCCCCTCCTGCTGACCCGGGACGACCGCCTGCGGCTGAATGAGGAATGTCAGGTCACAGGCATGACGCGCGGCCAATGGCTGGCGGCCTGCGTCCGGCACCGGCTGCATGGCACCCGCCACTTCGGCCAGGTCGATCGCGACCGCATCGCGAGGATCGCCCGCGAGATGCGCGAGATGAAGTCCAGCCTGCATCGCTACGCCAGCGCAATGCAGCGCACGCCCCGCGACATCGCGATCGTCGAGAAGCACCAGGGACTGATCGGCCATCTGTCCGACCAAATAGAGCGCGGCCTGCGGGCCATCGAAGGCGCCTTCCGGGGCAACGACCACTATTGGAGCGGCAAGCCTGCCGACACCCGCCCGGAAGAACGCCGCATCGCCCCCGCCGCGTCGGCGGCGGAGGCGTCGCTCTGAGGTCTACTCCGCCGCCGCCAGGGCGCCGGCGTAACGGTTGACCGGGAAGTCGAGACCAAGGCTTTCGCGGAAGGTCGAGCCTTCGTAGTCGGTGCGGAACAGCCCCCTGCCCTGCAGGATCGGCACGACCAGCTCGACAAAGGCCTCCAGCTGGCCCGGCAGGCTTTCGAACAGCACGAAGCCGTCGGCGGCGCGCCCTTCGAACCAGGCCTGCAAGGCATCGGCCACCACTTCCGGCGCGCCGACGAAATGGCCGCGCGGCGTGGCGAAGCGCAGGGCCGTCTCGCGCAGGGTCAGGTTCTCGGCCTTCACGGCGGCGACGATGCGATTGACCGAGCTCTGGTTGGAATTGGCCCCGAACGCGGCGGCTTCCAGCGGGAACGGACCGTCGGGGTCGTGCCGGGAAAAGTCGTACTCGTTGAACGGCCGGGCCAGCATCGACAGCGCGTTGTCGAGCGAAACCAGCTCGGTCAGTTCCTTGTAGAGCGCCTCGGCCTCCTGCGCCGTCCTGCCGACCACCGGGCGGGCGGCGGGCAGCACGTGCAACTGGTCGGGATCCCGGCCGAATCCGGCGGCGCGGGCCTTGATGTCCTTGTAGTAGGCCTGGGCGGCGTCGAGGTCCTCGTGCGAGACGAAGATGGCGTCGGCGCGCCTGGCGGCGAAGGCCTTACCGTCCTCCGAAGCGCCGGCCTGGAAGATCACCGGCTGGCCCTGCGGCGAGCGGCTGATGTTCAGCGGTCCCTTCACCGAGAAGAACTCGCCCTTGTGATCCAGCGTGTGCAGCTTGGCCGGATCGAAGAACTGGCCGCCCTTCTTGTCGAAGGTCAGGGCGTCGTCCTCCCAGCTGTCCCAGAGCCCCTGGACGACGTCGAGATACTCGCCGGCCAGGCGGTAGCGAACGTCGTGGGCGTAATGCTTTTCGCGGCTGTAGTTGGCGGCGCTGCCTTCCAGCCACGAGGTGACGACGTTCCAGCCGGCGCGGCCGCCGCTGATGTGATCCAGCGACGAGAACTGGCGAGCCACGTTGAAGGGCTCGCTGTAGCTGACCGTCAGGGTGCCCACGAGGCCGATGTTGCTGGTGGCGCCGGCCAGGGCCGACAGGATGGTCAGCGGCTCAAAGCGGTTCAGGTAGTGGGGGCTCGACTTCTCGGTGATGTAGACGCTGTCGGCGACGAACAGGAAATCGAACTTGCCGGCCTCGGCGACCTGGGCCTGGCGCTTGTAGAACGAAAAGTCCGTGCTGGCGCTCGGCTGGGCGTCAGGGTGGCGCCAGTCGCCCCAGCCGGGACCGACCCCGTGCAGGATGAAGCCGAGCTTGAGTTGACGGGGCTGGGACATCGGGCCGTTCCGTTGGCTGAAAATGACGGAAGCCTGCTTACGAAGCGTATTCCCCGCGATCCAACGAGATGGTCTCAAGCCCCTGATCAGGCTTGGAAATATGGCGCATCACCCTTGATCGTCACGCGCTCGACGACGCGCTCCACCGGCCAGTAGTCGAGCACGGCGTAGTGCTGGGTGGCGCGGTTGTCCCAGAAGACGATGGCGTTCGGGCTCCAGCGGAAGCGAACCTGGTACTCGGGCGCCTTCACCCGGTCGAGCAGTTCGGCCAGCAAGGCGACGGCCTCGTCCTCGGGCAGGCCCAGGATCCGCGTCGTGAAGACCTTGTTGACGAAGAGATGCGGCTGCCCGGTCTCGGGATGGGTGCGCACCACCGGATGGGCCTGGGGCGGATAGGCCGCGCGCAGTTCCTGCCGCTTGGCCTCGTCGATGCGGTAGCCGTAGCTCTGCAGGATGTCGTGCTCGGCCGAAAGGCCAGCCAGCTTGTCCTTCAAGGCCTGTGGCAGGTCGGCATAAATGGCGGCGGTGTCGGCGAAAAGGGTGTCGCCGCCCGACGGCGGCAGGGTGCGGGCGCGCAGGACCCCGCCCATCGACGGCGCGGGACGGAAGGTGACGTCGGTGTGCCACTTGTTGGCCGCCCGCACGATCGGGACGATGGCCTCGCGCAGCTTCATGCCGTCGGCGGCCTCGATGTGCAGGATCTCGGGGAAGCCCGGCACGTGGGCCGTGACCGGATGGCCCTCCAGGTCGCCGAAATAGCGGCCGAAGCGGACGTGGTCCTCGTGGCTGATATCCTGATCGCGGAAGAACACCACCTTGTGGCGCAGCAGCGCCGCGCGGATGGCCGCGACGATCTCGGGCTCCAGGGGCCTGGTCAGGTCGAGACCGGAAATCTCGGCGCCCAGCACCGGGCCGGCGGGCGTGACCGTCAGGCCGGCGTAGTCGGGCGCATCGCCCGCTGAGATCGGGGTCAAGGCGTTCATGGCGTCCTCCCGGGGACATCGCCGCTTCGAGAACGACGTTATCCTACTGTAGGCATGGGAATTGGATGGGCTCAAGCCTCCCCCCTCGGGCCCTCCTCTAAGATGCTCCCCCGGAAGGGGGAGCTGTCGCGAAGCGACTGAGGGGGAAGGTGTTGCTGGCTTTGGGGCGCACTGACCTCATCAGACAATTTCCCCTCCGGCCCTTCGGGCCACCTCCCCCTTCAGGGGGAGGATCTTTTGCCATCACACCGCAGCCGGCGCCGGGGTCAGGGCTCGCACCGCGGCGATGATCGGGTCGGCTTCGGTGCGGGCCAGCCAGTCGGGGCTGACGTCGGCGAAGCGGACGACGCCCTTGCGGTCGATAACGACCACGGCCGGCTGCGGCAGCTCCCAGGTCCCTGTGCCGGTGACGTCGCCGATGAAGCTGCCCTTGGCCCGCTGGGCGTCCTGGCTGGCCTGGTCGGCGACATAGGTGACGCCGAAGCGGCGACCCAGTTCGTTGCCCAGGTCGGCGGCGACCTTGTAGCTGAGGCCGTGACGCGCGCGGATCTCGCCCAGGCGCTCGGGAAGCTGCGGACTGACGGCCACCAGGGTCGCGCCGATCGCCGCCAGGGCCGGCGCCAGCTGCTCCTCGTAATAGGGCAAGGCGATGTTGCAGGCCGGGCAGCCGGCGAAGCGGAAGAACACCAGCACCGCCGGCCCCTTGGCGGTCAGGCTTTCCAGGGTCAGGTCGCCGCCCTCGACGTCCTTGAGCACGAAGGACGAAACCTTGTCGCCGACCTTGACCCAGGTGTCCGGGTCGGCCGCCTCGACCAGGCGGGCGCGCTGGTCGATGTTGATCTTCAGCGCCGCCGGCTCCCAGGTGCGGACACGTTCGGCATGCAGCGCGGCCAGGCGTTCGCGCAGGGTGTCTTGGCTCATTTGGTCCTCCCATCCTCGGTTCGAGCGGTGTTGGCGGCGTCGATCGCCATCAGGCGGGCGCGCTCGAAGATCGCCCCCATGCGCCAGTGCTGGTTGGTGTGGGTGGCCGCGTGCTCGTCCCAGCCGCTGTCGCGCCGGAAACCGCCGACATCGCCGGTGGCCAGGGCTTGCTCGGCGGTGATCCCCGCGACACGGTCGGTCTGCGGCCAGACGAACAGGGCGTCCTCAGGGCAGTAGAGCTCGCACAGGTAGCAGGTCTGGCAGTCGGCCTGGCGGGCGATCACCGCCTTGCCGCTCGGGCCGCGCGCCAGCACGTCGCTGGGGCAGACGTCCACGCAGTCGCCGCAACCACCGCAGCGGTCGTCGATCACGACCTCGATCATGCCACGGCCTCCAGGCTGGCGGCTTCGAAGCGGGTGACCACCCGGTCCAGGCCATGCGAGCGCTGGCGCGAGGCCAGGCGCGGATCGAGGCCCGGCGCGTCCTCGCGGCGGTGCATGCCCCGGCTCTCGCGCCGCTGCAGGGCGCTGGCCTTGCTCCAGCGCGCGGCGGCGATCAGGGCGGCAGTCTCGCGCGCCCGAAGCAGTCCCCTGCCCCAGCCGCCGGCATGGGCGGCGATCTCGTCCCAGGCTTCGTCGAGACGCGCGCCAGAGGCAGCCAGGCCCTCGCCCGTACGGAAGATGTTGCGATCGTAAGCGCCCATCTCGTCGCGAACGGTCTGACCGGCGGCCAGCAGGTCCACGCTCGCCAGTCGGCCACTGGGTCGCAGCCCAGCCTGGCCGATGTGATGCAGGCGTCCCGAAGCTGTCCCACGCTGCCGGGCGAACGCCGCCGCGCCCTGCCCGGCCCATTGGCCCGACGACAGCGCCCAGGACGAATTCACCGCCCCGCCGCCCGAGATCGCGCCGGTGACCAGCTCGCGACTGGCCGCGTCGCCGGCGGCGAACAGGCCCGGCGCGGCGGTCTGGCAAAGCGTATCGGTCACCCGCAGGCCGCCTATGCCGCGCACCGTGCCCTCCGACACCAAAGAGACCTCGAACCGCTCGGCATAGGCGTCGATCCCCATCCGGGCGAAGGGCCGCACGAAGTTGGGCTGCACCTGGGGCATCACCTCGCGGATGTCCTGCGGGATGCGATCGAGCCGGCAGTAGAGCCGCCCCTTCAGCAGGGCGCGGGCCAGGTGCGGGCTGACGTCCGGTCCGGCCGGAATGTCGAGTTCGTGGTCGGCCTCGTCGAACCAGCGGGCGAAGGCGAAGCTCATCGAGCGGGCCATGTTCGTGCCCGCCTGCATGGGCGTGTAGTAGTTGGTGAACTCCATGCCCGAGAGGTCGGCTCCGGCTTCGACGCCCATCAGCAGGCCGTCGCCCGTGTTGGTCGCAGACCCCAGCAGGCGCGAGGCGAAGGCGCAGCCGCCGGTGGCCAGCACCACCGCACCGGCCCGGATCGTCCACGGCCGCTCGCCGCGCAAGGCGACGCCCGCAGCCCCGGTGACCACGCCGTCGGCGTTCGTCAGCAGTTCCAGGGCCGGATGGTGGTCGAGGATGGTCGCGCCGGCCTCCAGGGCTAAGGCGCGCATGGCCCGCATGTATTCGGGGCCGCGCAGGCCGCGGTACTGGACGCGTCCCTGCTCGTCGGTCGAGAAGGCGTAATGCTTGGCCAACTGCGGCAGGCTGCTCCAGGTGAGGTCGAGGATCCGCGCCATCCAGTCGGGATCACCCAGGCCCAGCGAGCGCTTCAGGCGATCGGCGACGGCGGCTTCGCGATGCTCGGGCGGAACCCACCAGTGGCCGGGGCCTGCGGTGGCGGTGACGCCGCTGGTTCCGCAGTAGCCCTTGTCGGCCAGGATCACCCGCGCGCCTTCCCGCGCGGCGGCGATGGCGGCCCAGGTTCCGGCCAGGCCGCCGCCGATCACCAGCACGTCCGTCTCCCAATGAGGCGCATCGAAGTCCTGCGTCATCAGGCGATCGCCGCGTTGAACGAGGGATCGAAGGCGCCGGCCGGATCGAGTTCAGACTTGATCGCCCCGGCCGCGCGGAAGTGATCCAGCACCGAGCGCGCCTCGGCCACCGAGGTCTCGTCGATGGGCACGGGCACGGCCTTGTAGTTGCTCACCGTCCAGCGGGCGATGTCGAGCGACAGGCCCGTCTCCTTGGCCAGCACGGCGGCGAAGGCGTCGGGGTTCTGGGCGGCCCAGCGGCGGGCCTTGGCCAGGCGGCGCAGGAAGTCCTCGATCTGGGGCCGCTTGGTGAGGATCGCCTTGACGCTGGCGGCCTCGTAGCCGTTGCCGCTGAGCACGCCCTCGCCGTCGGCCAGCACCCGGGCGCTGTCGTGCAGCCGGGCCAGCGCCACGTACGAGCCCCAGGTCACCCAGGCGTCGATGGAGCCGGCAGTGAACGCGGCCTTGGCGTCGCCGGGGCTGAGGAACACCACCTCGACATCGCCGGGCGACAGCCCCGCCTTCTCGATCACCCGCAGCAGCAGATAGTGGCCGATCGAGCCGCGCCCCGTGGCCACCTTCTTGCCCCGGAGACCGGCGGCGTCACGGATCGGCGAGTCCTTGGGCACCAGGATCGCGGTGGAGCGGCCGCCGCTGCGGCCGGCCTGCACGGCCTTGATCTTGGCCCCGCCGGCATAGGCGAACAGGAACGGCGCGTCGCCGGCCTCGCCGAGGTCGACCGCCCCCGCGCCCAGGGCCTCGAGCAGCGGCTGGGCGGCCGGGAACTCGCTCCATTCGATCCTGTAGGGCACGCCCTCCAAGGCGCCCGAGGCGATCAGCACCGCCTTGGTGCCGCCGCGCTGGCTGCCGACCTTGAGCGGGGCCTGGGCCTCGCCCTTGCCGCAGGCCGAGAGCCCCGCGAGCGCGCCGAAACCGATGATGAGCTGGCGTCTGTCCATGCCGCCCTCCCCTTAGAAGCGTTGGGTCAGGCGGGCGTAGTAGTAGCCGCCGGTGATGCCGAAGGGCGAGAACAGGCCGTACTGCAGCGTTCCCTGGTCGGCGTTCACGATGCCGATCTTGTCGGGATACTGGTCGAACAGGTTGTTGGCCCCGATCGCGATGTTGGTGTTGGGCCGGACGTCCCAGGCGATATCCAAGTCGGCCACCCACTTGGGGCTGTAGGTCCGGTCCAGACTCACCGACGTGCCGGCCTCGGTGTATTCGCCGTAGCGCGTGGCGCGCAGGCTGGCCGAAAGCGTCCGACGGCTCCAGACCGCGCCCAGCACCACCTTCTCGCGCGGCGTGCCGACGGTGAGGTCGGAGATCTTCTGGCGGTCGAACAGCACCAGATTCGGATTGACCGCCTTGAGGATGGCTGGCGTCTGCGCGACGTCGCGGACCTTGGTCTTGTTGAAGGCGTAGGCGGCGTTGAGGTTGAGGCGGCCGGCCGAACCGAGGTCGAAGCCGTACTCGGCGACGAAGTCGATCCCCGTGGTCCGGGTCGAGACGGCGTTGGTGTAGTAGGTCGCCGTCAGCCCCTGCGGGAAGCGCGCCAGCAGGCCCACGAGCGCCGGCTGCGACGAAAGCTGGGTCACCGACAGGTCGAGGTTGCTGGTGTCGACGATGCGGTCGTCGATGTCGATCTGGTAGGCGTCCAGCGTCAGGCGCAGGCGCGGCAACGGCTCGGCGGTGATCCCGAAGCTGTAGTTGGTCGAGGTCTCGGGCTTGAGCGGCGTGGCGCCCAGGGCCTTGGCCTCGGCGGTGTCGGTGCGCAGCACCTTGGTCGGGAAGGTCAGGTACTCGCCGGGCGTGCAGGGCGCGCCGCGGAAGGTGTTGTTGGGCGCGGCCGGGCACAGGCTGCCGGAGATGGTCGAGGTGGCGAACACCGTCTGGCCCAGCGACGGGGCGCGGAAGCCGTTGCTGACCGTGGCGCGCAGGGCGTAGCCGGGCAGAAACTCCCAGCGGGTGGTCAGCTTGCCGCTGGTCGTCTCGCCGACATCGCCGGTGTAGCGCTCGTGGCGGACGGCCGCGCCGACGTACCAGTTTTCAGTCAGGTCAGTCCCGACATCGAGATAGGCGGCATAGGAATGGCGGGTGGCCGAGCCGGCGTCCTCCGGCGCGGTGCCGGCATAGGACGACAGGCCGGGATTGGGACGCAGGCCGGCGAACGGCTGGCCGGCCGGGATCACATAGTCGCCGACGATGTAGGAGGCCTCGTCGCCGGCCTCGATCAGGAAGCGCTCGTAGCGGTGCTCCAGCCCCCACGACACCTGCAGCGGCCTCGGCAGCACGCCCTCGAACGAGCGGGTGAGGTCGAGGTTGTTGGTCCACTGCTGGAACTGGTGGGTCGACAGGTGGAAATAGGTCGGGCTGTCGGGGCCCAGCGTGGCGTTCAGGGTGTTCTGGCCGTCGAGCTGGGCGTGGTCCTGGGCGAAGGTGGTCGAGGCGTCCCAAGCCCAGCCGGCTTTCTCGCCCCGCGCGCCCAGGCTGGTCTGCCAGTCGAGCTCGAAGATCCGGCGCAGGGCGTTGAAGCCGTTGGGATAGACCTCGGGCAGCGAATTGCGGTTCAGGGGACGGCCAGCCGTGACGCCGGTCACCGGCGCCAGGTTGGGCAGGAAGCTGCCGGTGACCTTCTTGGACGAGCGGTGGCTGACCGTGCCGCTGGAATAGAGCGTCAGGTCGCGCCAGGGCAGCTCGGCGTTGTAGGCCGTGGCGATGATGTCTTCCTCGCCCGGACCGTAGCTGGCGCCCCAGAAGTAGCGGTCGGCGCTGGCGTCGCGCGGGTCTGGCGTCACCGTGGTCACGCCGCCGACGGTCGTGACGGTCGGCTGGTAGAGGTACTGCGCGCGCGAGGGCACGGCGCGCGAGGCGGCCTCGTTGTTCTTCCAGTTGATCGCCAGCTGCAGGAAGCCGCCCTCGTCGCCAAGCGAGCGGCCGAAGTTGAGGCTGGCGGCGCGAGTGTCGCCGTCGCCGAGGTAGTTCTGGCCGCCGGTGTAGGAGAAGGCCCCGCCTTGGGTGTCCTTCTTCAGGATGATGTTGACGACGCCGGCGATGGCGTCCGAGCCGTACTGGGCCGAGGCGCCGTCGCGCAGCACCTCGATGCGCTCGATGGCGCTGGCAGGCATCAGGTCCAGATCGACCGGCACGCCGCCGCGCCCCACGCGGGCCAGGTTGTTGATCAGCGAGGTAGTGTGGCGGCGCTTGCCGTTGACCAGAAAGAGGGCCTGGTCGCCGTTGAGGCCGCGCAGCGTGATGGCCCGCACCGTCCACGAGGTGCCGCCGCCATTGACGCCCGGCAGGTTGAAGGACGGGATCAGGGTGTTGAGCACTTCCTTCAGGCCGACCTTGCCGGTGGCGGTCAGTTGCTCGGACGAAATGACGTCGATCGGCGCGGGGCTGTCGGCCACGGTGCGGCGCACGCCGCGCACGCCGGTGACGACGACGCCGTCCAGGGCGTCGGCCGCGGCGTCGGGCGCGTCCACGCTCGGGATCGGCTCGGCGGCCAGGGCCGCGCTCGAGGCGCAGGCCAGCAGCAGGACCGAGAAGGCAGAGCGTTTGAGAGTCTTGGACGAGGAAACAAAGGTCAAAAGTCTATCCCCCGCGCGGGGCGCATCGGCCCGGCGTCGTTCTTGGTCTCGAAAAGTCGGAAGGTCGGCGCGCGGCTTCGGCGGGCCGCGCCGACCGGATCAGGCAGGTTTGCGCTCGCGGTACGGCACGTCGTCGGAGCCGATCAGCACCCGCTCCATCACCCGCGGGAAGTCGCCGTAGTCACGCACGGCGTAGTGCAGGCCCGCGCGGTTGTCCCACAGGGCCACCGAATTGGGCCGCCAGCGGAAGCGGGCGTGGTGCTCGGGCTTCTTGACCTCATCATAGAGGCGGGCCAGCAGCGCCTTGCTCTCGTCCGGCGCCAGGTCGACGAACCGCGGCTTGAGGCTGTAGTTGATCCAGAAGATCTCCTGCCCGGTCTCCGGATGGGTGCGGATGGCAGGATGGGCGGTCAGCGGATAGCGCTCGCCCGAGCGGTTCAGGGCGTCCTGGTAGTCGTGGACGACATAGAGCTCGTCGACGGCGGCCTTCAGGTCGTCGGGCAGGCCCTGCCAGATGGCGTGGCCGTCGGCCCAGATGGTGTCGCCTCCGACCTCGGGGATGTGCACGGCCTTCAGGACCGCGCCGAACGAAGGGTTCACGCGCCAACTGGTGTCGGTGTGCCAGTGGTTCTCGCGGATGTCGTACTTCTTGAAAGCCTCGGCCGAGATCGGCTGCACGGCGCGGTGGGTTTCGACGCCGCCGGTCGGATGGGCGTAGACCTCGCCGAAGTTGGCGGCGAAGGCCAGCTGCTGGTCGCGGGTGATGTCCTGGTCGCGGAAGAACAGGACCTTGCGGTCGAGCAGCAGCGCCTTCAGGGCGTCGCGCTGCTCGCGGGAAAGCGTCTGGCGCAGGTCGATCCCGGCGACTTCGGCGCCGATGGTCGGACTGACGGGGGTGACGGTCAGGCCGGCGGCCTGGCGGACCTGGTCGAGGACGGCGCTCATGGGAACCTCCTTGCAGCCGACGCGATGCGGTCGGCGGAGGCGAACATGGCCAGCACGCCCAAACGGTGCGAACGAGTATTTCTCAGAAAGAATTCAGAGATTTATATATCGCGAACCGCAATAAACGGCATTGGCGAGGCGCATATTTCAAGCGCGCGAATAGCCAGGATCAGCCATCCTCGACAGCGCGCTTGCGCCCTGCCCGATGATCGCCGAAGAAACTCCTATCGATTTTATAGAGTTTTCTGACCATGGCCTCGCCATCAACGCCCGTGATCGCCGTGGTCGGCGCCGGCTTCAGCGGCGTGATGACCGCCCTGCACCTGCTGCGGGACGGCGCGGCGGCGCGGGTCATCCTCTTGGAGCGCAACACGCCGGTCGGACTGGGCGCGGCCTACGCCACCCACAATCCCAGCCATCGGCTGAACGTCCGCGCTGGCAACATGAGCGCCTGGCCCGACCGGCCGGACGACTTCGTGGACTGGCTGCGAGGCCTGGGGCTGGATGTCGGCCCCGGCGACTTCGCCACGCGCGGCGACTATGGCCGCTATCTGCAAGGCCTGCTGAGCGACATCGTCGAGGGGGCGGAGGGCGCTGGCCGCCTGGTCATCGCGCCGGACGCCGTGGTCGGGCTCGAGCCCGGCGGCGACGGCTGGCGGCTGACCACCGCCATGGGCCGCCCCATCCTGGCCGACACCGTGGTGCTGGCGCTCGGCAATCCGCCGCCCTGCCGTCCGCACGGCGTGACAGAGGCCCTGGCCGCCTCGAGCGCCTATGTCGCCGATCCCTGGCGCTGGGATGCGGCCCGCCTGCCGCCCGGCCCGGTGCTGCTGCTGGGAACGGGCCTGACGATGGTGGACCTGGCCCTGAGCCTGGAGGACACCGCGCCCGGCCGCTTGATCATCGCCCTGTCGCGCCGCGGCCTCATCCCCCGCGAGCACGAGGGCGAGCCGCCGGCCAGGCCGCCCTCGCCGCCGGCCTCGGACATTCCGCCGCTAGCCGCCCTCGCCTGGCTGCGCCGCACGGCCGCCGAGCATGGCTGGCGCACCGCCGTCGACGCCCTGCGCCCAGCCACCCAGGACCTCTGGCGCGGCTGGAGCGTGGCTCACAAACAGGCCTTCCTGCGCCACGCGCGCCCCTTCTGGGACGTGCACCGTCACCGCCTTTCGCCCGAGGTCGCCTCGCGCGTGGCCGGGCTGCGTCGCGCGGGCCGACTGAAGGTCGCCGCCGGCAAGATCGTACGCCTGGCCGAAGCCGAGGACGGCCGGGTCGAGGGCGCGTGGCGGCCGCGCGGCGAGACCGCCTCGCAGCCGTTCTCGGTGTCGGCGGTAATCAACGCCACGGGCCCGACCGGCGACGTGACGAGATCGACCGATCCGTTGCTGCTCGACCTGATCCGCCGGGGACTGGCGCGACCGGATCCGCTGCGCCTGGGTCTCGACGTCGATGCCGACAACCGGCTGCTCGACATGTCGGGCTGCGCCAGCCGCACCCTGTTCGCGGTCGGCCCCGTCACACGCGGCGCCTGGTGGGAAATCAACGCCGTGCCCGACATCCGGAGCCAGACCGCGCAGGTGGCGGCGGCCGTCCTGGCGGCCGTGCGGCGGGGCTAGGTTGAATCGGCATTGAGGATCTGAGACGAAAACCTCGTCCTTCGACAGGCTCAGGATGAGGTTTTTCTACGATCCCGGCAGATCAATGGTCCTCATCCTGAGCTTGTCGAAGGACGAGGACCAAGTCCAAACCTTGAATGTCGATCCGGCCTAGAGTTCCAGCGCCGCCGTGTGGATCAGCTCCGACAGCTTGCCGATCGACGGGTGCGGCGCGGGTCCCGTGCGGCGCACATAGGCCACCTTGGGCAGGCTGGGCAGGGCCCCGTCGACGATGGGCTGGGCGTCCAGACGGAACAGGCTGGTGCGGCAGGTCACCGCCAGGCCCGACTGCACGGCCGCCCGCAGAGCCGACAGGCTGGGCGTCTCCAGCGCCACGCGATAGGGCCGCCCTTCCCGCTCCAGCGCCGCCAGGGCCGCATCGCGGAACCGGCACGGCGCCTCCAGGATCGCCAGCGGCAGCACGTCCAGCTGGGCCAGGTCCGCATCGCCGTGCCAGACCATCGGCACGGTGCGAGCCGCCGCCGGGTCGTCATAGGCTCCCATGCACAGGATCACGTCCAGGCGGTCGCTGCGCAGCAGTTCCAGAAGCTCCGGCGAGCCGGCCACCCTCACCTGCAGCTGGGTGTCGGGATTGAGCTGGGCGAAGCGGGCCAGCACGCCCGACAGCAGGGTCTCGGCGAAGTCCTGGACCAGCCCCACCCTCGCCGGCCCGGCCAGGGCGTCGCCGGTCAGCGCCACCACCGCCCGGTCGTTGAGCGCCAGGATGTCCCGGGCATGGCCCAGCAGGGTCTGGCCGGCCGGGGTCAGCGAAAGACGCCGCCCCTCGCGGTGGAACAGCGGCGTCAGCACCGTCTCCTCGAGGCGCTTCATCTGCAGGCTGAGCGCCGACTGGGTGACGAAGACGCGTTCGGTGGCGCGCAGCATCGAACCGCTGTCGACGATGGCCACGAAGCTGCGGAGCAATTCGGTCGGAAGGTTGGTCGGCATCTGGCGTCCCGTCTACCCCGTTGAGGAACTCTAATAAGACCCCTGAGGATAAGTCTATTGATCGAGTAGGAATTCAGCGTCCATCTCTGTGAAGCAACGGCGCCCCCGCCGCAACGGTCACAGCGATGGAAGCGACCCGATGTCTTTGGCGATCGCCGATAGAATTTCTTCAGCCAAGCCATGGCGATGGCCTCGCCTCTCCCGCGCCCGCTGGCTCTCCCCCGTACTGCTCCTGGCCTTGTGGGAGCTGGGGTCGCGCCTCGGCGTGATCCCCGAGCGGGTGCTGGCCGCACCTTCGACGGTGGCCGAAACCTTCTGGGCGCTGACCATCTCCGGCGAGTTGCCCGCCAACCTTCTGGTCTCCCTGGCCCGCGCCGCCGCCGGCCTGTCGATCGCCCTGATCGTCGCCGTCACCCTAGGCCTGGCGGCGGGCCTGTCGCGGCTGGGCGAGACGGCCATCGACCCGCTGATGCAGATCAAGCGGACCATTCCGTCGCTGGCCCTGACCCCGCTGTTCATCGTCTGGTTCGGCATCGGCGAGACGCCGAAGATCGTGCTGATCGCGGTAGCCACCACCTTCCCGATCTACCTGAACCTCTTCGCCGGGGTGCGCGGCATCGACGTGCGCCTGGTCGAGGCCGCCCGCAGCTTTGGCCTGTCGGGCTGGAGCCTGGTGCGCGAGGTGATCCTGCCCGGCGCCCTGCCCTCGTTCTTCGTCGGCCTGCGCTACGCCCTGGGCGTGTCGGTGCTGGTGCTGGTGGTGGCCGAGCAGATCAACGCCCAGGCGGGCCTTGGCCACCTGATCAACAACGCCCGCGACTTCATGCGGACCGACATCATCGTCGTCTGCCTGCTCGTCTACGCCCTGCTCGGCCTCGGCGCCGACGCCCTCGTCCGCACGCTGGAGCGCCGCGCTCTGGCCTGGCGGCCCAGCCTCGTGGAGCAATGACCATGGTCCAGCCGCGCATCCGCCGCCGCGCCTTCGACGCCGTATCGCCCGCTTCGGCCGCCGCGCCGGTCGCCCCCGCCGTGAAACTGACCGGCTTCGTCCGCCAGTTCGGCGCCAACCGCGTCATCGACGGCCTCGACCTGTCGATCGCCCCGGGCGAGTTCGTCGCCCTGCTGGGCGCCAGCGGCTCGGGCAAGACCACCCTGCTGCGCACCCTGGCGGGCCTGGATCCGGTCGGCGATCAGGACGTGACGACGCCCAGCACGCGCGCCGTGGTGTTCCAGGACGCCCGCCTGCTGCCGTGGAAGAAGGTCTGGCGCAACGTGGCGCTGGGGCTGAAGGGCAAAGATGTCCGGGCCAGGGCCGAGGCGGCGCTGAAGGAGGTCGGTCTCGGCCATCGCCTCGACGCCTGGCCCTCCACGCTTTCGGGCGGCGAGGCCCAGCGCACGGCCCTGGCCCGCGCCCTCGTACGCGAGCCGGGCCTGCTGCTGCTCGACGAGCCCTTTGCGGCCCTCGACGCCCTGACCCGGCTGAAGATGCACGACCTGGTCCTCAATCTCTGGACCGAGCACAAGCCGGCCGTCCTGCTGGTCACCCATGACGTCGACGAGGCCATCTCGCTGGCCGACCGCGTGCTGGTGCTGAACAAGGGCAAGATCGCCGCCGAAGAGCACATCACGCTGGAGCGCCCGCGCGCGCCGGACGCCCGCTTCCAGGTCATCCGACGCCGGCTGCTCGGCCACCTGGGCGTCGAGGCCCCGGCCCCGCACGAAGCCGCCCTGGTCGCCTTTCCCACCGGCGAGGCCGTGCAGTGAGCACCGCCGCCGCCCGCCGCCTGGAGCCTTCACCGCGCCTGCCCGACCTCGATGCGGTGCTGCCGCGCCTGACGGAAGCCTTCGCCGCCACCGCCGGCCGTCACGACCGCGAGGCCAGCTTCCCCTTCGCCAACTTCCAGGCCCTGCACGAGGCCGGCCTGCTGGCCCTGACCGCGCCAGCGCGCCTGGGGGGCCTCGACAGCGACCTGCCCACCGCCCTGAAGGTGGTCTCGGCCGTCGCCCGGGGCGAACCGGCCACGGCGCTCGTCCTGGTGATGCAGTACCTGTTCCACGCCTCGGTCGAGGGGCGTTCGGGCTGGCCCGAGCACCTGAAGCAGCGGGTCATCGGCGACGCCATTGACCACGGCGCCCTGATCAACGCCCTGCGGGTGGAGCCCGACCTGGGCACACCCGCCCGCGGCGGCCTGCCGGCCACCATCGCCCGCCGCACGCCCGAGGGCTGGCGGATCAGCGGCCGCAAGATCTACTCCACCGGCTCCAGCGCCCTGACCTGGTTCGTGGTCTGGGCCCGCAGCGACGACGCAAACCCCCTGGTCGGCGGCTGGCTGGTGCGCGCCGACACCCCCGGCGTGGTCATCGAGGAGACCTGGGATCACCTGGGCCTGCGCGCCAGCGCCAGCCACGACGTGATCTTCGAGGACGTGCTGGTCCCGCTGGACCACGCCCTGGACCCGCAGCCACCCGGCGCGCCGCCGCCCTACTCGGCCGTGTTCGGAACCTGGTCGTCGGTGCTGACCGCGGCGATCTACGACGCCGTGGCCCGCGCCGCTCGCGACTGGCTGGCCGACTTCGTGATCAGCCGCAAGCCGGCCAACCTCGGCGCCAGCCTCTCGACCCTGCCGCGCTTCCAGGAGGCGCTGGGCGAGATCGACGGCCTGCTGCTGTCGAGCCGCGTGCTGCTGGACAGCGCCGCGCGCGGCGACACGGCCGCCGGCGAGAGCGGTCTGGTCAAGCACCTGGTCACCGAGAACGCCATCGCCGTGGTCGAGAAGGCCCTGAAGCTGACCGGCAATCCGGGTCTGACGCGCAACAATCCGCTGGAGCGCCATCACCGCGACGTGCTGTGCGGCCGCGTGCACACGCCCCAGGCCGACGTGGTGCTGACCGGCGCGGGCAAGGCCGCATTCGCGAGCCGGGAGGCCCAGGCATGAGCCGCCTCGTCGTCGCCAGCCAACTGCCCGAGGTGTTCAACACCGTCTTCGCCCAGCATGCGGAAGGCGCCGAGATCATCGCCGTGCCGCCGGGCCTGACCGCGCCCCTGCCGCCCTCGGCGAAGGTCCTGGTGGCCGCGCCGTTCCGCAAGGCTGGCGGCGTGCTGCCGGCCAAGGCCCCGCCCGGCTGGCCGTTCGACGTGCGCTGGGTGCAGTTGGTGTCGGTGGGTATCGACTTCTATCCGGACTGGCTGTTCGACGGCCCGGTGGTGACCTCGGCGCGGGGCTCTTCGGCCGTGGCGCTGGCCGAGTTCGCGCTGGCGGCGATCCTGGCCGACGCCAAGCGCCTGCCCGAGATCTGGATCGACAAGGCCGAGCGCTGGACGCCGCAGCCGCTGAAGCTGATCGCCGGCAAGACGCTGGGCCTGGTCGGCTTCGGCGCCATCGGCGAAGCCCTGGCCCCGCGCGCCCAGGCCCTGGGCCTGAACGTCATCGCCACCCGCCGCTCGGACAAGCCGATCCCCGTGGCCGGCGTCGAGCGCGTGGCGGACCTGAAGACCCTGTTCTCCCGCAGTGACCACGTGGTGCTGGCCGCCCCGGCGACGCCGCAGACCGAGCGCCTGATCGGCCGCGAGGTTCTGGCCCACGCCAAGCCCGGCCTGCATCTGGTCAACATCGCCCGCGGCGCCCTGATCGACGACGACGCCCTGCTGGCGGCGCTGGACGACGGCCGGGTCGGCCGCGCCAGCCTGGACGTGACCTTCCCCGAACCGCTGACCGACGGTCACCCGTTCTATGGCCACCCGAAGGTTCGGCTCTCGCCGCACACCTCGGTGCACACGCCCGACACCCGCATCAACCTGGCGACCCAGTTCGCCGAGAACCTCGCCCGCTTCCGCGCCGGCGCGCCCCTGGCCGACGTCGTCGACCTGACGCGCGGCTACTGAGACAAGGACCCTTCGCGATGACCGCGATCCCCGCCGCCCGCAGCTTCGCCGCCACGGGCCCTCACCCTGCCAAGATCGAGACCGTGCTGCCACCGTTCGGCGCGCGCGAGATCCCCCAGCAGCCGACGCTCGAGCTGGAGCGGCTCTATCGCAAGCAGCGCCTGGCCGCCGGCTATCGGCTGTTCGGACGCTACGGTTTCGACATGGGGGGCGCTGGCCACATCACCGCCCGCGATCCCGAGCTGACCGACCACTTCTGGGTCAATCCGCTGGGCTTGCACTTCTCGCGCATCAAGGTCTCGGACCTGATGCTGGTCAGCCATGCGGGCGAGATCGTGCAGCCGCCCGAGAGGGCCCCCGCCCGCCTGAACCGCGCCGCCTTCGCCATTCACTCGCAGCTGCACGAGGCCCGCCCCGACGTGGTGGCCGCCGCCCACTCGCACTCGCTGTACGGCAAGGCCTGGTCGGCGCTCGGCCGGCTGCTGGATCCGCTGACCCAGGACTCGGCGGCCTTCTATGACGACCACGCCCTGTTCGAGGAGTTCTCGGGCGTAGTGCTCGACACCAGCGAGGGCCAGAAGATCGCCAAGGCGCTGGGCCCGAAGAAGGCGGTGATCCTGCAGAACCACGGGATCCTGACCGTCGGCCAGTCGGTCGAGGCCGCCGTCTGGCGCTATCTCGCCCTGGAGAACGCGTGCCAGGCCCAGCTTCTCGCCGAGGCCGCCGGCCCGACCAAGCCGATGCCGCCGGAGGTCGCCAAGCACACCGCCGGCCAGGTGGGCACGGAACTGGGCGGGATCTACGCCTTCCAGCCCTATTGGGACATCGTCACCGAAGAAGAGCCGGACCTGTTCGACTGATGACCGGCATTTCGCTTTCCCGCCGCGACCTGATGTCGGGCGGCCTTTCGATCGCGGGCCTGTCGCTGTCGGGCCTGACCACCCTGAACCTCGCGGCCTGCGCCCCCAAGGGCGACGGCAAGACCGGATCGCTGGACGACCTGACGCTGCGGGTCGCCACCTATCGCGGCAATCCCGAGAGCTTCTTCGGCAAGGCCGGCATCGCCGATCCGCCCTACAAGCTGGCCCGCACGCAGTTCGCCGGCGGCAACCTGATCGCCGAGGCGATCAACGCCCGGGCGCTGGACTTCGGCGGCATGAGCGAGATCCCGCCGATCTTCGTCGCCGCCCAGCCCGGCAACCAGGTCCGCATCGTCGGCGTGCTGCAGGGCGACGTGAACAACCAGGTCGTGCTCGTGCCCAAGGGTTCGCCGGCCAAGGCCTTCAAGGACCTGAAGGGCAAGCGCGTCGGCTATGTGAAGGCTACGACCTCGCACTACATCCTGCTGCGCCTGTTGCAGGAGGCGGGCCTGGCCTGGAGCGACATCCAGCCGGTGGCGCTGAGTCCGCAGGACGGCCTGGCGGCCTTCCAGAGCGGGGCGCTGGACGCCTGGGTGATCTACGGCGTCATCGTCTACCAGGCGCGCGAGGCCGGGGCGCGGGTGCTGCGCACGGCGCTGGGCATACTGTCGGGCAACTACCTGATCACGGCGGCCAAGGAGGCGCTGGACGATCCGCTGCGGCTCCAGGCCGTGGGCGACTATGTCAGCCGCTACAAGCGGGTGTTCGACTGGATCAACGCCGACGGCGACCGCTGGGCGCGGGTGCGGGAACAGGCGACGGGGGTCAAGGCGGCCTACTACGCCCAGGAGTTCAAGGAGCGCTCCTCGCCCTACATCCTCGAACGGATCAGCGAGGCGGCCATCGCTTCGGAACAGGCCGTGGCCGACACCTTCGCCGCCGCCAAGATCATCCCCGCGCGGGTCGACGTGCGGCCGCTGTGGGATGATCGCCTCTCATCATTCCTGAAATGATGTCGAGCGTTGCGAATATATCCGATGACTTCGGACGATATGAGAAGAGCTATCCGCTCGATCATTTTATATTCGTTGAGATAAGCGGCCTCACGACGACAAATCCCCACCGAACAAGTCGGGGATAAAGACGTGCAGACCTTCAAGCTTCAACTTCTCGCCTTCACTTCGGGCCTCGCCGTCTCTGGCGGGGCCTTGGCGGCCGAACCGGCGCCGGCCGCCAATACCGACAACAGCGGATCGGCCGCCGTCGAGCAGGTGATCGTCACCGCCGAGCGCCGCGCCACCGACCTGCAGAAGACCGCCATCGCCATCTCGGCCTTTGGCCCGCAGGTGCTGGCCGATCGCAAGGTCGACAACATCCGCGATCTGGCTGGCCAGATCCCGAACCTGTCGATCAGCCGCGTCACCATCAGCCACACCACCCAGACCTATGCGCTGCGCGGCGTCGGCGAGGCCGACCCGATCCAGGAGCCGGTGCTGGCCGTCTATGTCGATGACGTCTACGTGCCGCGCCAGATCGGCTCGATGATCGAGTTCAACGACCTGGAGCGCATCGAGGTGCTGCGCGGACCGCAGGGTACGCTCTACGGCCGCAACTCCAGCGCCGGCGCCCTGCGGATCATCACCCGCGATCCGGGCCAGGACTTCCGCGCCAAGGCCGAGGTCGGCCTGGGCAGCTACGGCGCCGTCGACGTGCGCGCCCTGGTCGAGGGGCCGATCGTCGAGGACAAGCTGTCGGGCAGCCTGTCCTACATCCACCACAAGCGCGACGGGGTGACCTTCGACCCGACGCTGAACCATGACGTCAACCGCATCGATCTCGACGCCTGGCGCGCCAAGCTGCGCTGGACCCCGACCGAAAAGCTGGACGTCCTCTTCACCCTTAACGCCCTGCGCGACCGCAGCGACACCCGCAGCTACATCCCGGTCAGGCAGCCGGGCGGCGGGTTCGACAAGCGCCGGTCCTACTCCGAAGTCGAGCCGACCCAGGACCTGGACCAGATCAGCGGCTCGATCCGCGTGCAGTACGCGCTGAACGACAACCTGAAGATCAAGTCGATCACCGCCTACGGCGGCTTCAACCTCAATCCCGTCAACTATGACAACGACGGCGAGGCGGCGCTGATCCAGAAGAACCTGATCCACTACAACGATCAGTACGTCACCCAGGAAGTCCAGCTGAACGGCGACTACGGTCGCCTGACCTTCACCAGCGGCCTGTTCTACCTGCACGAACGGTTCTTCGTGGAGCGTGACGGCTACAGCCGCCGCAACGCGCAGGCGACCGATCCGACAGTGACGCCCGGCAACTACAACTTCGCCCGCGCCCACAACGTGACCAACACCGACGCCTATGCCCTGTTCGGCGAGGCGACCTATGCGGTGACCGATCGCCTCAGCCTCACCGGCGGCCTGCGCTGGACCAACGAGGAGAAGGAATTCACCTTCGACAACAAGGTACTGAACCTGGCCGGCCAGGTGATCGGCCAGTCGATCGCGGGCACGGCCGACAAGACCTGGTCGGCGATCACGCCCAAGCTGACGGCGCAGTACCAGTGGACGCCGGACGTCTCGCAGTACGTCAGCTATTCCAAGGGCTTCAAGTCGGGCGGCTTCGACAACCGGGCCACGCGCCTGGACCTGGCCACCCTGCCCTTCGCGCCCGAGGACGTGACCACCTTCGAGGCCGGCTTGAAGACCCAGGCCTTCGACCGTCGCCTGCGGGCCAACCTGGCGGCGTTCTACAACGACTACCAGGACCTGCAGGTGTCGTTCTACGACCCGGCCTATGTGGGCAGCCGCCGCGGCAACGCCGGCCAGGCGCACACCTACGGCGTCGAGCTGGAGACCGAGGCGCGGCCGACCGAGCGGGTGGGCCTGAACTTCAACGTCGGCTGGCTGTACGCGGTCTATGACGACTACAAGGGCGCCGGCGGCGCAGGCGTCAACGCCGACGGCAACCGCCTCTTGAACTCGCCGCGCTGGAACCTGTCGGGCGGGATCACCTGGGACGTGCCGGTCCAGGTTCCCGGCTCGGTGCGCGCCGGCCTCGACGCCCAATGGCAGAGCGGCGTGGTCAGCAGCGCCACCCCGGCGGCGGGCGGCCAGAACGACATCCCATCCCAGGGCTTCCTGAACGGCACGATCACCTGGACCGCGCCGGACCCGCATTGGGCCGTGCAGCTGTCGGCCCGCAACATCCTCGACAGCGACAAGCCCGTGACCTCGACCTACACGCCGTCGACCGGGGTCTATTACCTGAATTTCCCCGATCCGCGGACCTGGCTGGTCACGCTGAAGTACGCGCTGTGAGGCCATGAGCAGCGCGCCCAACCTTCCCCGCCTGGCCCAGTTCGTCGGAGACCTCGGCGCCCTGCTCGATCGTACGAACGAGGAGGCGGAGGTCCTGCGCGAGGGCGAGGCCTTGCTGGCCGCCCTGATCGCGCAGGACGACTGGCTGCCGCAGGCCTACGCGCAGCCGAACCCGGCCCGCTACCAGCAGTACCTGCTGCACTGCGACAGCCGCGAGCGGTTCAGCGTCGTCAGCTTCGTCTGGGGACCGGGCCAGGCCACGCCGGTGCACGACCACACGGTCTGGGGCCTGGTGGGGGTGCTGCGCGGGGCCGAGCTGTCGCAGCCCTATCGCCGCGATGGCGAAGCCCTGGTTCCACACGGACCGGTTCACCGGCTGGAGCGCGGCCAGGTCGAGGCCGTCTCGCCGACGGTCGGCGACGTGCACCGGGTGACCAACGCCTTCGACGATCGCCCGTCGATCAGCATCCACGTCTATGGGGCCAATATCGGAGCGGTGCGCCGCTCCACCTACGACGCCGAGGGACGAAGCAAGCCCTTCGTCTCCGGCTACTCCAACGACACCCTTCCCAACCTGTGGGAGCGGTCCCGGCCGTTCCCTGTCGAGGCCGCGCCATGACCCTGCCTGTCGTCACGCCCCGCGAGGTCCGCCAGGACCTGATCGCCCGCCGCGAGATCGCCCTCCTGGACCTGCGCGAGGAGGATCCCTTCGCCAAGGCCCACCCCCTGTTCGCCTCGCAGCTGCCGCTCAGCCGGCTGGAGGTCGAGATCCTCGACCGCGTGCCCCGCAAGGAGACGCGGATCGTGCTGTACGACAATGGCGAGGGCCTGGTCTCGCCGGCCGGCAAGCGGCTGGCGGCGCTGGGCTACACCAACGTCCGGGCGCTGGCGGGCGGGCTGCAGGGCTGGACCGACGCCGGTTACGAGCTTTTCCAGGACGTCAATTCCTACAGCAAGGCGTTCGGCGAACTGGTCGAGGCCCGGCGGCACACCCCGTCCCTGCCCGCCCAGGAGGTGCAGGCGCGCATCGACGCCAAGGCCGACCAGGTGATCCTCGACGCCCGCCGGTTCGAGGAATACGCGACCATGAGCATCCCGGGCGGGGTCAGCACGCCGGGCGCGGAGCTGGTGCTGCGGGCGCGGGAACTGGCGCCCGATCCCTCGACCACGATCATCGTAAACTGCGCGGGCCGCACCCGCAGCCTGATCGGCGCCCAGTCGCTGGTGAACGCCGGCGTGCCCAACCCGGTCTTCGCGCTGCGCAACGGCACCATCGGCTGGACCCTGGCCCAGCAGAGCCTGGAGACCGGCCAGAGCCGCAAGTTCCCCGACGTCTCGACCCAGACCCTGAATGAGGCCCGCGCCAAGGCCCGCGACGTTGCCTATCGCGCCGGCGTACGGCGCATCGACGCCGAGGGACTGGCCGACCTCGCCACCGACCGCAAGCGCACCCTCTACCGCTTCGACGTACGCACCCCCGACGAATACGCCAAGGGCCACCCCCCGGGGTTCCGCAGCGCGCCGGGCGGCCAGCTGGTGCAGGAGACCGACGTCTTCGCCCCCGTGCGCGGCGGCCGCATCGTGCTGGCCGACGACCTGGGGCCCCGCGCCGACATGACCGCCTCGTGGCTGGCCCAGCTGGGCTGGGAGGTCTACGTGCTGGAAGGCGGCTTCGAGAGCGAACTGGCGACGGGCGCCTGGAAACCGTCCGAGCCGCCGCACCTGCCGGTGGTCGAGACCATCCTGCCGCGCGCGCTGTCCGAGGCCCTGGCCGACGAGGCCGTGGTGGTGCTGGACCTCGCGCCCAGCCCCGCCCACCGCAAGGGCCACATCCCCGGCGCCTGGTTCGCCATCCGCGCCCAGCTGGCCGAGGCCCTGGAGCGCATCCCCGAGGGCAAGCCTATCGTCCTGACCTCGCCCGACGGCGTGCTGGCCCGTCTGGCGGCGCCGGAGCTGGAGGAGATCGCCGACCAGCCGGTGCGGGTGCTGGACGGCGGCACCGCCGCCTGGATCGCCGCCGGCCGGGCGCTGGAGACGGGCCTGGCCCGCGCCGCCAGCGATCCGACCGACATCTACAAGCGCCCCTACGAGGGCACCGACAACGCCGCCGAGGCCATGCAGGCCTATCTCGACTGGGAGTTCGGCCTGGTTGACCAGCTGGCCCGCGACGGGTCGCACGGCTTCTACGTGATCTGAGGCCCCGCCATGACCCTGACGCTCTACATCGCGCCCGGAAGTTCGTCGCTGGCCCCGCTGGTGGCCCTGGAAGAGATCGGCGTCGCCTATGACGTGCGCCGGCTCGACCTGGCCGCCGGAGACCAGCGCAGGCCGGAATACCTGCGGGTCAATCCCAAGGGCCGCATCCCCACCCTGCTGGTCGGCGCCGAGCCCGTGACCGAGGTGCTGGCGATCCTGACGTACCTGGCTCACCGCTACCCGCACAGCGAGCTCCTGCCGCTGCTGGAGCCGCTGAAGCTGGCCCACGCCTACGAGGTGATGAGCTGGTTCGCCAGCACCGTGCACGTGGCCTTCGCCCAGATCGCCCGGCCCGAGCGCTATGCCGACGACGAGGCGGTGAAGGCCGCGCTGGCCACGCCCGGCGAGGCCCGCTTCGCCCGAACCCTGGCCGACATCGAGCGGCTGGCCCAGGACCCAGGTCCGTGGCTGCTGGGCGAGCATTTCAGCGTCGTCGACGCCTACGCTTTGGTGATCTGGCGCTGGGCCGAGCGGCGGCAGATCGACCTTTCCACCTATCCCGCCTGGAGCGCCAAGGCCGCCCGCGCCTTCGCCCGCCCCTCCGTCGTGCGCGCCCTGCGCAAGGAAACGGCACAGGCGCCGACCCACGCCCACTGACCTTCACCCGCACATCGAGGAACATCCCATGAGCGTCGAATTCATCGGTATCATCCACACCCAGAACGTTTCCGAGATCCATCCGCCGGCCGGCCCGGTCATCGACGTCGACTACGTCGAGAAGATCGCCCGCGCCCATGACGAAGGCGGGTTCGACCGCGCCCTGGTGGCCTTCCACTCGACCGGTCCGGAAAGCCAGCTGGTGGTGGCGCACGCGGCGTCGGTGACCCAGAACCTGAAGTTCATGATCGCCCACCGGCCGGGCTTCACCCAGCCGACCCTGGCCGCGCGGCAGCTGGCCACGCTGGACCACTTCACCGGCGGCCGGGTGGCGGTGCACATCATCACCGGCGGCTCGGACGAGGAACTGGCCAAGGACGGCGACCACCTGACCAAGGACGAGCGCTACGCCCGCACCAGCGAATATCTCGACATCGTCCGCGCCGAATGGACCAGCGAAAAGCCGTTCGACTACAAGGGGCAATACTACCAGGTCGACCAGGGCTTCGGGGCGGTCAAGCCGCTGCGCACGCCCCAGATCCCGGTCTATTTCGGCGGCTCGTCCGATGCGGCGATCCCGGTGGCCGGCAAGCACGCCGACATCTTCGCCCTGTGGGGCGAGACCCAGGCCCAGGTCGCCGAAACCATCGCCCGCGTGCGCCACGCCGCCGCCAAGCATGGCCGCCAGGTGAAGTTCTCGCTGTCGCTGCGCCCGATCATCGCCGACACCGAAGAGGCCGCCTGGGCGCGCGCCGACGAGATCGTCGCCAAGGCCAAGGCCCTGCGCGAGGCGGCCGGCCTGCCGACCAGCGGCCACCGTCCGCCCAACGCCGGCTCGCAGCGCCTGCTGGACGCGGCCGCGCAAGGCTCGCGCCTCGACAAGCGCCTCTGGACCGGCGTCGCGGCCGTCACCGGCGCGGCCGGCAACTCGACTGGCCTTGTCGGCACGCCGCAGCAGGTGGCCGAGGCCCTGCTCGACTATTACGACCTGGGCGTCACCACCTTCCTGATCCGCGGCTTCGATCCCGTCGAGGACGCCATCGCCTATGGCCGCGACCTGCTGCCGCTGGTGCGCAAGCTGGTGGCCGAGCGCGAGGCCAACCCCACAGCCGCGGCGAGCTGACGCCATGGCCCCGTACGACGCCGGCGCTCCGGTCCCGCAGCCGGAGACAGACTTCCGCGACGTGCTGGCCCACCTGGCGAGCGGCGTCGCCATCGTCGCCTGCTGGGACGGAGAGGCCCCGCGCGGCCTGCTGGTCAGCTCGATCACCGGCCTCTCCGTGGCTCCGCCCCGCTTCCTGTTCTGCGTGCGCAAGGAGGCGGGGTGCCACGATGCGCTGCTTGCACGCCCCGACCTGTCGGTGGCGCTGCTGGGCGCGGCCGACGAGGAAGAAGCCCTGCGCTTCGCCTCGGGGTCGCGGGCTCACGAGCGGTTCGATCCAAGCCGCTGGCGGCTGCATCGCCAGGCGCCGCCGGTGTTCAGCGGCGGCGTGGCGCGGGCCGTGTGCCGGGTGGACGCCGTGGTCGACGCCGGCAGCCACTCGATCTTCATCGTCGAGGCGGACGCCGTGGGGTTCTCGCCCGGGCCGGCGTTGGTGGCGTGGAACCGGGGGCTGACGGCGGTGGGGTGAGGCTTCGAGATGCTCTCCCCTGAAGGGGGAGTTGTCGTGGAGCGACTGAGGGGAGCTGGTGATGACTTTCGGACGTTGCGGAAGCTGAAAGCGCCCCCCCCTCCGGCCCTTTGTCCAAGATGCTCCCCCTGAAGGGGGAGCTGTCGCGA